>NZ_CP095413.1:2749090-3054545 GCF_023016285.1 Muricauda sp. SCSIO 64092
ATTTTTCAATACGTTTTTCTTTCATAATAAATTTGTTTTTTCTGGCCCCAATAGGTCATCTAATGCACTTCGAAAGTTAATCCTGGCCCGGTGCAGGATTACTTTTACGTTGGAAGGGCTCAGGGCAGTGATTTTTGCAATCTCACCCACTTTCCGCTCGGCGAGGTAGTGTAGTCTCAATACCAGGGACTCGTTTGGTTTCATCGTATCCAATATATGGTTAATGGCGTTGGTTCGTTCCTCACTCCTCAAAATATCGAACCCTGTACTGTTCCCTGTCTCCTTGATAGCCCGATTTTCCAAAGGCTCTGTTCTTCTATTCTTCGTTTTTTTGAGGGTATTATAGCTGGTATTTAACACAATCCGGTGGAACCACGTGGAAAAGGAAGCTTCAAAATTGAACCTTTTCAGGTTTTTGAATGCCTTTACAAATGCCTCTTGAAGCACATCCTCCGCCAACGCGGTATCCTTGAGAATGGTATAGGCCAAGGTCAGTGATACATCCTTGTGCCGTTCTACCAATACCCGGAACATTTTTGTTTCTCCATTGACAATTTGCCTGACGATGTCCTCATCAGTTTGCACTTTACCCCTTTCCAACCTTTTTTCGGATATAATGGGCCACCATCAAACCGATGCCCCCACACGTGAAAATGGTGGCATATATCAAAAGATACATGGTATCCTCCCTGATTTCCAAAGTTGTGAATATGGAAGAGATGCCCAATCCGATACCAAAGCTCAGCACGATGCATCCGATGTCCATGAAACTGTAACTGTTTCTGGCAAATGCGCTGTTATCGCCCCGTTCCATCCTCATCTTTTTGATGAGAAAGTTGTACCGGGCAAGAATGAATACGATGAGTGTTATCATGATGAGCACACCCAGACCTGTAATGGTTTCTTCCATTGTTTTGCTGTTTTAATCCATTTTTTTGAAGGGAATGTTCCGGGCACGTTTTCCTGAAACCTTGAAGCCCCAAACGGTATCATCATCATTTCTTACCATCTCCACGTTTTTGAAAAACCATTGATCGCCTACAAAAAAATCCTGGTGGGAAAGTACCAATGTAATATCGTCAAGCCTTTTTTGCTGTGCAATGATTTTTCCATCACGAATCATCAAGGTATAAAAAACGGATAGTTCCCCATTAAAATAGGTTCCCACATATTCCTCAAGGTCAACGGTATTGGGATCAAAACTCCCGACCCTTCTTGCCGTAATCGACCTTGCCCCTTTTTTGAAAACCAATTCATCATTGCCATCGTTTTTATTACTTGGGAATGTTATGGTAGCTGCGAGGGTCGGGATGTGGAATTCCGATTGTGAAATGGGAACAAACTCATGGACGTCCCTTTTTCCGGTAATGTTTCCCTTCAAACCATTTTCTTCCAACCAAATGGTTATGATAATATTTTCCATCAATTCGTATCTTCCCTCATACCTCTTTAAAGTGGATGTTTCTATCTTTGCCACAACCTGTTGTTCCATGTCTGTACTTTTGTTTTCTTCCTTACTGTTTTCCTTTTCCAAATATGCTTCCAGATAAATATCAATGATTTGCTCGGCCAGCTTTATGGGGTTCATTGAACCAAGATTGCATAGGACGGCCACACTGAAGTCATGATCGGGAATCCTTGCCATGTAAGTGCGATAGCCGGCGTCCGCACCGCCGTGGGAAACTATTCGCAGCCCTTTATGGCTTTCGATCAGCTGTCCGAACGCATACGGGATGGTTTCACCATTGTTCAGTACCCCTTGTTGGTGCATTTTGGCCATAATCTGTTCGTTCCCGAGTTCCATGGTCTTAAAATTGTTGGCCCAACGAGCAAGATCCCCAACTGTTGTATAGAGACTGGTGGAGCCGAAATAGGCATAGTTCAGCACCTCCTTTTTATAGCCTTTCCCATCTTTTTTATAGGAATAACCTCTATCCTGAATCACCCTTTCATGGCTGTCGTTGAAAAAGGTGGTATCCATGCCCAATGGCTTGAATATATGTTCCCTTGTCCATTCTGAAAAGCCCTGACCCCCCACCTTTTCTACAATCTGCGCTAACAAATCGTAATTGGTATTGCTATAGACAAATTCTTCCCCTGGCACAAAATCCAGGGTTTCCTGTTTTTGTACAAGCCCCAATATTTGTTGCTGTGTTTTGACATCATCTTGCCGCCACCCTGCCAACGACAATAAATTCCCGTGGTCTTTTAGTCCGCTGGTGTGATGGATTAGATTGCCAATGGTGATCTTATGGCCGAAATCTGGTAGCTGCGGCAGGTAGTTTCGTATATCGTCTTCTAAGGATAACCTGTCCTGACTTTCCAATAAGGCAATCGCAAACGCAGTAAACTGTTTGGAGATGGACGCCACATGGAAAACCGTTTCAGGAGTATTGGGAACAGCGTACTCCAGATTGGCGCTGCCGTACCCTTTGGAGTGGATGATGTTCCCATTGTGGACAACCACAACAGATGCTCCTGGGGAACCTTCGGTGTTCCATTCTTCAAAAAGACGATTAACCTTTTCAGAATTTTGGCAAGTGTGGCCCTTTTGCGCATGATTGGTTTTTTCCTGTGCGCTGGACGTGGTGACTATAGCCAATAACACCAGCAAAGCTTTACAAATCATATTTTTCATGGGGGTGTATCCTTTCCTCTTAGACAAACCCAATGGGAAAAAGGTTACAAAGGAAAAATTATGGTCGCTTTCTTTAAGTGGTATTAAAAAAGATGTTTGTTTGACATTTAGCAAGTACTGTAAATCCGCAGTTATGTGGAACGGTCAAAGGATTATCCAAAATAGCGGATTCCCGTTCCATTTGCCGGTCCGTGTCATAGGCGGAATTATGGTGATCATACGCTTGACCGATACTTTTTGGGGGTCATCTGGAAGTACTTTTTAAAGGTTTTGGTAAAATGGCTCTGATCCGCAAAACCGGAAATATAGGCCACTTCGGTCAACGAGTACGTTTTATCCAACAGATAGGGAAGGGCCTTTTTTAGTTTTTGCTGGCGCAAGAAATCGCCAAGGTTCAGGGAAAGATATTTGGGAATGCTTCGGGAGAGGTGAACGGGATGTACCCCGAGTTCGTTCGAAAGTGTGGTCAGTGTACGTGGGACATCACTTTGATTCAGGATTTCCCTTAAGTTGTCCATCCAACGGGGCTCTGTAGTGCTTTTAGCGGCATGTTCATGGTCAATACCCTCACATAGCTGTAGCAATAACAGTTCTATGGCAAGGTTGGAATAGGGATCCTGAACCTTAAACTCGTAATAGAGCTTGGCAAGTGTTTGATATAGTCTTGGGTTTTGGACCAGGGAACTTCCCTCCCATAACGAAATGTCTAACTGGTTATTAACATACCAATTCCTATCAAGTTCAATATGAAATCCTCTGGCATGGGGGGACTCGCGGGTATTCAAATGAGGGTCTTGCCAATTGTGGAATAGTAAACTTCCCTATGGACAATTCGTTCTTTTCTTTTTGTTGATATCCAACATATTCCCGCTTAGCACAAACATGAAATACGGATTTTCATGATAATGCCAAGGCGTTCCTTTATCCAAATAATCATATTCGGAAAGTAAAAAACCGCTATGCTCAAAGACTTTTTTTCTTCGCCGTAGTATTGTCCCTTTTTAGAAATTTCCATAAATCCGGATAAGAAGTCCCAACTTCTTAATAGACACGGAAAACAAAAAAGAGTTACAGTTTTCCCGGCTTATGGGACCTATTCTCTGTTCTTTCCCAAAAAAACATTGACCTTGGGGTGCTGCGGATTACCATTTGACCTTCGCATCATGACCAACTGTCCCGTATGGTAGATACAGTCCGAAAGCATTCCGTTGAGCATGTTCCAATACGGAAAACTGGTTTGCTTGTCGTTTCTTTGAAAGGTAACCTTTAAGGTGGCCAGATCATCTTCATTTTTGCCCTTCATGAGATGGCTTGCGGCTTCCAAGTTTTTTAGAGTTCCTTCGCGCAACTGTTCAAAACTAAGTTTGGTGAAATCTTTTGGGCGGATACTGGGCTCCCCTTTGGAAGACTCCAATAGCGTCTCGGACATTCCATAAATATGGTGCAAGGTTTCCAAGAAGGTCCTGCCCTTTTCGGAAGGCCTATAGGCCAAATCACTTTCGGAAATCCCTTCAGTGGCCCAATAGTAACGGTATCCCAAACCATCTATCATCCGCCCAACGATGTTTCCTGAAGAATAATCCGCAGGATAATCGGGTATTTGATGATAAGGGAGTTCCATTTCTTGGGCGTATAAACTAAGGGGTAAAAATAGCAACAAAATGCTGCGGAATGTTTTCATGGTTTTCTGATTTATTCTATGCATCCTTTGTAGAAAGGGGAAAAGGCATAAATTTTAACATTAAAAAGTCGGTTTTGTATGGCCAGGTCCGAATGTATAAGGGATTCGGCAGTTTCCTGGCCGAAAGCCTTGAACACCACCATGCCGGTATCCCCATAGCGTGCCCCTTGTACGATTACCTTAGTATCACGAAGTTTTTTCAGGAAAGCGGAATGCTCCTTAAAAAATGCCTGTTCATTTGGGGATTTTTCGGTGTCCCAATTCTCACCCACGGTATAGAGGGCAACAAATAGGGATTCCTTTTGGACGATTGGCTCTTGAGCCCAAAAAACAAAAGGAAGAAGCAGTAAAAGGAGGCTTGTTTTCATGATGGTTTTAAGGGGTTCGTTGGGTCCAAATTTCATAAATTGGTTGCCCCTTGCTACTCAATCCAGAGTGGTGCCAATCCCCATCCTTGATTTCAAAATCGAACTGTAAACTCGCACCAACACGGGTATTGTCCCTGGAAAAGAATTCAATATTTTCCGTGTATTTGCCATCAACGGTAGTGTAGGTTCCGCCTCCAGTACCCATAAATTCTTTGGTTTCAGTATTGTAGGCAATCCACTGAAAATGGGTTCCCGAAAGGATTTTCATGGTCTTCCGGGGGCGGTTGGTGTCACGCTTTTGCAGTTCCCCGTTTCGCATTCTACCTGAAATTAACCAGGCCCCCGCCAAATCGCCGGGAGTACCATTGTCCAAACGTTTCCAAACCAGGTCAACATCCTTTATGCGCAACTCGTCATTGTCCCATTCAATTTCAAAAGTAACCGTATTTCCCACCCGTTCCGGAGTTTTGGTATCAAACTCAATGGTTTCCGTCATTTGGTTTCCATCCAAACTCCAGCTACCCCCGTTGGTACCTACAAAGGCACCGGTTTCGGTCTCATAGAAAGTGGCGACTTGATGGCCTTCCGTAAATATGACCACATTGCGTAATTCCTTTCCATCAAAAGTACCGATGGCTTCCCATGAACCCACTAAGGACTGGGCGTTTAGGGAGCTTAAAAAGGTGCAGAGGACAATTGCCAAGATTTCTTTTTTCATGGTTTTCAGGTTTGGTCCATTGGCGGGTAACTCCGTATCATAGGTCCCGCCCAATGGGTTACAGCTTATTGTTTTCATATCAATACATGGTATTGGGATTAGCAGATTTTTTTGGGATTTGTTGAATGGCATCCCAGTGTTCACAAATTTTCCCGTTTTCATCAAATCGAAGAAAATCCATGGTGACATATGCATCACCTTCCGGCCATATCTGATGGGTATGTAGGGCCACCAGGTCCCCTTCCGCGATACAGCGAACGAATTCAATGGATTTATTCGGGTACTCCCTTTGCATACGTTCAAAATAGTCGATAAAACCCTGGGTACCGTCAGCGACATCAGGATTGTGCTGAATGTACTCTTGACCTACGTAAAGGGCGACCGCTTTTTTGGGTTCCCCCAAATAGGCCGTTCTGTAAAAGGCAATGGCGTTCTTTTTATTGGCTTCCAAATCCATACGAAACAAAAAATGCCATTACCACATCGCTTTGGGATAACAGCATTTCAAAGAATTACGTTTAATTGTCTACAGTGTTCTCAAGTACTCTGCGAGATCTCGTGCTTCTTCCTCGCTCAAGTTCTGATTGAGCATAATGGCATTGTTGTATTCCTTTAACAAGGCCTTGGCTATGGGGTCTTCCTTAAGCATCCCGTCCGGGTTCAACATCATGTTCATGACCCATTCCGGACTTCGCCTGTCGTACACTCCCTTTAGGGCTGGACCGATCATGCGCTGGTCCACCATATGGCATGCGACGCAAATGGCATTGAACTGGGCTTCCCCACGAGCGGCCATTTCCGTATCTATTTCATCCGGGAAGCTCATTTCCGTAATGGGACCTACCCCTTTATTGTTCAAATCTATGGGAACACCTTCATTGGCTACTTCCTTTTTGTCCTCTTTTTTGGTGCGACTTACCTCAAAACCGTCTTTTTTTTCTTCTTTTTTACCGCCACAACTTGCTATAAAAGCGCCAAGGGCCACGAACACGATGAGTCTTTTCATGAATTTTTTGGAATTGGACCCCTAAGATAAGTAAAGAAACAGAATTAATGCATATGGCCATTATTTCAGTATGAGTTCCAACTCGTACTTCGGAAGACCAATAAATCTAAAGTAAGGAACTGTGTTCTGTTCATGATGGTTTGGATTTAAAAACCAAGCGCCAGGTTCACAAAATAGGTGCGTCCAAAACCGTACCAGTACCTTGGCGCAAAGGAGGGGTCATTTCTAAGGTTGTCCTGTTGCAACTGCCCAAAGTTCCCATTTCTGCTCTGCTCAAAACCCCCGGTGCGGAAGAGTTCATCAAAGGCATTGTTGACGCTCACAAAAAGACTGATGTATTTCCCGTCGACCAACCATGATTTCCCGCCAACGAGATTCAACAGGTAAAAACTGTCCAAGGGTTTTTGTTCCAAAAGGGGGGCTATATTTTCCGGTGTGGCCTCCGGGAACGGCATTCCGGTTTCCGGGTTCAAAACAAAGCTCGGAGTACGGATGATAGTGGAAATATTGGCGTAATTGTTGGCGAGATAATTTGTAGTGGCCCCAATCCACCAATAGTCAGGGTCTCGATACTCAACTCCCAATGCCACGGCCGTCTGTGGTCCCTGGGCCAATTTTAAACCTTTGATATCTGCCTTTCCCAGATCGGTACTTCCTTCGGGATCGATCACATCTTCCTCCGCACCGGCCGTATCAAAATTGATGGTGACGTTGGGGTTGCTGGCAAAAGTGTAATCCCCCAAATTGGCCGCCAAAGAAAGTTTTACTTGTGGGGAAGCCTGGTATTCCAGTCCCAGTTCCACGCCCTTATGTAGTTTGTCCAAATCCGTAATGACTTCCTGGACAAAATCGGAGCCTACACCTGCATCCACAAAAAAGAAATTGATATCCGTTGCATTCTGAAAGTGGGTATAAAAACAGGTCAACCTTCCCGTTAAATCAGGAAGACGAAGAAGGTAATTGATATCCACCGTGGTTACGGTTTCGGATTGGATGTCCAATACCACTTCATTGTTTTCCCTTGGGTTGATGAATGTGTTTTGTAGCGTGGGCGGTCTTTTGCACAATCCAAGATGGGCTTGAAGCCAATGCCTTCCCGTTAATTGATGGGAAATCCCTGATTTTATGCCATAGTTGGAGAATTTTATGGGTTCACTTTTTCCAAGTGAATTTTCCAAATGACGCTGGTTTTGGAAGAGCCCATTTCTTTGGTATTCGGTTTTGGAGAGCATTCCCGAAGCAAACCCACTCCACTGGTCCTTGCTAAAGTTGAGTTGTGCAAACCCACTCCATTCGTTGACCTGCAGGGCATAATTATAGTTAAAAATAGCACCTTCATGTTTGTTTACATCACCTTGGATATCATTCAATGTATCTGAAAAAGTGTCTATATCCTCATGAAATTCAGCGCCCAACAAATCGGAAATTTCCGCATAGTTTTCCGAGTTCAAATCACGATAAGAAGCTCCAAAATCGATGCTGAAGTTATCGTTGATGTCAAGGTTACCAATAGTGGTGAACAGGAGTTTGGAATCTGCTACGGTATCATCGTAAAGGACATAGGCCGCTTTTCCCAGTTGTGAAGGGGAAGTATTGGCCGTATACAGTTGGGACCAATTGATTTGGGGATTTTTAAAAAATCCCTCCCTGGCCATGGCGGCATTGGTAAAATCAGCACCTATAGGATTGTTTACATAAAAACTGGGCAAATAGCGATAGTAGGTTGGGTTTGGATTTGGCGCATTGAAATACCCCAGCCTACTTCTGGCATGGGTTCCGGTTTGATAAGCAATACCCGTTGTGATTCTCAGTTTTTTGGATTCATAAAAATGGTTGATCATGGCAAGGGGTTCGAAGATATCCCGTTCCCGGGAGTTTCTAATTTTCCCATTTTGAATCCCCCAGTAGGGATTATATCGGTTGCCCGCCAGTTCAAATACTTCTTCTGTAATGGCAGAGGAGCGCCCACGTCGATTTTTGGCCAAAATAGTGGTCAGTACAAGGGTATGTTTTGGGTTATATTGGTATTCCATAGCTCCAAAAAAGGAATACGCATCGTAGCGCGTGCCTTGAATATGCCCTTCTTTTGCCCACCTTCGAGATCCGGAGAAAGCATACCCAAGGCCATTTGGGTTACTTCCGGAATTGTGGGTGGCCATCACCCTTCCGCTATAGGTCCTATTGGAATACGAGGTGGACAATCGGGTCCCTGGGCGAAGTCCGGAAGGACGTGTATTGATATTGGTATTGCCCAAAAACCCCCCAAAAGTGAGGGCAGAAGCCCCCAAACCATTGGTGAATTCTTGATTGCGTACCACGTCGTTAAGGCCACCCCAGTTGTTCCATTGGGGCCTTCCGTCAAAAAATTTGTTCATGACCATCCCGTTGATCAGGACCTGGCCTTCCCTGGAATCATAACCCCTTACGCGAAAGAATGCCTGTCCAAAATCAAAAGCTGCCCTTGTCAAAAAAACATCCCTTGTGGCTTGTAATAATCCATTGGAAGAGGAGAGGGTTCCCTCATCATCGGAAAGGTCATTCTCGGTTAACGTGATGAGGTTATCCACTTGTTCAAGGGTAATGTCGGGTTCCAAAACAATGGTGCCCAGATTTATGGGTAAACCTTCAAGTTGAAGTACAAATCGTTTTGAAATAAGGTCCGGGACTTCAATAACCAATACAAATTCCCCAGTTTGATCGGTAATCAGACCAAAAGTACCTGTGGTATCAAGGGAAGCTTCTTCCATGGCTTTGTCCAGGTAAACGGACGCCCGGGAAATAGGTTTGTTGGTTTGTCCATTAATCAGTATGCCCGTTATGGTACTTGTGTTTTGGGAGAAGCACCACCAGCCTTGTAAAAGAACGGTAATGAGGAGGAAACCTCGATACATTTAGGTTAAGTATGGCATCAATTTAACAAAAAAATGGACAATACTATACAAGAAATCTTAAAAAACAAAGAACTTGATTTATTTTAGGACGTATGATTCGTTTTCTATTAATATTAGCTTTGATTGGTTGCCCATGTTTTGGTCAGGAAAGTGTTACCTACAAGATTAGGACCGTGGCTTTTTATAATGTGGAGAACCTTTTTGATATCACCAACGACACCTTGATTTTTGATGATGAACGTACTCCTGAGGGCCGTTACGGGTGGACAAAAGAACGATATGACAGGAAGATCCGTAATATCTCCAAGGTATTGTCGGAGCTAGGGCGTAAGGTGACGGGAACATCTCCGGATATCATTGGACTTTGTGAGGTGGAGAATAAAGGTGTGGTCCAGGATTTGATCGGTCATGCCAATCTCAGGGATAAGGATTATGGTAGTATCCATTTTGATTCTCCGGACGAACGTGGAATAGATGTGGCCCTGGTGTACAAAAAGGCTTCTTTTTTACCTACTGACTTTAAAAGTATTCGGTTGGTATTGATGGACGAGGAAGGGCATCGGGATTATACGCGAGATCAATTGGTGGTTTCGGGACTTTTGGACAATGAGGAAATACACTTTATTGTGAACCACTGGCCCTCCCGTAGTGGAGGGGAACTACGGAGCAGGCCCAATAGGATAAAGGCGGCCCATCTGAACAAGCGTATCATGGACTCCCTCAACCAAATAAATCCCAATGCCAAAATCATTTCCATGGGGGATTTAAATGATGATCCCACAAATGCAAGCCTAAAAAAGGTGTTACGGACAAAGGGAAAAGAAGAACAATTGGACAGTCTAAGCCTTTTCAATCCCATGGAAAGGTTGTTTAAAAAAGGGCAGGGGACCTTGGCCTATAGGGACAAATGGAATTTGTTCGACCAGTTTATACTGACACCCAATTTCCTTACTTCGGATACGCGGGACTATTCCTTTTGGAAAGCGGAAATCCATGCGCCCAAAGCATTGAAGAACCCACGGGGAAAGTACCAAGGCTATCCATTTCGGACGTACGTTGGCACAACCTACCAAGGAGGTTATGCAGATCATTTCCCAATCTATCTGTTTTTGGTAAAAGAAGTGGAGAAGGATTAATTTAACCACTGTCCCCAGGGAATTCGACTAAGAATAAGTACCAATCCCAACCCGTAAAAAATGGCGATTCGTTTAAATTTGGCTGTGGAATTGTCGGTTTTCTTATGACGCGACCATCCCATGGTAATCAAAACCAGGGCAATGATATTGACGAACGGATGTTCCACGGCCAACAATCGGGCAGGTGCATTTAACCCTCCCATGCCCAAAATTTGGATGGCCTTTAACCCACTGGTGGAAACGAAGAAAAGAATTATCCCGACCAACAGTTGTATATGACTTAAAATCAGGGCAAAAAGACTTATCCTTAAATCCTTTTCAAAACGGAAATCCTTTTTGGCAAACCAACCGATAAGCGCATTGGCAACGGCAACGATCAAAACCAATAGAACAATGTAGGCTAAATAGGAGTGGAGGTTTTTTAGGATTTCCATGGTATGTTATTTACGACTTAAATGTAATGATTTTACCAATAAAAAAACCCCGCCGTAAAGCGGGGTTTTCCAAGTAGCCCATTTAATGGGCTATCTGTTTTGTTTAGTTAAAAATATATCGCAATCCTATTTGCATTTGCCATCTGGAGGATTGAATTCCGTCATCTTCAATCTCTTCAATACGATCCAATATGTCTGGATCAAAATTGAATGCAGGGTTGGCATTTCCTCCATCCACGACATCAATAAGACTGACTTCATTGAAGTTTCCAACAACTCTTCGTTCACCCCAATCACTATTTATGAGGTTGGTGAAGTTAAAAATGTCCAGGCTAAACTGAAGGGTATGTTTGGTATCGCCCGTATTTATGGAAAAATCCTGTAAAAACTTTAAATCAACCACATGGCTCCAAGGTCCTTGTTCCCCATTTCTTTCTACATAGTCCCCTCTCCGGCTTCTTAGGTAATCATCGGATTCTATAAATGCATTTAAGGCGGTCCATTGCTGATCTGCGGTTAAATCCTCGGAATCCACAAGATTGATCTCACTTCTATTGGCGGGAACATAGATCAATGCATTATCCCTGGAATCATCATTCAATACAAAATCCGGGAAAGAAGGCGTGCCATAAATATAAGAGAATGGCGGGGCTTGTTCTCCAGAGTAGAAAAGGGCCAAAGTGGACTTAATGTTATCATTCCACTTCAATTCATAGGAAACATTGGCTATGATCCTGTGTCCTTGGTTAAAATCCGATCTGGTAATAGGAGGGTTGGCATTTTTACCATTTACCGTTTGCAAGTTTCTCCATTGCGAACTGTTTTGGGAAGAGGTTCCTTCAAAAATGGCGTTTGCTTCACCATAGGAATAGGAGACTTGCCCGGCAAATCCGTTTTCAAATGGCTTTCTCAACGTAAAAGTAAAGTTATACGAGTCCCCTCCGCCCGTATTGGAAGCCAAATAAATACCGCCATAGGTACTATCAATCCTGTCAAAGAAATTATAGAATGGCCTACTATCGGCTCCATCCAAGTTGCCAACAGGCCCTCCCAAATTTAGGTTTTCATAAAACACATCTGTGATGTTATCCGTCCAAATAAAATCCGCACTTGCTACAAGCCCCCATAGCGGGAGTTTTTGATCGATGGCAATATTGGTCCTAAAACGTTGGGGCAATTTAAATCCAGGGGCAAACAAATCGATATTACCGCCAACTTCTCCCGACCCAGGCGTAATATGAGAGGGCTGACTGTTAACATCCGGGTTAAAGACCAAAGCACTACTATCAAAATCCCTTTCATCACTGGATCCACCGGTAACCCCATTGTTGTTGTAGGTTCCAGCAGGCCAAACCAAGGGAAGACGTGAAGTGAAAATTCCAAAACCACCCCTGATTTGTGTGGTTCTATTGCCGTTAACATCCCAGTTAAAGCCTACCCTGGGGGAAAACATAACCTTGGTATCCACTCCCCTTCCCACACGGGCATCCTGTAGATTTTTTCCGGCTGCTTCCAATAATGCAACTGTTCTTGTGTTGAAATCCTCATTTTCGGCACCATCTTCCCATATTGGAATATCAAATCGGGCACCAATGGTTGCTTTAAAATTGTCCGTAAGCTGTATCTCATCCTGAACATAGAAGCCCAATTGGAGCAGTTCAAATTCCGATGCACCGGTTGATTCGTCACCAACATTTGGACCTGTCAATAGCGAATATCCTCGATCATAATTGTTGGCAGGCAGCTCGTTCAAGAAGTTTTCCAAGCCTGTAGCGGACAAGGTATCGGTTTCACCATCTCCGTCAGTATCTATGAAGGTGTCAAAATATTGGTAACGACCAAAGTTATTGGCAAAAAAGAGGTTCTTTATTTTGCTGTATTCATTGTGGGTTCCCAAGGTTATGGTATGGGCACCCTGATAAATCTCAAAATTATTGGTCAACGTTATAATGTCTTGATTCAATAGGTTGGCCGTGGAAAAGCGCTCAGCTCCAAAGTTAATGGTAGAATTCCCGCTACCATCCCTTATGGTTACCGATGGGAAAGGATTTCCTAAGGGATCTCTGTCGTCCCTTACCCTGGTGTACCCAAAAACAAAACTGTTCGCAAATTTGTTTCCAATTTTTGAATTCAACTCAATGGATGTGGAATTGGTGGTAGAAGTAAAAAGCTCCGAACCATTTAAAAATCCTATAGAGTTGTTTTCAGTCTCCCGGGCTTCCAAATTTTCAGCCTTTACGTAGTTGTGTCGTACACTGAGCTTGTTTGCCTCGTTGATGTTCCAATCCACTTTTAGGGTCAACCTATCACTGTCCAGTGTTCGTGCATTATTGTCAAATCCACCAATATTATAACCATATCTGTCCGAAACAAATTGCCGTAGATTGTTCAGGTCTTCTTGGCTTGATCGACCTATATAGTTACTAAAAAGAAACGGTTGTGGGGTCTCATCCTCTTGCCGTTCATAATTGACAAAATAAAAGAGTTTGTCTTTGATAAGGGGACCGCCTATTCTTGCTCCATAGGTTAGCGCAGTAAAGTCGGCGAGCTTTTCCCTTTCCTCACCATCCCCAACCAATCCTGGAGGTGTTTTCCCGGCCAAATTCTGATTTCTTAAGAAACCATAGGCAGAACCTTGGACTTTGTTGGTTCCTGATCGGGTAATGGCACTAATGGCACCCCCTGCAAAACCACCGACCCTCACATCAAATGGGGCTATGGCAATTTGGAAAGACTCAATTGCATCTACCGAGATGGGGTTTACACCGGTTTGTCCTCCATTGGTTCCTGATCCAGCTAAGCCAAATACATCATTATTAATGGCACCATCTATATATATGGCATTAAGTCTGTTGTTCTGTCCGGCAATGGAGATGGAAAATCCATCATCCCCTTCCCGTATTTGTGCCTGGGGGGTTATCCTGGCAAAATCCGCTATGGAACGGGAAACTGTGGGCAACGTGTTGATGTCCCTTAAAGTAACGTTGGTTTGCGCACCGGTCTTATCGGAGTCAAAGGTTCCGCTATTATCCCCTATGAGCACAACTTCCTCCAAAGCGGTCGCTGATTCCGAAAGTTCAGTGCTGATCCTAAAGGATTGCCCAAGATTCAAAAAGACTTCCCGCTTGGTAAAATCATTGAAACCAATGTAGGATATTTTAACCTCATATGGACCACCGGGACGCATCCCTGACATACGGTAGAATCCATCAAAATCCGTAGCGGCACCGTAGGTTGTTCCTGATGGAAGGTGCACGGCCACCACACTTGCCCCTGGAAGAGGCTCTCCTGATGTGTCGGTTACTTTACCTCCCATGGAAGAGGTGGTAACCCCTTGTGAAAATGCCAATGCAGTCATGAGCATAGCTGCAAAAGCCAAGTAGATTTTTTTCATTTTAACAGTGTTTAATTAGCACTGCAAAAGTCAGTTAAAGCAATAGCTTTAACGTTAATAAATTATTAAGAAAAAGGAGAAAAATTAGATTAAAACCATTTTAAATTATTGATTGCCAACAGATTGACAAAAGGCATAATTTAAGGATTTTGTTAATTATTCTTTAAAAAATTGAATAAGATTTAATGTGGAACCATCGTGATTGCCAATTTCTGAATTTTCAAGGTCGGCCAATATGTTTTTGGCAAGTTGTTTCCCTAATTCCACCCCCCATTGGTCGTAACTGAAGATGTTCCAAATTATGCCCTGCACGAAAATTTTATGTTCGTAAAGGGCAATCAATGCACCAAGGCTTTTAGGGGTCAATTTCTTGATAAGAATGGTGTTTGTAGGTTTGTTTCCCTCAAAAATTTTAAAGGGCAGCAATTTTTCCACACGCTCTGAAGCAAGACCCGCCGTTTCAAGTTCCATTTTCACCTCTTCTTCGCCCTTGCCATTCATCAGGGCTTCGGTCTGGGCAAAAAAATTGGCCATTAGTTTATTGTGGTGGTCCTTATCGCCATGAAGGGACTCCTTAAAACCTATAAAGTCCGTAGGGATGAGTTTGGTTCCCTGGTGGATCAGCTGGAAAAAGGCATGTTGTGAATTAGTTCCGGGTTCGCCCCAAATGATTGTTCCGGTTTCATAGCCTACCCTTTGTCCGGCCCTGCTCATGCTCTTTCCATTACTTTCCATGATACCCTGCTGTAAATACGCAGAAAATCGATGTAGGTATTGTGTATAGGGAATAATGGCCTCTGTTTCGGCACCGTGAAAATTATTGTACCAAACGCTCAAAAGTGCCAGAATTACAGGAATGTTTTTCCCAGGGGCCGTTTCCTTAAAATGAATATCCATGCCATTGGCCCCTTCCAACAATTGCTCAAAGTTTTCATAACCTATGGCCAAGGCAATGGATAGGCCTACGGCGCTCCAAAGCGAAAATCGACCTCCAACCCAGTCCCACATGGGGAATACATTTTCAGCTGTGATGCCAAACTCTTCAATTTTAGCGGTATTGGTGGATACAGCGGCAAAATGTTTGGCCACATCACCTTCTGTGGCATATTGCAAAAACCACTTTTTTATGGTGATGGCATTGCTGAGCGTTTCCTGTGTAGTGAAGGATTTTGAGACCACTATGAACAGGGTGGTTTCCGGATCTAGTTTTTTGAGTACTTCGTACACATGGTCCCCATCAACATTACTGACAAAATGGATGTTTAAATGGTTCTTATAAAATTGCAAAGCTTCGGTGACCATTACGGGACCCAAATCCGACCCTCCGATACCAATATTGACGACATCCGTGAATTTTTTTTCCGTATACCCCTTCTTTTGTCCGGAAACAACGGCCTCAGTGAAAGATTTGATCTGCTCCTTAACTTGATAGACCTCCTCGATAACATTGGAGCCCCCTACTTTTATGGTATCCCCTTTTTTGGAACGCAATGCCGTATGCAAAACAGCCCTGCCCTCGGTCTCGTTGATGATATCCCCGGAAAAGTAGGAATGGATCGCATCCTTTAACTTAACTTCCTCAGCGAGCTTTAGTAGTAATTTGAGCGTTTCTTCGGAAACATTGTTTTTGGAATAATCCACATAAAAATCCTCCCACGCAATGGAAAAGCGTTCCGCCCTTTGTGCATCGGACTCGAAAAAGGATTTTAAATGTTGGTTTTTGATCTCTTCATAATGGGTTGCAAGGTTGCTCCATGCTTTGGTGGTAGTAGGGTCAATTTTGGGTAAGGCCATCTTCTGGGTCAAGGGTTAATAGGTTCTCTTCTTTATTTGGTGATTCAAATTGTAAACAATCCAATTGAAACTTTAAGGATTCAATATGGTCAAAATAGGCAGATCGTAATGAATCTGCAATAGGTTCTGCGGAAGGCAATTTTTCACGTAGGGGGTCCACTTGTCTTCCATTCTTCCAAAAACGATAACATACGTGTGGGCCGCCAGTATTTCCTGTCATTCCAACCCAACCGATTACATCGCCCTGTCTAACGAACTCCCCTTCCCTTACTTTTTGGGCCTTCATATGCAAATACTGGGTACTGTACATGCTGTTATGACGGATTTTGACATACTTTCCGTTGCCCCCCCTTCTTCTGGATTCGGTAACCGTGCCATCTGCAGTGGCAACAATGGGTGTTCCTATGGGAGCGGCATAGTCCGTTCCCTTGTGTGGGCGGACCTTGTAACCGTAATACGCGATCCTACGTCTTAGATTGTATCTTGAGGACAGGCGATACCCAAATTTTATGGGCGCCCTTAAAAACGTACTTCTGAGATTATTGGCATCCTGATCGTAATACTCCAGGATGTTTTTTATGGAGTCCGAAACATAGGGAAATGCATAAATGGGCTTGCCCTTGTGTTCAAAATAGGCTGCTTTTATGCGGCCACTTCCAGCGTAGATGGAATCGTTGATGTACTTTTCGTCGTATATGATCTTGAACTTATCCCCTTTTTCCAACTTAAAAAAATCAACTGTCCACGCATAAATTTCAGATAGGTTAATGGTAACGATATAATCCACCCCTAAACTGTCCAGCTCCAAGGACAGACTGCTTTTAATGGTTCCCGCTACTTCCCGCTCAAGGTATTTCACATTTTTTCTGCCTTTATAGGCCATGGCGGAGTCACGTAAATCCACTACGGTGTAATTTATTTTGTCATTTTGATAGATAAAAACCTGGGCTTGTTCCAAACTGTCCTTGGATTTAAGGATGAGATAGGGTTTTCCAACCTGTATTTTACGGACATCAAAGGTGTCTTTGTAGTTCTCAGAAATAGTGACCACCTTTGGGTAATCCACATGGTTTTTAAGCATAAGCTCACCAAAACTATCTCCCCATTTTACCGTATCCCGAACAACATTGAAGTTATCCAGATTAAATCCATAGTGGGTGATGATAGGTTTTTCCACAGGCTCTTCAACCAAGACATTTTCAGCAATTTTCTTGTTCTCCCCACATGATGCCATTACCAGCATTGCTAAAATGACGCCCCAATATTTTTGCATGTTCCGTACTAGTTATTTTGGGGATTGAAAATGTGTTCCACCCATTGTTTGCCCCAATTGTCCAATTCATCTTTGGAATACAAAGTTGGGAAAAATATTATTCTCTGGAAACTTGGGGGCAAAAAGTCCTTCCAATTGGTGCCTCCAGTGGCATCTACGGCGGTCTTATCTTTTGCCAAATAGCGGTAGGCAGAGCCCATATGCATTAGCGGCCAGTTTACATTGGCATTGATATCCATTTCCTTAAGGGCCTTAATGAGCGCTTCGTTTTGGTGCGAAGGACGCATTAGGGCAAGGCATTTATGGTATAGGGTCTGTCCTTGAACTTGCTTTGCTATTCGTATGAGCCTTGGGGTATACCTGTATTCAAATTGCTTCAACGTCAATGTTTTTTCCCCGGTATGGATATCGGTAGCCCCCTTTTTCCAATATATCTTTTCGTACAAATCCTCAATGGAGCTGTTCTTGGACAGTGTATCGCGTTCGGAATGGTGGACCAAATTCTCCAGGGGTGTGGCATGGATTTCAATCATTCTGTATTGCACGGATTGAAATCCGCTAGCGGGAAGCAAAGCCATTCTATAGCGCAAAAACTGTTCCCGCTCCATACCATTTATCATAATGCTAAACGATGAGATCAGTGCCTTGTAATAGCTGTTGATGCGGTTTATACGCTCAATAAAGA
Organism: Muricauda sp. SCSIO 64092; assembly: GCF_023016285.1. Lineage (GTDB taxonomy): Bacteria > Bacteroidota > Bacteroidia > Flavobacteriales > Flavobacteriaceae > Croceivirga. The sequence goes on from NZ_CP095413.1 coordinate 2,767,109, forward strand.
AAATGGTGTCCTGGGATTTGTCATCCACCAGCTGTTTTTGTTCATGTAGAATGAGCTTAAAATAGAGCTCTGTAATCTGATGGTACATGATAAAAATCTCCTCATCCGGGAAATAGGTCCTGGGCACCTGAAGGCTCAATAGGGTGTCTAAATGAATGTAGTCCCAGTAGGTAAGGTAGCGTTGGTAAAGAAGACCGTCCAGGTAAGAGCTTAAGTCCTGCCCCGAGTTTTTAAATTTTTCTTCAAGCTTGTTGATTTGGGATTGGATACTGTCATCTTTTTTCATTGGTCAGTGCCTCTTTAGGAATTTGTGATTGGAATTGTTATAGGCCAGTTTTAGTGCGGAACGAGGCACGACATAGCAAAAGCTATGGGCGAGCCGGTGCGATGGAAAAGCATAGCCATGGTTATTGACTAAAATTTTAACGATGTGCCGTGAAAACCGGCCTACTGGCCAGACAGGAAGGGACATAAGAAAATAATTGACAAATTCCTGAACGGGCCTTAGATTCAATCCATGATTATTTTGAATTGGTTTCTCAATCCGTTGTACCCATCCAAATCCGCTTTAATGGATCCAACGGCTAAATCTGCCTTTATGCGCACCGGAATTTTGTTAAGGTCGTTGGAGACCCATAGTGTTAGACTTTCCTCCTCCTTGAACACCCTTCCGGATTGTACATAAGGTCTAAATTTAAGACATTCTACCTTACCAAATTTGGTTCGCAATATCTCCTTGCCCAAGTACTTTAGTTTAAACTGGTAAATTCCGTCATCATCAAAAAGCATGTCCATGGTAAGTGTTTCGCCTTCTACGAAATCCTCAAAGCTATAGGTGTTGCGCAGGTGGTAGGATGCAGACAACAGATCCTGAACTTGATCATTGACCGGTATATTGAATTCTTTTTTGTTTTTTTTGTCCTTTAACAGGGCAATATCCTCATCATGGTCAAATCGAATCTCAATATCCTTTGTATAGCCCCCCTCGTAGGTATCCCTTATAAACTTATAGGGCTTTCCACTTTTTTTATCGAAATAACTTTCAAACGTATTGTCCACCTTAAAGAAAATGCTTGCAAAACCAGTTGTCCTTCCTCTTCCGATGACGTGATAAACAGAAAGGGAATCAAGACTGTCCGTTTTTAACTGCAAAGTGGCATAGCTGGCATTGAGAATACCGTAATGGATTCTGTACTTGAGCCATTCCCCCGCTTTAAAAGCGGGCTTCTTTTGCGCTGTTAGACCCATAAAGGTCAATAAAAACAGAAATGTAGCTATCTTTTTCATAAAGACGAAATGGGACATAAAATTAGTACTATCAGAATATATCCCACCACTTTTACAATTACTTAAACAAAAGTTATTCCAAACTATTGTATAAAAAAAGCCCCAATGTTGAGCATCAGGGCTTTTTCTAAATAACCAACCAAACTTTAAATTATGAAAAACCAATACTTAAAGTTACAAGGGAACCACCCCTTGTAGGGACAAAGATAACCTATGTAGTAAGGGGCTCCTTTTATTTTAACCAACTTTAACTATAACGCACGGTTCTTTTGCAATGTTTTAATATTCCATCATAAAAAGTTGTAAAATCTTACTAAAACCAATACCCTACACTAAAAAAAACGGTGGATTCATCTATTTGGGGTGAAAAGGAATAATAAATCTGAATGGGCCCCATAAAGGATTCCAATCCATAACCTACCCCAAAACCGGAGTAATTTGGTTCGGTAAACCATTCCCCCGTCCGGAATAGATCGTCCGCTACGTTGGCGGCATTGGCGGAAAACAGTAAGTGGCTCTTGGAAGATATTTGGTAATCCAACCGGGCATAGGTCTTTACGAAACTATTGCCGGGCAGGCTCAGGAATTCATATCCAAAGAAGGGGATGAAATTATTGATAAGATCATTTCCGAAGCCGCCAAGGACAAAGTCAAATGAGGTTACCGGGGAAGTGCCCAACTTAAAACCTCCTTCCGACTCAATGTTAAGGGATACATTCCTGAGTGGCTGAAAAGCAACGCCAAGTTTTGCTTTGGATATGGAAAAAGGCCGGAAATTATCGTTAAAGTCGGATGAGAAAAGATACCAATGGAAGTCTCCATCAAAAAACAATCCTTTGGTAGGGAAGTACTTATCGTCATAGGTATCCAAAGTCAACCTGCCATAAGCGTTGTAATAATTGCTGTCCTCAAAAAATACCCTGCCCTCGTTGGACGGAAGGAATGCTTCGCCACCGTCCATGGTTAAATTGCTCAATGTACGGGTACTGTACCGTAACAATTTATGCTCCAATCCAACCCTAAAGGCAAACTCTTCGCGAAACACGGTCTGCAGGTATACTTGGTTGGTAAGATCGGTAACATCCAGACTTATGGAACCTATATTGGGATTATCAAGGACATCAAAATTATTTCGAATGAGGTCAAAATCTATTTCCTCGTCAAAATCGGTGAAGGTGGAATTGACCCCAAAACTCCAATAAAAGCCCTTGTCCAAATAATATTGGAAATTATACCGTAAATGATCCCCTAAAATGAAGTCAAAGGAGGCCACATCGTCCCGAAAAAAGAAATTTTTCTTGGTAATGTTTATCAGTGCGGCGCTTTTGTAGAGATCGTCATAATGGGCGCCCATTTTAATATACATGGTGTTGGGGTTTTCCCGTAGGTCGAGCACTAAATCGGTTCCCAGTCCATTGGATATTAATTTATATCGAATGGCCTTAAAATTGCCTGTGGCCGAAAGGTTTCCCATTCCCTGCCTTAATTTTTCAAAAGGGATTTTATCCCCCAATGCCAATCTGAGCTTTCCTTTGATATACCCCCGGGTATAGTTGTCATTCCCACTAAGGATAAGCCGATTGATCACCAGACTGTCCAGAACGTTTTTTGCGATGGTGGGACTGAATTTGTCCGTTGGCTGTTTGCTTTCAATTTCCTTCAAGGGAGTTATCATTTGCAGCGCGGCCATTTCCCCACTTTCAATGATTTCATCCCTCCGGGGAAAGTCAATGACCGAAAAGTCTTGAATGTCAGGTTTGATATAAACGTCTGTTTTTTCAACCTTTTTTCGCATATCGTTTACGGTCCTATAATTGTTGATCTGAACAAGAATTTCAGTAGCTGAGGACAAATCCTCCCTTTTGGCCAAAGCATCTTGCACATCAACCCCAATAATGATGTCCGCACCTTTGTTCTTGACCTCATCCAATGGGTAATTATTGACCACACCGCCGTCTATCAATATTTGGCCGTTTACCTCGGAAGGTTCAAATAATGATGGAAGGGTGCCACTGGCCATAATGGCTTCTGGGAGGTAACCATTGTCCAATAAAACGGGTTTTCCTGTTTCTATATTGGTGGCGATACATAAAAAAGGGATGGGAAGTTGGTTAAAATCCCTAACATCCTTAACGTGATAGAGCAAGCGAACGAATTCGTTGTAAATGTTCTGTCCCCCTGAAATTCCCTGGGGAAAGGAAACTTTGAAGTCATCAAAGGGAAGGCTCAACGCATAACGTTCGGAATCGTCTTTTTCATAAAAGGTTTTGGCACTTCTGGGTACATTGTCCTGGATCAGTTCCGTTAGGTCCGTTGATTTGAATATGGAATCGAGTTCCTTTCCGGAATATCCTGCGGCATACAGTCCCCCAACAATTGCACCCATACTGGTCCCTCCCACATAATCAATTTGGATACCAAGGCTGTCGATGACCTTAAGTGCTCCAATATGCGCCAATCCCTTGGCGCCACCCCCACTCAGTACAAGACCGACCTTTGGTTGTTCTTGTGCGTAAATGCCCATTGCCCATAGCACGATCAGTAGTGTCAGTATTCTTTTTGCCATCGGAGTTCAATGAAAGGATTCATACACTTTTTTTGCTTTGGACCTCCCAATGGATTTTGCCAAGGTTTCCATTGATGCTTCTTTGATCCGTGCCACGGACTTAAAATTTTTGAGCAGTTGTTCAACGGTTTTTTGCCCTATTCCCTCTATACCTTCCAATTCCGAATTAATAGCGGCATTGCTCCTCTTGTTCCTATGAAAAGAGATGCCAAAACGGTGCGCTTCGTTGCGCAATTGCTGTATTATTCTCAAGGTTTCGGATTTCTTGTCCAGATATAATGGAATGGGGTCTTCCGGGAAATAAATCTCTTCGAGCCTCTTGGCAATGCCAATAATGGCAATTTTTCCTCGTAGACCAAGAATTTCCAAACTTTTCAAGGCCGAGGACAATTGGCCTTTACCACCATCAATAACGATAAGTTGTGGAAGCGTTTCCGCTTCGTTCAACAACCGCTTGTAACGCCTAAAGACCACCTCTTCCATGGAAGCAAAGTCATTGGGACCATCCACTGTTTTAATGTTGAAGTGCCGGTACTCTTTTTTGGCCGGTTTGCCATTTCTAAATACGACACAGGCGGCCACGGGGTTGCTCCCCTGCATATTGGAATTATCAAAACATTCAATGTGAATGGGTTCTTCGGACAATCGTAGATCAGCCTTCATTTGGGCCATTAAACGCTTGGTGTGCCTATCGGGGTCTACAATTTTCATTTGCTTAAAACGCTCCTGTCTAAACATTTTTGCGTTATGTAACGAAAGATCCACCAACTTTTTTTTGTCCCCCAATTTGGGTACGGTGACCTTAATGCTTTTGTCGAGTTCCACCAGATGGGGGACGAAGATCATTTTGGAATTCGAAGCAAAACGTTGACGTAGTTCAATAATGGCCAACCGAAGTAATTCCGCATTTTCCTCATCAAGTTTTTTCTTTATTTCCATGGAGTGGGAGCGTATGATGGAACCATGGGAAATCTGGAGAAAGTTGACATAGGCGTGGGTTTCATCCGAAAAAATACTGAAAACATCCACATCATTGATTTTTGGATTCACAATAGTGGACTTTACCTGATAATTCTCCAGGACCTCAATCTTTTCCTTGATACGTTGCGCTTTTTCAAATTCCATGGCCACGGCATGGCCTTTCATCCGGTGCTTAAAATAGGTCAGTGAACTTTTAAAATTCCCTTTAATGATTTCCCTGATATCATCCATTTGCCTATGGTAATCCTCAGCGGTCTGTAAACCTTCACAGGGGGCCTTACAGTTACCTAAATGGTATTCCAAACAGCGTTTGTACTTACCGGATTCTATTTTTTCATGGGAAAGGTCATAGTTACAAGTACGTAGTGGATAGACACTTTTAATCAAATCCAGAAGGGTCCTCACCGTACGCATACTGGTATAGGGGCCATAGTATTCCGAACCGTCCTTTATTATTTTCCTGGTGGGGAAGATTCTTGGGAACCGTTCATTTTTAATACATATCCAAGGATATGTTTTGTCATCACGGAGTAAGACATTGTATCTGGGCTGGTGTTTTTTTATAAGACTGTTCTCCAATAAAAGGGCATCCGACTCCGTCGCAACCACAATATGTTTTATAACGGCAATTTTTTTTACCATCACCCGTGTTTTTCCATATTCATGGTTCTTGGTGAAATAGGAAGAAACCCTTTTTTTAAGGTTCTTCGCCTTACCCACATAAAGGACCTTCCCATCAGTGTCGTAAAACTGGTAGACACCAGGATTATTGGGCAATGAGCTTAATTGTACGTCTATGGGTACTTTGGGCATGGAAGCAAAAAACTTGGGTTTATTTGGGATATGAAGTTACTATGTTTTTTTCAACGGGGAAGTGAAAAAGTTGATGGACTTAAAGGGGGTGTAAACTTAGTTTAAACAGTCCTTGCATATTACCTAAATGTAAAGGCTATATGTTGTTGTATAATTTGGGAGTTAAAGTTTTAATAAAAAAGTGCATTTCAACGATAAAAAAGAACATTTCAAAGGATTTTGAAAGAAAAATTCGTTACTTTTAGACAAAGTTAAGGTTAAGACATGGAAAATTATTTGATAGTTCTGGGCATGTATCTGATTTTGATGATCTTCTTCAAGATATATGTTACTGTTTCCGCTAAGGAGTAAGCCTTTTTTCAGAGGTTCCCAAATTCATATCAAATCTACGTGATGTAGATGCATAAAAAAGCGCTTAGGTTAGATTACCGAAACAAAAGAAACCTACTTGAACCAAGTATAATTGACAGTTCCAGTCTGGAGATAGCCAACCAGATACTCCACCTGCCTATTTGGCAATACACTTTTTACCACATTTTTCTATCCATTACAAAAAATAAGGAGTTGGACACCCAACCTTTGCTTTCCATACTCCAAGGGAAGGACAAGACCATTGTGGTTCCCAAAACATATCCCAATGGAATTCTTAGGAACTATTTATTGCTGGATAATACGGTTATCGAGAGCAATGGTTTGGGAATACCTGAACCAAAGGAGGGAATTGAGATTTCCGCAGATAAATTGGATGTTGTTTTTGTACCCTTGCTCGCCTTTGATAAGAACGGACACCGTGTAGGTTATGGTGGAGGTTATTATGATAGGTTTCTAAAGAATTGCCGTAATGACCTTATCAAAGTTGGGCTTTCCTTTTTTGGGCCCGTGGAAGAAATAACGGATAGCAACACCAATGATGTTAGGCTTACGTACTGTGTTACCCCCAATAGGATTTATGAATTCTGAGGAATTTCCCTTTTTTCTTTGCCAAAGGCCTTTTTATTAAAGACAATCAGGATACCGACCCCAACACTTATGGCAGAATCCGCAATATTGAAAATGGGCTCAAAAAAGCGAAAATTTGAGCCCCCTACTTTTGGGACCCATTCCGGCCAAGTGGTATCTATTAAAGGAAAATATAACATATCCACCACTTTCCCGTAGAAAAGCTTTCCGTAGGGTTCATCCGAAAAAAGGGTCGCTACTTGACGGTTACTGTGATCGAAAATGGTCCCGTAGAAAACCGAATCAATGATATTGCCCATGGCGCCGGCAAAGATGAAGGACACCGCCAGGATAAGTACATTGGGGGATTGCTTCTTTATGATGTCGTACAACCAATACCCAATTCCTGCAATGGCAAAAAGTCTGAAGATGGTCAAAAATAGCTTGCCGGTCGACTCGGACACCGGTAAAATATCACTGAGTTTTGTCCCCCAGGCAGCACCCTCATTTTCAATGAATAAGATTTTAAACCATGAAAACACCTCAATGGACTCACCCAAAACAAAGTTGGTTTTAATATAAACTTTACTGATTTGGTCTATAAGTAAAACCACCACAATGATCAATAAGGACTTTCTAAGGTTCATCTACAAAAATTAATAGGGGCAAAAATAGTGATTTCATCCACTGGGGCTATTTATCCGAATATTCCCTTCCACGGAATGGAGTGTAAAGACTTCATAACCATGGGGGACATTTCCCATAAAGACTTTTCCGTATTTACTTTCCGCGGTTACGGAACCTTTGGCGTTACCCACCAAAATCTCTCCTTTTTGGGTTTTTACATTCACGTTTTCGGTGATACTTCCCAATTTACAGTTTCCATCGGCCAAAGTAATGTTCAGGCTGCTATAGTTGCCAATGGCGAAGACATTGGTATGGGTCCCAAAAACATCCGTTTTCACATATTCCGGAATACTGATTTTTAAAGCAATGGAGATGACCTTATGTGCACTTAGCTTATCATTGGGTCTATTGAAGCTCGGCAGAAAATCCGTGCTAATTTGGAAATTGTCGCCGTTCTGCTCCAATTTAACGGCCAAATCCTTTGCATACTCCCCTTCCATTGTTGCTTCTACCCTTAGTTGGTTGCCCGTATGGGTAGCCAAATCTATTTTAAAGCAGTTTTCCCCATCTATTAGGACTGAAGTGGTCTTAGGGCTCAATACGGTCTTTTCCACCAATTTTTGTGCAGCTCCAAAATTGATGGTCAAAATTAGGGACAGGACTAAAAAGGGTCTCGCCATTGCATACCAGACCTAGAAAGGCACCATTACTTTTGCATGTTTTTCGCTTCGATGCTCAAGGTGGCATGCGGAACCAGTTTTAAACGCTCTTTGTTGATGAGCTTACCGGTTACCCTGCATATGCCATAGGTTTTGTTTTCTATTCTAAGCAAGGCATTTTTTAAGTCGCGAATAAACTTTTCCTGCCGTATGGCCAACTGCGTATTGGCTTCCTTGCTCATAGTTTCGGAACCTTCCTCAAAGGCTTTAAAGGTAGGGGCAGTATCATCCGTACCATTATTGCCATCGTTCATATAGGAACTTTTAAGCAGTTCCAGGTGTTTTTGTGCTTTTTCTATTTTGGCTTCTATGAGCTCTTTGAATTCTGCTAAATCCTTATCAGAATATCTCACTTTTGTATCCTGCGCCATGTTTCAATGTTTTTGAATGAATAATTTTGTTTGTACTTCATCAAAGGCAACTTCAATGCCTTCATCCAATTGCTCTTCAAGGTTTAGGACTTCGGTAAGCGTTTCACTTTTCAGATAATCCGCATTGCTTTCAATAGCTTTTTCCACCTGTCCGTCCTTTAAGATTTTCAGATCAATTTTGTCCGTCACCTCCAAACCGGATTCCTTTCTTAAATTTTGGATGCGGTTCACCAATTCCCTGGCAATACCTTCTCTTTTTAGCTCATCATCAATGGTTACATCGAGAGCCACGGTCAAAGGTCCAGAGCTGGCCACCAGCCACCCCTCAATATCCTGGGAGGTAATCTCTACATCGGACAACTGTAAATTAATACTTTTATTTTCCAGTTGGAGCATTATTTTGCCTTCTTGTTCAATTTTCTGGATGGCCGACTGTTCCAATTGATTGACAGCGGCGGCAATTTGCTTCATTTCCTTACCGAATTTTGGTCCCAAAACCTTGAAATTCGGTTTAATTTTCTTTACCAGGATTTCCGAAGCGTCTTCCATAAGTTCCACTTCTTTCACGTTTACTTCGGAACGAATTAAATCTACAACTGCTTCGATTTCTTCCCTTTGGGATTGGTTCAATATGGGGACCATCACCTTTTTTAAAGGTTGCCTCACCTTTATTTTCTCTTTTTGCCTTATGGACAATACCAAGGAGGATATCTTTTGTGCGGTCTGCATCCTTCGTTCCAACTTTTGGTTCACCATATTGGGGTTATAAGAAGGGAAGGTGGACAAATGCACACTTTCAAAACCATCTTTCCGTGTTACCTTATCCAAATCCAGATATAAACGCTCCCCAAAGAAAGGGGCAATGGGGGCCATTAATTTGGAAGTTGTTGCCAAGCAGGTATATAAGGTCTGATAGGCCGAAACCTTATCATGCTGGTAATCGCCCTTCCAAAAACGTCTTCTGCTCAAACGCACATACCAATTGGATAGGTTTTCCTGAACAAAGTCCGAAATGGCACGTGCGGCCTTTGTAGGTTCATAGTCCGCATAGGCACCGTCCACAAGTTGGATGAGCGTATTGAGTTCCGATAGAATCCATTGATCTAATTCTGGCCTGTCATGTAGCGGGATTTCCTTTTCGGAATAGGTAAAGCCATCAATATTCGCATAAAGGGAAAAGAAGGAATAGGTATTGTAAAGCGTGCCGAAGAACTTTCGTTTTACCTCCATAACACCATCCATGTCAAATTTTAGGTTATCCCAGGGATTGGCGTTGGAAATCATATACCAACGTATGGCATCTGCACCATGTTCCGGGAGTGCCTCAAAAGGATCTACCGCATTGCCCAGGCGTTTGGACATTTTTTTGCCCTCCTTGTCCAAGACCAACCCATTGGAGACTACATTTTTATAGGCCACGGAATCAAATACCATTGTGGCAATGGCATGCAAGGTATAGAACCACCCTCTTGTTTGGTCCACCCCTTCCGCTATGAAATTGGCCGGAAAGGCGTCGCCATTATCGATAAGGTGATTGTTTTCAAATGGGTAATGCCATTGTGCATAGGGCATGGAACCACTATCGAACCAAACATCAATGAGATCAGATTCCCTTCTCATGGGCTTCCCGGAAGGGGAAGCCAAAACAATTTGGTCCACAATATTCTTGTGCAGGTCTATGGTATCGTAATTGGCCTCACTCATGTCACCCACCACAAAATCGGCAAAGATGTCTTTTTCCATGAAACCCAGTTCCACGGATTTGGCCATTTCATTTTTAAGCTCCCCAACCGAACCCACGATTTTTTCTTCCTTACCATCCTCGGTTCTCCATATCGGTAAGGGAATACCCCAATAGCGGGAACGGGAAAGGTTCCAGTCGTTGGCATTGGACAACCAATTTCCAAACCGGCCCTCACCAGTGGACTTAGGCTTCCAGTTAATGCTTTGGTTAAGTTCGAACATCCGTTCACGGATGTCGGTCACTTTAATGAACCAGGAATCCAATGGATAGTATAATATAGGTTTGTCCGTACGCCAACAGTTGGGATAGCTGTGTAGGTACTTTTCTACTTTGAAGGCCTTGTTCTCTATTTTTAGTTTAATGGCAATTTCAACATCCACGGACTTTTCAGGGGCTTCACCATCGTCATAATATTCATTTTTGACGTATTTGCCCCCAAACTCCCTGAGCTCCGGCCGAAATCTACCTTGAAGGTCAACCAATGGTACAGGATTATTGTTGGCATCCAAAACCAACATTGGGGGCACCGGTGGGTTTGCTTGTCTGGCAGCAAGGGCATCGTCCGCGCCAAAGGTTGGAGCGGTATGGACAATACCCGTACCATCTTCCGTGGTTACAAAATCCCCGGGAATCACACGGAATGCATTTTCCGGATTTTCATACGGTTGGACATAATCGATCAATTGTTCGTAGTGTATGCCCAATAAATCGGCCCCTTTGGTCTTGGATATGATTTGAAATGGAATCTTCTTGTCCCCAGATTTGAAATTTAAGAAATCGCCTTCCTCAACAGTTTCATAATACTTTCCAGAAAATTGTTTGTTTACCAGGGCTTTTGCCAAAACCACATGCATTGGTTCAAATGTGTACTGGTTAAAGGTTTTGACCAGCACATAATCAATTTTTGGTCCAACGGTCAGTGCCGTATTTGAAGGCAATGTCCACGGGGTGGTTGTCCATGCCAAAAAGTACACCTCGCCATCAATATCTTTTAAGGAATCCGGTAGCGTAGCTTTCTTGGCCTTAAACTGTGCGGTAACGGTAGTATCCGTAACATCCTGGTACGTACCCGGTTGGTTCAGTTCATGTGAACTTAAACCCGTACCTGCTTTTGGGGAATAGGGTTGTATGGTATAGCCTTTGTAAATCAACCCTTTGTCATAAATCTGTTTCAGGAGCCACCAAACGGACTCCATATATTTGGATTTATAGGTAATGTATGGGTCATCCATATCTACCCAATACCCTACCATTTCGGTCATTTCATTCCATACATCGGTGTACCGCATTACCGCTTTTCTACAAGCCTCGTTGTACTCTTCAACGGATATTTTTTTGCCAATGTCCTCTTTGGTAATACCGAGCTCCTTTTCCACACCAAGTTCAATGGGTAGACCATGGGTATCCCAACCCGCTTTGCGTTTTACCTGAAAACCTTTCATGGTTTTGTACCGGGGAAAGATATCTTTAATGGTACGTGCCATTACGTGGTGAATGCCCGGCATTCCGTTTGCAGAAGGAGGCCCTTCATAAAACACATATCCTTCTTTGCCCTCCCTGGAGGTAACACTTTTTTCAAAAATGTTATTCTCCTTCCAAAAGGAGCGAATGCCATTTCCTATCCCGGGGAGGTCCAACCCTTTGTATTCCGCAAACTTCATAGGATTTCTTGTGTCAGAAATTAAAGTCTGCAAAATTAATCATTTAGTGGCAAAACCCACGTTTTTATGCAGGTAAAAGGCTTACCCCTAAGTTCATATGGTATACCGGCACCTGGTTTGGCCCGTCCTTTTTTTGAATCATATCACCAATACTTTCCCGTAACAAGGAAAACAATGGTTGCAGTGATGGTTTTGGGGGTTACCATTGTATTACAAGATTGGAAATACGATGGAAGAAACAGGCAAAAGATTGAAAATGGCCTGGAGGGGGTGCGTTAGAATTTGTAGCCCAGTCCCAAAATAGTATTAAACCCTGGGGCCACTATGCCGGAAGAGTAGGGTCTGTACCGTTGGTCCGTAATGTTTTCCAATGAAAAATTGGCATTCCAATGATTGGAAATCTTATAGCTGGATCTAAAATTTAGGGTGTACCATGATGGGGAGAAGGGATTTCCATTGGCATCGCTTTCGTAAATGAAATCTTTGTTCCGTTCGGAAAGGGCCAGGTCATCAAAAGGGATTTCGCCATTGTAGTTCAGGAAAAAATCGGCTTTGAATTTTTCGTTTTTCCATACAATATGGGCATCGGCAAAGGTTGGTGCTGCGTGGCGTGCTGCGGATTCCTCACCACTATCGTCTTCTTCGACACCTTCGGTAAGGGTGAGGTTGCCCAAGAATGACCAACGCTTTCCCATAAAGGCTTCAACCCCAAATTCAAAACCATAGATATAGGCATTGGCTGCATTTTGTATGGCCTGCACATTGCTCATTTCCCCATTGAACATAATTTCCCGTGCGCCGTTAAGGGTATAATCCCGTCGTACAAGGGCATCGACCAAATAGGTATAATAGGCTGCCGCCCTGACCACAATTTTGTCTTCAAAGTTTTTTCGAATCCCTAAATCAATATTATAGGCATATTCGGGCACCAAATCTGGATTGGGCACGACCACCGAACCGGGTTCAGAGTCAAAAATCTTCCCAATATCATCAATGTTGGGAGCCCTAAACCCCGTGGAACCGTTCAAGGTAAGTTGTAAGTTCTGTGTGGGAAACCAGCTGAAACCCAAGCTTCCGGTCAAAGCGCCCGTTATTAAATCGGCCTCCGTAAACGGGAAAGGGAAAAAAGTGTCATTAAATTGAGCATCGACCCAAACCTGACTATAATGCAATCCGGATAGTACGGTAAAATTAGGTTTTATACGGTATTCGCCATTCATATATCCAGCAAAGGTCTGCCACGTGGAACCATCCGGGTACCTGGATGGCGCAGGTTGGATTTCCTCGGTTTCAATATTTGTTTGATTTCCTTCGGAATTGACCTTATTGAATAAATACTCCAAACCGTAGTACAGCCGTAAGCCGCCAATTTTTTTGTTTTCAAAATCCAGGTTTAACGATAGGGCATCCACCTTTTCCCTTGTGGTAAACCGGGTGGGGTTTTGGAAATTCCTTTCGTTCCTGCTTTCCTCAAAAAATTGGTAGGCTGCGGTCAACTTTGCACCCGAATAGAACCGGTTTTTACCTTTTTGAACAATCTGTGCATTTCCCATAAACCATTTCTGGGGGCCATAGAACCACTCCGCTGAACGGAGACCTTCGCCATCCCTACTGGGACGAATAAGCCTATCGAATCTGGAATAGTCTGAAGTTTCCGAATAATACAACCCAAATCTATAGTCCCAGTCCGTATTTGGTTTGAATTCAAATTTTTGAAGGAGATTGATTTGGTCATAGCCGGATGGGGTCTGTACCAGGGGATCGCCGTTTTCGATCAATACGTCTGTTCCATTCCTTTGAACAACCCTGTTGTTTCGCAAATAGGATTCGGGGCCATGGGAACCCATTCTCAGGTCGCCAAAATTGTTGTAGGAGACACTGGTGTACGATGCCCAGGTCTGGTGGCCCAGATTAAAATCCACATGAGCGGTATTTTCCGTATTGGCGGAAGCAAATCTATAGAAGGCGCTTCCGGAAAAAGCCAGGCTATCCGTATAGGAAAAGCGAGGGTCTTTAGTGAAAAAGTTCATTACCCCACCTATGGCATCACTTCCATAGATAACGGAACCGGGCCCGAAAATTACCTCGGTATTTTTTACGGTAAAAGGGTCTATGGAAATGACATTCTGTACATTGCCTCCCCTAAAAATGGCATTGTTCATACGGACCCCGTCCACGGAAAGCAATACCCGATTGGTCGCGAATCCACGTATCATGGGACTACCGCCTCCCAATTGACTTTTTTGGACAAAGACCTGACCACTATTCTGCAATAGATCGGCGGAAGTCTGGGGATTGGTAAATGCGATGCTCTGCGCATTGATATTCGCAATTTTTTGTGGAATGTCCTTAAGTTGCTGTTCCCATCTGGATACCGACATTACCACCTCTTGTAACTGCTCCGGACTCAATTCCATGTAAATGCGCTCGCCCCTTTTTATAATCTGTGCCTTGGTTGCCGTAAAGGGTTGATAGCTTATGTGTTTAATGGTAATTTTCTCGCGTTGATCAAATTGGGAGATATCTGCGCGACCATCAAAATCCGAAATCGCCGTTCGTGATTTGTCCGCATTGTATAGGGCGGCATTTACAATAGGTGAACCAGAGTCCGCATCCAACAAGGTTACCTGTTGAGCGGTAACTTGGAAAACCATTAAGAGGAAAAGAGGAATAATTCCACTTCGCATATCAATCGAACACAGCATTTAATACCGCCAAGGACCTCGGACTTCTGAATCCCTGCAAATGTAACTCAAAATATAAAAGCACTTTTTTCAATAATTCTTGGCGTGTTTTTTTGGTCAGCTTTATAGGAATAATACCATCAAAATTTATGCCTAAAAATTGGCGAAAACCATCCAACGCCATCCCATCCATCATTGGGTTCAAGGAGGGGGTATTGGTAAAACAACCTTCTTGAAGGTCAAAATACGGGAAATGTGTATTCTCCATATCTGGATAAAACCCCAAATAATTGGTCAGGTGTACCAGAAAGAGAATGGGGTAATTGGCTATTTTTTTGTTTTCGTCCAACCAGATGAGAGCATACTCTAAGTAGCTAAAAAGGCCTTGGTCCTTTTCCTCTTCCTGAATACAAATGGTCAAAAACTCACTGAGGAAGAGCACAATGCTATTTTTTACAATCTCGGAGTGGAGGGTTTTGTAGGAATGGGCCAATTTGGCCTCACGAATACTTTCCAAGCTCCCCTTATTGCGATGGTTTGCCACAAGTTCCAATTGTGTCAAGGGTTGGAACAATGCGGGTCTTAATTTGCCTTTTTTGGAGGTAAGTACCCCTTTTAAAAGATAGGATTTAAGGCCATCGGAGGCGGTAAAGACTTTCACTATAAGACTGGTGTCGCCATATTTTAGTGAAGAGAGGACAATGGCCTTGGTGGTTACTTGCATATCCCAAATATAAAGACCCGATACCTTTAATCGGCTATCGGGCCTTGTGATAGGATTAACTTAGGGATTAAATCACCCCCTGTGCAAGCATGGCATCGGCCACTTTTACGAAACCGGCAATATTGGCACCTTTGACATAGTTACAATACCCGCCTTCTTCCGTCCCATACTCAATGCAAGAGTTATGGATATCGTTCATAATACCTTTTAAGCGGTCATCCACCTCAGCCCTTGTCCAACTGATCCTTAGGGAATTCTGGGACATTTCCAAACCGGAAGTGGCGACACCTCCGGCATTGGAGGCCTTCCCGGGCGCGAACAATATTTTGGCCTCATGGAAGGCATGGATGGCCTCTGGTGTGGAAGGCATATTGGCCCCCTCAGCAACGGCAATGCATCCATTTTTGATCAATGCTTTGGCATCATCACCACCAAGTTCGTTTTGTGTGGCGCAGGGAAGGGCAACATCACACGGTACTTCCCATGGTGTTTTCCCTTTGTGGTACTCGGCATTGGGGTATTGGTCAACGTATTCGGATATACGCCCGCGACGATTGTTCTTCAAATCCATGATCCAGGCCAGTTTTCCTTTGTCAATACCGTCTTTATCATAAATATAACCTCCAGAGTCGGAAAGTGTCAGCACTTTACCGCCCAAATGCATTACTTTTTCTGCGGCATATTGTGCAACGTTACCGGAACCGGAGATAATCACATTTTTTCCTTCAAAGGAATTGTTTTGGGTTCTGAGCATGCTATCGGCAAAATAGACGGTACCATAGCCTGTGGCCTCTGGTCGAATGAGTGAGCCCCCCCAGGACAATCCCTTGCCGGTCAAGACACCTGTGAACTCGTTCTTGATTTTTTTGTACTTGCCAAATAGGAAACCAATTTCCCGGGCACCCACGCCAATATCCCCGGCGGGAACGTCCGTATAAGGCCCAATATGTTTGCTGAGTTCGCTCATAAAAGCATGGCAAAAGCGCATGACTTCATCATCGGATTTTCCTTTGGGATCAAAATCCGAACCTCCTTTACCACCCCCCATGGGCAAGGTGGTGAGGCTGTTTTTGAATACCTGTTCAAATGCCAAAAACTTCAATACACTGGCATTTACCGTTGGATGGAAACGGAGCCCACCTTTGTAGGGCCCAATGGCCGAATTCATCTGGATCCGGTATCCACGGTTTACATGGATTTCACCCTTGTCATCTACCCAGGCCACACGAAATGAAATCAATCGTTCGGGCTCCACCATTCTAAGCAAAATGTTTTTGCCGTGGTAAATGTCCTTCGTTACAATATAAGGTATAACGGTTTCGGCCACTTCTTGGACCGCTTGAATAAATTCTGGCTCATGACCATTTCGGGCCTTCACCTCATCCATAAATGCTTTAATCTTTGCTTCCATATAAGGATTGGTAAATTGTTAATTATGACCTTTTTATAAGGGTCATTTTTATTGAATTAGGAATATGGGGGCAAAAATATGTCAACTATATAATATGAGGCCCAAAAATTGAAAATTTTTCAATTTTCTTAACCTATGGCCTGTTCCAGGTCGGCAATTAGGTCCTCAATGGCCTCTATGCCAACGCTCAATCGAATGAGGGAATCCACTACGCCACTTTTTTCGCGTTCTTCTTTTGGAATACTGGCGTGGGTCATACTTGCTGGGTGGCCAGCCAAACTCTCCACCCCTCCCAGGGATTCGGCAAGGGTAAACACCCGTAGGTTTTCAACAATCTTTACAGCATCTTCGAACGAACCTCCTTTTGGGATAAATGAAATCATCCCACCAAAGTCATCCATTTGTGCCTTGGCAATAGCATAATTGGGATGATCCTCAAATCCTGGCCAGCATACTTTTTCGATTTTGGGATGTTTCCTGAGATACTCGGCAATGGCTTTACCATTTTCACAGTGCCGCTGCATTCGCACATGTAAGGTTTTGATACCTCGAAGGGTCAAAAAACTGTCCATTGGCCCACAAACGGCACCGCTGGCATTTTGGATGAAATATAGCTTTTCGGCCAATTCCTTATCCTTGACCACCAAGGCACCAACCACTACATCGCTATGCCCACCCAGGTATTTGGTGGCGGAATGCATCACAATATCAGCGCCCAGATCCAACGGTCTCTGCAAGTAAGGTGTGGCAAAGGTATTGTCCACGGCCAATAGCAACCCTTTTTCCTTGGCGAGATCCGCAATGGATTTGATATCGATGATGTTCATCATGGGATTGGTAGGGGTTTCCACCCATATCAATTTGGTTTTGTCGGTAATCTTCTCAGCGATCGTATCCACACTTTGCATCCCAATAAAATGAAAGGAGATGCCCAGCTTTTCATACACTTTCAGGAACAGGCGATAACTTCCTCCGTATAGATCATTTGTGGATATCACCTCATCCCCTGGCTCCAACAATTTAATAATGGCATCAATTGCCGATAGCCCACTTGCGAATGCCAGACCATATGCCCCGTTCTCAATACTGGCCAATGAATTTTCCAGGGCGGTACGCGTGGGATTGGCACTTCTGGAATATTCAAAACCCTTATGTGCTCCCGGTGTGGACTGCGCATAGGTGGAGGTTTGGTAAATGGGTGGCATTACGGCACCATAGGCAGCATCGGGTTGTTGGCCACCGTGAATGGTTTTGCTATTGAATTTTAAATCTTTATTGTTCATGGAACTTTTGTTCGAAAGTTGGCTGCAAAATTACACTTTTACCGCTCGGCTCAATGCTAAGATATTCCCAAGGTGCAATCCCTCATGAAAAACATTGAAGGCAATGGCGTCCTCAACGGAATTGAGTTCCACTTTTGGAGTGGTCATGTAGGAATTAAAACTTAGAAAGGCCCCACTTTGATAATCTTCAACGGTCTTTTCGGGCAGTCTAAAAAGCGCCGCACGTATTTCAGCGAATTCCATTTCATCCGGAACACCGGAAGGGAAGGTCCCTTTTTGATATTTGGCAACCAATACCGGTGAAATGATCAAGGGCAGTCCACTGAGCCCATAGACCAGTTTTTGTTGGGTAACCACTACATGGGCAATGTTCCACCAGATGTTGTTGTTGAATCCTTTGGGGATTTTATGGAGCAACTCCGCTGGAGTATCCATTAAATACTTGTATAGGATTTTTCGATTCTGTCGGGTAATTGTAAAGAGTTGTTCCACAGTTTGATGCATTGACATATCTAATTTTCTAGATATATAAATATATTGTTTATCTTCGCAAGGTGAATATAATTGAAATAAGTAAAATATTGTCCAATAAAACCCGGGTTCAAATCCTCAAATGGCTTAAGGATCCGGAAGGGAATTTCCCTCCCCACCAGGACATTGACCATTTTGATGATGGCGTATGCGTAGGGTATATCCAGGATAAAACAGGATTGTCCCAGTCTACGATCTCAACCTATTTAAACGCAATGCAAAACGCCAATTTGGTAATTCCCACAAGGCACGGGAAGTGGACCTATTACCGAAGGAATGAAGAAGTGATACGGGAGTATTTGGAAACCTTAAAAAAGGAACTTTAATTTTTTTTTTTGACCTAAACATATCTAGATTTTGCGAATTATAAATATTAAAACAGATACTATGGATTGTAGCATTGCCTGTAATGCAGCCGTAAAAACCGAGAGGGAGGGAAACAGGACATCCCTATTGACAAAGTGGTTGCAACGTATTAGAATTGAAGGAGCGGAAGAACTGTCAAAAACCAAATAAACGATGATGAAAACCATTGGATTGATTGGGGGAATGAGTTGGCAATCCTCCAAATTCTATTATGAATACCTGAACCAAATTGTGGCAGAAAGACTTGGTGGGTCGCATTCGGCAAGGATTTTAATGAGTTCCGTTGACTTTTCAGGAATTGAGAAACTGTCTTTTGAAGGCGATTGGGATGCCATAGGCCAATTAATGGCTAAAGAGGCCAAACGACTTGAAACCGCAGGGTCGGATGTGGTTATTTTGGGGACCAACACCATACATCTTGTGGCGGAATACATCAATCGGGCCATTTCAGTGCCATTTTTGCACATTGCTACCGCTACAGGTGCAGCCGTTAGCGAAAGGAAACTTAAAAAGGTGGGGCTTTTGGGAACCCAATTCACTATGGAAAAGGATTTTTATACCAAAATTCTGACTGAGGATTTCAATTTGGAGGTGCTTGTTCCTTCCCTGGAAGAAAGGGTCTATTTACAGGACTTAATTTATGGTGAGTTGGTCAAGGGGGTATTTACAAATGAGGCCAGGGAACGGTGTTTGGAAATCATTGGGAACCTAAAAAAGGAGGGTGCCGAAGGTGTTATCCTGGGATGTACGGAATTGCCCATTCTAATTCCTGGAGCGGAGGTCGCCATTCCCACTTTTGATACCACAATGCTTCACTCCAAGGCAGCTGTGGATTTCGCCCTGCGTTGAAAAACCGAAGTTATACCTAGAGAAGAACGAAATGAAAATAGTGATAGTAGGGGGAAATGGGACGATAGGAAGAAAAGTTGCCGCCCATTTTAGAACGGACCATACGGTTATTGTCGCCGGAAGGACAAAAGGTGATGTTTCCGTGGATATGGAATCCAGTACCTCAATTGAAAACATGTTTGCCCAAACCGGCACCGTGGATGCCATAATCTGTACTGCGGGAGAAGCAAAATGGGCTACCTTCCGAACACTTAGCGAGGAAGATTATTATATCGGATTTAAAAGTAAACTCATGGGACAGGTAAATCTTACCAGAATTGGTCAATCGTATGTAAACCCCAATGGTTCCATAACCTTGACCACGGGAATTTTAGCAGATGACCCTGTTGAAAAAACAGCAAGTGCAGCTATGGTGAACGGGGCAATTCATAGCTTTGTAAAAGCGGCATCTTTGGAATTGGTCAATGGGTTGCGCCTGAATGCGGTTTCGGCCGGTATGGTCGAGGATGCCTATGAAAAATACAGGGATTATTTTCCAGGGCACAATCCAGTTGCAATGACCAAGGTAGTCAATGGGTATGTGAGGAGTGTACTGGGTAAGGATAATGGCAACATCATCCGCATTTACGAATAGGAAATCAAACTTTAATAGAAAATCAAACATATGAAAAAGATATTCCACTTGGAGAGCTGTAAAACCTGCCAGAAGATTTTGGCGGAACTTCAACCTTTGGATGGGGTTGAGGTGAGGGAAATCAAGTCAAAAGGAGTAAGCCCGGCAGAGCTGGAGGAAATGAGGGCATTGACGGACTCCTATGAATCCCTGTTCAGCAGACGCGCGATGTTGTTTCGTCAACGTGGTTTGAACAATCAGGAATTGGGTGAGGACGATTATAAAAACCTCATTTTGGAACATTACACCTTTTTAAAACGACCTGTTGTCGTGGTGGATGACCAAATTTTTATTGGCAACGCCAAAAAACAAGTTGAGGGTGCCAAGGCCGCCTTGCACGGATGAGCAAACGCAACCTTGCCTTTTTGGCCGCCATAGGGGCCACTATAATTTACGGTATTAACCATACCATCGCAAAAGGGGTAATGCCCACTTATGTTACCCCGTTTGCCTTTATTTTTTTGCGCGTAGTAGGCGCTGCCATCCTTTTTTGGGGCATTTCCTTTTTGGGTCCCAGGGAAAGGATAGCGCATAAGGATTGGTTACGGATGGTTGTCGCCGCATTATTGGGCATGGTCATCAATATGCTCTCCTTTTTTAAAGGCTTGGAATTGTCCACGCCCATAAACAGTGCGGTGCTCATTACCATTAGTCCCATTATCGTGGTGGTTCTCAGTGCCGTGTTTTTGGAAGAACGGATTACAAAAAACAAGGGGTTTGGTATTGCCCTTGGATTTATAGGGGCCCTTATGCTTGTCCTTTTTGGTGCGGAAATACGTAAGGATGCCCCCAATATCCCTTTGGGAAACAGTCTGTTTATTCTTAATTCGCTTGCCTATGCCGGCTATTTGATCGTAGCCAAAAAACTGGTGGAAAAATACCATCCCTTTACCTTAATGCGTTGGCTGTTCACCATTGCGGTCATCATTAATTTCCCCGTCACTTTTGGCTATTTTCTGGAAATTGAATGGACTACCATGCCGCTTTGGGCCTATGGCGTCATTGCCTTTGTCGTTGTAGGGACAACCTTCTGCACCTATTTGTTCAACATCTTTGCCATGACAGAGTTAAGGGCAAGTACCATAGGGGCTTTCATCTATGTGCAACCACTTTTCGGAATCCTTTTTGCGTTGCTAACAGGAAAGGATACGCTGACCTTGGTAAAAATTTTGGCTGCTTCCCTGGTTTTATTGGGGGTGTATTTGGCAAGTAGGAAGGTTAGGGCAAGGCCTTAATCGTTAAAATCCTCAAATAAATTCAATTGCTTACCCTTGGGAGGTTTGGCGTAGCCAAAAACACTCCGCCCCCCATAGGTATGGGATGTTTCATTTTCTTTTTTGACCAAGGCATCGAAATTTTGATTGGGGGTAAAGTCCTTTTCTGCCTTTTGCGCCATTTCGGTGAGTTTCTGAATTGCCTTTAATTTGTCCGTTCGACCAATTTTGGCCTTGTCCACCGCGGTTTTCATGGTTATGATCACCTCATCATACACTTTGGTAGGTACGGGAAAAGGGGTAGCATCCTTACCGCCATGGGCAAAGGAAAATCGGGCCGGATCAGCAAAACGCGAAGGTGTACCATGGATGACTTCGCTCACCAGGGTGAGGGATTGTAAGGTTCTTGGTCCAAGGCCCTTTAGCAATAAAAGTTCCTCAAATTTTTGGGTTTCATTTTCCTGGGCCAACCAGAGGACACTTCCCAATCGTTTCAAGTTAACGTCCTTGGCCTTGATATTGTGATATCCGGGGACAATTAAATGGGGAAGTTCCTTGATAATTTTGTCCGGATGTTCCTTTGAGATTTCCAGGATCGCATTTTGGGTCACTTCGGCTTCTTTGTGGACAAGATTCAGGATATTTCCGTGGTGTTCACCACAAACGGCGGTATGGGGTTCCCGAACAAAATTGGTTATGGAACCGGAATGCCAGTGATAGCGCCGGGCCTTACCATTTTTTGGATTCATCCCCTGTTGTACTACGGTCCACGCTCCCGTATCCGTTACCAAAAAATTATGAATGTAGAGTTGATATCCATCCTGTAGGGCGGTGTTGTCCACTTTGGAACTGAGCTTGCTGTTCCGCGCGAGTTCGTTCCCATCCAGGCCGGTTTTCATCCCTACTTGGATAAGTTCCTGTGGGGTTTTTAAGGAATGTTTTCCCTTGCCCCCACAGACATAGATACCCAGTTGTTGGGAAACCGGGGCAATAACCTGTTTCAAAACATTTAAGACCGTCGTGGTAACACCGGAAGAGTTCCAGTCCATACCAATGACCGTACCAAAACTTTGGAACCAGAAAGGATGGGCCAAACGCTCTATAAAGCCTTCTTTCCCGTGCTCATGGATAATGGCTTCCACCATGGGAAGGGCGAGCCCCTTCATTCTATTGAAGAGCCAGGGTGGCACATGGCCACCATGCAAGGTCAAATCTGCTGTTCCGGAACGGGCCATTGCAAATGGTTTCCTTAAAGATAGGAGATTCGGCAAACAACTTATAGGTCTACGGGTCTTTTGGCAAACTTTCGGGTATCGGCTTTGGTCAAGACCCTAAAATCGGTGTCTTTTGGAATTGCATTGAATCGTGCAAGGATTTCCTTTGGTAGGTCGGTCAGTTTTCGAGTCTTTAAGTCCATCCAACCCCCCATGAGTTCCGTATGCGCAAAGTTTTTTCCGTTGGCATCATAGAAGTCGTGATGAAATTCAAAAAACTTTCCATCCCCGCTTAATCCCTTTAGGCCCAGGGAAACTTTTATGGGCTTGCCAGGAAAGACCTCCTTGAAATAATAGATGTGTTCGTAGAAAACAACGGGACCAATTTGATGGGCTGCCATATATTTTTGGTCAAAACCCACACTGGCCAAGAAGTCGACCCGGGTATGGCTGCCAAAATCCAAATAAGCGGAATTGGCCAAATGCCTGTTCGCATCCATATCACTCCATCGAATCTCAATTTCCTTAAAAAACATAGACTAAAAATATTATGCATGCATAACAATTCACAAAAATACGCTAGTTTTGGTGTAAGTCATCAAAAATAATTATCCAGATCATTTAAATAAAAGACCATGAACCCAAAAGCCGACTTCATAAATACACTTTCCCTTCCTGCAATTGCCGCCCCTATGTTTTTGATATCCGGTCCTAAGTTGGTCATCGAATGTTGCAAGAATGGAATAGTGGGTACCTTTCCCGCTTTGAACCAAAGAACCAGTGAGGGTTTTGAGGAATGGTTGGTTGAAATAAAAACGGAGCTGGCCAATTGGGAACAGGAAACCGGTAAGAAGGCAGCACCTTTTGGAGTAAATATTATTGTGCACCCCACAAATCCCAGGGTGGAAACGGATGTAAGACTGTGTGTGAAACATCAGGTTCCCCTGGTCATCACTTCTTTGGGTGCCGTTCAAATGGTTGTGGATGCGATCCATAGCTATGGTGGATTGGTGTTCCATGACGTGATTAAAAAGCGCCATGCGCAGAAAGCAGCTGGGGCTGGAGTGGATGGCCTGATTTTGGTGGCCGCAGGAGCTGGTGGTCATGCCGGAACCATAAATCCAATGACCTTGGTGGCCGAAACCAAACAATTCTTTGATAAGACCATCGTCCTTTCCGGCTGTATCAGTACTGGGAGGGACATTGCCTCAGCCATGCAGATGGGTGCGGATTTGGCTTATATGGGAACCCGGTTCATTAATGTAAAGGAAAGTAAGGCCCCCGAGGCCTATCAACAGATGATCATTGATGCCGGAGCGAGTGATGTAACCTACACTGCCGCAATTTCTGGAGTACATGCCAACTTTTTGTCCAAGAGTCTGGAAGCGGCCGGGTTGTCCGCTGAAGATTTGAAAAAGGATCAAAAAATCGATTTTGGAAAAGAATTGGATACGGAGCACAAAGCCTGGAAGACCATTTGGTCTGCGGGACAGGGGTCCGCACTAATTGAGGAGACCCTTTCCATTGCCGAATTGACCGATAAATTGAAGTCGGAATTTAAAGAAGCCGTTGAGGAACAGCACAAGCTTTTGGAGATTTTCCCAAAGTAATGTTCGGATAAATCAAGCTTTTTATATCTTAGGGAAATGCCACTGGTTCCCTCCAATTATCGCCCTCCGTTTCTTTTTAGAAACGGACATTTTTCCACAATTTATGCTGGGGCCATCAGGAAAGTCCATGGTGTTATCCAAAAAAGGGAACGCTTGGAACTCCAGGATGGTGATTTCCTGGATTTGGACTGGAGTGAGTCCATCCAACCCACGGAAAAGGTGGCTGTCCTACTCCACGGTCTGGAAGGCGATGCACGACGGCATTACATTACCGGAAGTGCCAAAAAACTGACCCAAAACAATTTTGATACCTGTGCCGTTAACTTTAGGGGGTGCAGTGGACAGCCCAACCGTTTGTACCGTTCCTACCACTCAGGGGCAACCAAAGATTTAGTGGCGGTAATAGGCCATATTTTGAATACCAAGGATTACACCAAAATATACCTTCTGGGGTTCAGTCTCGGCGGTAATCTGGCCTTAAAATATCTCGGGGAAGGGCATCCCATACCTAAAGAAGTAACGGCAGCGGTAGCGGTTTCGGTCCCTTGTGACTTAAAAGATGCCTGTGACCAATTATTGCAATCAAAGAATGTGTTGTATTCGGCGCGTTTCAAGAAACATTTATTGGCGAAACTTCGCAAGAAACAACAACTTTTTCCAACAAAAATTTCAGAGGGCACCATTAACAAAATCAGTACGCTAAAGGACTTTGATGATGCCTATACCGCTCCTGCCCACGGGTTTGCAGATGCCTTGGATTATTATGCCCAATGCAGTTCCAAGCAATTCCTGCCTAAAATTACCACACCTAGTTTGATCATAAATGCCAAGGACGACTCCTTTTTGGGAGAGGCCTGTTATCCGTACAAAGAAGCCAAGGACAATCCCAGCCTTTATTTAGAGGTCCCGGAATTTGGGGGTCATGTTGGTTTTTGGGGTAGAAGGAATATTAGCTATGCCGAAGAAAGGACATTGAATTTTTTTAAAAGCATACATTGAACTCATTTAAACTTTTTCAAATGGCTAAAAAATTGTCCTTTTGCTTGCCACCGCGCCTTCTGGCTCCTCCCTGCGAAAAGCCCAGTGGGCTTTTCGGCAACCGTTCGGCCCTGTCTTTTTTTCCTTCCGTAGCCCAGCTACCTGCCCACCATGCGGAAAGGCAGGCGGGTGCAACTCAAAAAAGCCTTCAACTGGCCACAAAATCCCTAATTTTCGCCTCATTCCAAAAAGATTAAATGAGTTCATTTATAATCAAGCATACCAATCAACCATTTTATGATAAAAATAAGCTCCCCTTTCATAGGCACCTGTGTTTTGCTCTCCTCCTGTGTGGCTACCAATGAATTTGATACTGCTGAAAGTAGCTGCACTTCGGATATTGAGGCAAATGTTACTTTTTCCGAAGTGAAATCCCTCTACCAAGGGGAAATTTTACAAATCCAAGAGGATTGGGTGATTGAAGGATACGTGGTTTCTTCGGATAGGGCCAAGAACTTCTTTAGTGTGCTGCACTTTCAGGATAGTCCGATCGATCCTTCGGAAGGTTTCCAAATCGAAATAGATGTTCGGGACAATTGCTTGCTGTTTCCGGAAGGCAGTAGGATTCTCATCAAATTAAAGGGATTGTACCTGGGCCAAAGTAAGGATGTTTTTAAGTTGGGAGGGACCTTTGCCGCGTTTGGGACAACTTCGGTGGGTCGGTTACCTTCCTTAATGGTCCCTGAACACATTTTTGTTTCCTGCGATGCCTTTGTGGATATTGTTCCAAGGGATATTGCCATTTCCGAGTTAAATGCCACAATGACCAATACCCTGGTACGATTTCGGGATATGGAGGTGGTTGAGGAGGAATTGGACAGTATCTTCGCTTTAAAGGGAGAAGGGACGGAACGTCATCTTATTGACTGCTCCGATGATGGGTTGACCTTGTTGAACAGTGGATTTTCGGATTTTCAAGCGCAACCCCTTCCCCAAGGCAAAGGCTCCATAACAGGGGTGCTTTTGAGGGAAAATGACGATTATTTTTTGGCCATTAGGGATAGGGCCGATATTGACTTCAGCAATGAACGATGTGCAGCATTAATTACGGAGTTTACCTCCAATGCGCTTTTCTTTTCGGAATTGGCAGACCCCAACAACAACGCCGATGCCCGATTTTTGGAATTGTACAATTCGGCCAGTACACCTTTGGATTTGAACGGTTGGTCCATTCGTAGATATACCAATGCCAATACCGATATCAGTTCCACGATTGACCTTACAGGATTGGTAATTGATGCGGAAAGTACTTTGGTCATTTCCCCCAATGCCACAGCCTTTGAAACGGTCTATGGCTTTCCACCGGATTTAGGGGTTGGCACCAATAGTCCTGCAGATTCCAATGGGGATGATAACCTGGAACTGGTAGATCCTTTTGGAACCGTAATCGATGTCTTTGGGGTGGTAGGTGAGGACGGTTCCGGCACCAATCATGAGTTTGAGGACGGTAGGGCGGTTAGGAATCCTGAAATTTCCACGGGAAATCCAACCTATACTTTTTTGGAATGGACTATTTTTAATGACTCGGGAAGAGCAGGAACACTGAACCAACCACAAAATGCTCCGGAAGATTTCTCCCCAGGTTCTAGAAATTAAGAATTGGATATGGTATCAAAAGCAGACTTTTTTAAGGACATCCGCAACGGAAATTTAGAAGGGGTCCAAGCCGTTTTAAAGCATAGTCCGGAATGGGTCAACAGTACGGATGAAAGAGGCTCAACCCCATTATTGCTGACTACGTACTATGGACATTTGGAAATCGCAAAATACCTTCTGGAAAGTGGCGCCGAAGTGGATGCCAAGGATGGTTCGGGAAATACCGCTTTAATGGGGGTCTGTTTTAAGGGATATGAAGAAATTGCTTCCTTACTGGTAAAAGCGGGGGCCAATGTGAACCATGTAAACAGTATGGGAGCCACTTGCCTGATTTATGCCGCTACCTTCAATAAAATTGGAATTGCAAAAAACCTTTTGGAACATGGTGCAGATATCAAGGCGACGGATGCCCGGGGCAATTCTGCATTGGACAATGCCAGGATGCAGGAGGCACAGGAAATGGTTGAACTCTTGGAACACTATATGTGATGGATGCAAAGGAACAATTGGACGTTGTTAAAAGAATAAAGGCGATAGCAGAAACCGGGTTGGTCTATGCTGCGGATGCGTATGACAAGGAACGCTATGAGGAACTACGGGAAATAGGGTTAAAATTGATGGCCTATCTTTCCCAGGAGCCCTTCACAAAACTCAACGGCTTTTTTCTTCCCCAATTGGATTATCCGACCCCTAAGGTAGATGTACGGGGATTTGTACTTAATGAAAGCGATGAGCTACTTATGGCCCAAGAGCGTGTGGATGGCAAGTGGACCATCCCTGGAGGATGGGCAGATGTAGGCAATACACCAACGGAAGTGGCGGTAAAGGAAATCAGGGAAGAAACGGGACTGGACGCCGAAATTGTCAGATTATTGGCCGTTTACGATAAACAACGTCATAAACACCCCCCGGAACCCCATTATATTTACAAGCTGATATTCCTGTGCCGAGTTAACGGTGGAGAATTAAAGGCCGGATTTGACATGCAGGGGGTAGGATGGTTTTCTTTGGACAACCTTCCTCCGCTCTCGGAAGAACGTATCCTGGAAAACCAATTGAGACACTTATTTCAATTGGTTAAAGAGGATGTAAAAGAGGTGTATTCTGATTGATATGGCAAAGGAACTTACAGTGGCACTCATCCAATCCCATCTCATTTGGGAAAATCCTGAAAGCAACCGAGCGCTCTTCTCTGAACAAATTGATTCCATTTCGGATGATGTGGATGTCATCATTTTACCAGAGATGTTCACTACGGGTTTTACAATGCGTCCCCAAAATGTCCCTTTTGAAGAAAAATCCAAGACCATTGCGTGGATGCAGGAATGGGCCAGGAAAAAGGATGCTGCGATCGTGGGAAGTATTATAGACTCGGAAGAAGGTAAGTTTTATAACAGATTTTGGTTTGTAGCGCCGGAAGGAATGTCAACCTATGACAAAAAACATACGTTTACTTTAGCCGGGGAAGATAAAGTGTATCACGCAGGGACCTCCAAAGCAATTTTGGTATATAGGGGCTTCAAGATTTGCCCACTGATCTGTTACGACCTCCGGTTTCCGGTTTGGGCCAGAAATGTGGAGGGATATGATGTGCTTATTTACGTGGCCAATTGGCCCAAACCCCGGATAAGCGCCTGGGATACCTTACTAAAGGCCAGGGCCATTGAAAATATGGCCTATTGCATTGGGGTAAATCGTATTGGAAAGGATAGTTCGGGACATGAATATTCCGGACATTCGGCAGTTTACGATGTCCTGGGGAACCCATTGGCCTATTCGGAAAAAGACGAAATCCTATATGCCACCTTATCCAAGGAGCATATTGACACCTACCGCAATAAACTACGGTTTTTGGAAGACCGGGATGAATTCAGTTTGTTATGAGAAAGGTCTGCTCCATCTCCCAATTGGCGCGGACATCGATAATATCGGGGTAGTAACTTATCCGTTCCGGTTGTATTTGTTTTAGATAGTTTCCGGTGTCCCATTTGCCGTTACCGTTATCATCAAAAATGACCCGAATGCCATACTTTCCGGGCTCTAGGGTGTTGAATTGGAATGGTTTTGGTTCGGTTCCGATCTGTTCACGTTTAA
Organism: Muricauda sp. SCSIO 64092; assembly: GCF_023016285.1. Taxonomy (GTDB): domain Bacteria; phylum Bacteroidota; class Bacteroidia; order Flavobacteriales; family Flavobacteriaceae; genus Croceivirga. The sequence continues at coordinate 2,796,104 of NZ_CP095413.1, forward strand.
TTTCCCCGCGCTCATCCGTCAATTGCACCACAATGGGATAACGGATGTTGCCGCTAACGGTAAGTACCATATTTCCGAAATCCGTTCGTTTTTCAGTGGCAAGCCTCACTTCCAAAGTATCGTTCTCCATGCCAAAGAAATCCGCTATGGCCCCAGGTAAAAAAGTAAGGGCATACCCTTGTTCCTCCAAAAGCTCAAAGTCCACATCCACCCGATTTTCCAGGGTGTCCAAACGCGTTTTAAAGGGAATTGAAAGGGAATCCCTGTCCATAATGGCAATCTTGGTACTATCCACCAAAGCCAGGGGCGTATTTGCATTAATGTGAAACTGCTCCTCAAAACTGATCTTACCTCCATGGCTTGGGCTCAGCTTTAAACTATCCAAGGGCAATTTTCGGGTTTTTACGGTAAAGGTGTCGAGAACTTTATACGGTTCATTGGAAACCGTAAAAACAATGGAATCAATATCGGTGGGCGTCAACCAGTAATTTAAGGTGTCCTTGTCCTTTTCCTTTTTAATGATCGTTCTCACGGAGTCCGGTAATGGGGTAAGGGGTCTTATCCGCATACTGTCACTATTTCCGCTATACCCAAAAATAATTCTGTTTTTGGCAACATAACTGGGTACGGACGCGGCATAATCCGGTACTTCCTTAAAAAGATTCAATAGGAGCAATGTGTCCGTGGGCAGGGTAATGGTGTCATTGAGAAAGGCAATCTTATCTGCCCTTTGATCAAAAACATTGTTTCTGCCTTCATCTTTCACCCCAAAAATTCTGTACGTTCCGGCCTTTAGGTTTCTCAGCTGAAAGAAAGGAAGACTGTCCCCGGTATTGGCCAGATAATTGGGGGGATATTTATAAATGGTGGAGTCGTTGTAAACACTGTCAATTTCATATAGCATCACACTTACGAACTCATCCGGATTTCTATCAAAAGCATCCTTTACCACCCCGGAAAGGGAAAGGGAATCAATGACCTCCCCCGTAGAGAAAACATAGGTGAGAAAGCTGTTGGGATTACCTTCATTATTATCTACGATGCTCTGACCAAAATTAATGGTATAGGTAGTGTTTTCCCTAAGGGTATCCTTAAGGGTAATCTCAATGAATTTACTGGCTCCCCCCAAGGGTTTGATTTCCGGGATGTTTTTTAAGGGAGGAGATACAATTAACTGATTTTGAACATCTTGCAATTTAATGTATTCATCAAAATACAGTCTGATCTTTTGCGAATCAAAGTTGATGGAAAGATTTTCGGGCTCCGCCCTCAATAGCACGGGGGGGTCTATATCTTTGGGCCCTCCGGTTGGGTTGCCCCGTCTTGCACACTGCCAAAATGCCATAAGTGAAAGACCCAGGAAAATAATACTCAAAATCCGCTTTGCCAATTGCATAGAATCCAATTGTGGGGCAAAGAAACGATTTTTGAAACAATCTCAACGTTAAGTTCTGTTAAGGAACAACGGCCATGGTGGCAACGTACAGCTGTACATTGGAAATTTGAAGTAAAGTGGTCGCACAGGCCTCAATGGTTGCCCCGGTGGTGATGACATCATCTACCAATAACAGCTTTTTATGTTCAAGCCCCTTTGCGTTCTTCAGTACAAAAAGGTCCTGGTTGTTTTTCCAACGGGCCAGGCGGGACTTTTTGGTCTGCGTTTTGGTATTTTGGGTCTTGATCAAAACCGTATCCCTGTACTGGGCATTCAAATGGGAGGCCATTTTTTTCCCGAATAGTTCTACTTGGTTATAACCGCGTTTTTTCAACTTTTTGGGGTGGAGGGGTACTGGAATTACGGCATCGATCTGTAGGTCTTTTTCCCTGGCAATTTGGGACCCAAACCAGTTTCCGATAAAATCACCCACTTCATATTGATTTTTGTACTTCAAATAATGCAATAGATTTTTAACGATTCCATGCTTGGAAAAGAAAAGGAAGGAAGCCGCCTTCTCAATGGGCACACGGCCATAAAATATGCGGTCTACGGCATTTTCTTCGGTAAAATTATGACCGGTCATCGGCAAATCATGTCGACAAACGGTGCACAGGAGGTACTCTCCTCTGGATAATTGTACATTACATCCAAAACACACTGGTGGCAATAGGATGGAGTTAATATCGTTTATTATCTTTGACGGCCAGTTCATGAACAAATCTTATACCTGCAAAATCAGCCACTTATCTGATGGAATCCCAAGATACCACTTTCAACTATAAGATTATACTTGCGGCATTGGTGGCGGTAATTATTGCAATCCTTATTGCGTTCTATTATAGCTATGCCCAGTCCCAGAATGAGTTGGGATATCTGGAGGATGAAAAAAAGCTTTTGGTGAAGGATTTGACCTTGATGAAGGCAGAGGTGGACCGACTCTCTGGATTGAATGAAGTCAATGATATTGAACTACAGACCTCAAAATTTCGGATACAGCAATTATTGGATTCCGTTGGACAATTGAACTTTAACGTTATAAAGCTAAAAGAGGACCGAAAGGCATTACGGGTCTTGGAAGCTAGATTTGACAGTTTAAAATTGAAGAACAACTTTCTTCGTTACAACAACTCCCTGCTGACCCAGAAATATGAACGTACCATTAGGCAGATTGAGGAACTCCGTGGTAAGACCAGTACATTGGCACAGGCAGAGGCGCTGGCCAGGCAAAAGAACCAGGAATTGGCCAAGGAACTCAAGATAAAGAGCTATCTTAAAATGGAGAACTCCGAAGGAAGTGGTTTTCGACTTCGTGCGGGGAGGCCTTTAAAGACCAACAAAGCGGATGTCATTGAAAAACTAAGGGGATGCGCCACCATACAGGGCAATCCAAATGAGACCAACGAAATAAAGGTCATTTACCTTCAGTTTTTGAATCCGGATATGGCCGTGATCGAAGATAATGCCAATGTGGTTTCGGTTGGAGGGAATACCTACAGCAAAAGGGTTGAGGTGGTCTATTTGGGAAAAGAGGTCAGTTTTTGTGATGCGATTACCGTGCCGGAAGGGTCGCTTGAACCAGGAATCTATACCTTGAACATTTTTGAGGACCAACGCCTCCTTTCCTCTTCCGAATTTCAGTTGAAATAACAGGTTCTCTGAACGCTGGGTGCGCCGTTCAAAGGATAAAGGAACAGTGTAGTGGTGGTGTGTGGAAACCACAATTTTAAGCTCCTGATTTTTTTCGTTTTTAGATTTACCCTATTGTTTTACTTTTGCCCCTATGGCAAATCACGAAGACATTTTTAAAAAGGTCATCTCCCATGCAAAGGAGTATGGCTATATATTCCAATCCAGTGAAATTTATGATGGTCTGAGCGCCGTTTATGATTACGGTCAAAATGGGGCAGAGCTCAAAAAGAACATTCGGGAATATTGGTGGCAGGCCATGGTGCAGCTCAATGACAACATCGTTGGAATCGATGCCGCTATTTTTATGCATCCCACCACCTGGAAGGCCTCAGGTCACGTAGATGCCTTTAACGATCCCTTGATAGACAACAAGGATTCCAAAAAAAGATACCGTGCCGATGTATTGGTGGAGGACCATGTTGCCAAAATTGAAGCCAAAATCGATAAGGAAGTCATCAAAGCGGCCAAACGTTTTGGGGATGCCTTTGATAAGCAGCAGTTCCTTGCGACCAACCCACGTGTTTTGGGCTATCAGGAAAAAGCAGGGAACATTCTAAAACGACTTGGGAAGTCGTTGGAAAATGAGGATTTGGCCGATGTAAAAGCCTTGATTGAAGAATTGGGGATTGTCTGTCCGCTTTCGGGTTCCAAAAACTGGACGGATGTGAAGCAGTTCAATTTGATGTTCGGCACCAAATTGGGCTCCACCGCCGATAGTGCCATGGATTTATACCTACGTCCAGAAACGGCCCAGGGGATTTTTGTGAACTTTTTGAACGTGCAGAAAACCGGTCGCATGAAGATTCCCTTTGGCATTGCCCAAACGGGAAAAGCTTTTCGAAATGAAATCGTGGCCCGCCAATTTATTTTCCGGATGCGCGAGTTTGAACAGATGGAGATGCAATACTTCATCAAACCGGGCACCCAAAAGGAATGGTACGAAACCTGGAAGGAAAAACGAATGAAGTGGCACCTTTCTTTGGGCATGGGGGCCGATAATTACCGCTTCCATGACCATGAAAAATTGGCGCATTACGCGGATGCTGCCGCCGATATTGAATTTAAGTTCCCTTTTGGATTCAAGGAATTGGAAGGTATTCACTCCCGTACGGACTTTGATTTGGCCAACCATGAAAAATACTCCGGCAAAAAACTCCAATATTTTGACCCGGAGGAAAACAAGAGCTATGTGCCCTACGTGTTGGAAACGTCCATAGGTTTGGATCGTATGTTCTTGGCCGTATTCTCCAATTCGTTACAGGAAGAGGAATTGGAAAACAATACCACTCGGACCGTATTGAAACTGCCAGCGGTATTGGCCCCGACCAAGGCTGCCATTTTACCCTTGTTAAAACGTGATGGCCTTCCGGAAGTGGCCCAAAAATTGGTCGACGACCTAAAATGGGACTTTACTATAGCCTATGACGAAAAGGATGCCGTTGGGCGTCGTTACCGCCGTCAGGATGCAGCAGGAACACCCTTCTGCATTACCGTGGACCACCAGACTTTGGAAGATGACACCGTGACCATTCGCCATCGCGATACCATGGAACAGCAACGGGTCGCTATCTCGGCAGTTAAAGGGATCATCGCCAAGGAAGTGGACATGAAGGAGTGGTTGCAGCGGATTTGACCTAAGCTTTCCCAAAGCACATTTGGAGTGTTTTTTAGACCCAAATGGCCATTTCAAATTCCCTGTCGATTTCAAGATTCGATTTTGTTCTAATTTCGGCCTTAATGGGCAGTAAATAGGTTTCCATTTTGGTATCGAACCAAATGGCAGTGTCCCATTGGAGCTCCCCGATTTGTGCAATCGCCTTCATTCTTCCCCAACCTTCTTCCTGCCATTTCAAATGCTCCCGGATTTCTTTGGACATATCTTTAGGGAGGGAGACAAAATACCAACCTCCTGGCGGAGCGTGTTGCCACATTTTGGTTACAAAGGTGTAGTTGATCTTGCCGTCCATCTGTAGTGCATTTTAATCCTGCCTTTGACAGCAACCCTTAATTGGTGGGTGTTCCCTGGGTGTGTCGAAGCTAGTGCTGCAGTGAAAATACACTGTTTTTATTCGCTTTTCAAACCCGCTGTTTTGAAATGGGCAATAAAGCTTAAAATGATGGCCGAACCTGAAACCAGGGTCATCACCGTTCCCGGCACAAAACGCACGTATCCTCCCAAATCCATAAAAAGAAAATACCCCAAATCTGCCAATCCACCGACCAAGGCTGCCAAAAAGATGGCATTTTTACTCCCTTTCCAAACATAAAAGCAACAGATGAGGGTGGTGAGTCCAATCCAAAGAAGATTAAACCCGTGTTGACCAATTACCGCTCCGGCGGCATCCGGGTAATTTAGTTGTAGTACACTGGGATCGACCTTATCGGCGATACCACCAATTGCTCCGGCAATATCCCCACTAAGGATAAACTTGTCCGTCATAACCCCTGCAAAAATGTGTACGGCTCCCCAGATAAACCATAGGACTGCCGATATTTTTAAAAGAATGCTGGTTGTTTTCATTATCCAAACGTGATTTCGTTACGCCTTGACTATTGGGCACAAAGTTTATGGGCCCATAAACACCATGCATTACGATTTCATAAGAAATTAGGTATTTCTATTCTTATGTCGTTTGTTTTTTGCGGCGCTTAATGTTTCCGGGGTGACACCAAGATATGAGGCGATCATCCGTTGGGGCACTCGTTGGACGATACTGGGGTAGGTATGTACAAAATGTTCATACCGTTCAATTGCATTTGAACTGATGAGCATTAGGATCCTATTTTGAAGCACATGGAGTCTTTTGGTCAACGCTGCGATATTTTCCTTTTCCCTTTCCAAATCTTTGGGTAAAACGGTGACGATGGAGTCTTCGAGGGCATCAATAAATAAAACCGATGGAATTTTGGGATCGTTGGTGTCCGCAATGACCCAATTTTCTGGCGCGAACATGAAAATGTTTTCCCTACCATTTTTATCAATGGAATAGCTTCGGAGCAAACCGGATTTAACGTGGTAAACCTTGGTATGCAACTCACCACTGCGTTGTAGAATCTCCCCTTTTTTGACCTTTATTTCCTTCAAACCAATAGGATTGGGTGTCGCAGGATAGCAAATCCAGTCGTTTATGCGCTTGAAGTTAACGAAAAGTGGCTATTTGCTGACCCGTTAGACGGATAAATCAATGGCTCTTGTTGTGTTTAGTTTTACTCCCCAAGCATTTTTTTCATTTTCAGAAACTTACTGCTAAAGATACTAAGTCCTTCTTCACTTTTCACTTTGAAATAGGCATGTGAGATTAAGCGAAACATAAAATATATGATGGCAATAATCCAATTCGATTTAATAAAGATTAAACCAATAGCAATCACTATCCCAATAATGTTAAGGAACTGAGCGAAGTATTTCAAACGCTTCACGTAATCAGACTTTACTTGGAACCACTCATCATTATTTAGGGTCCCGATAATTCCAAAATTATTTGGAAAATGTTTTCTTTTCAATTCAAAACCAGTTGGTTTTATAAGTCCTTCGTAATGTCCATTTGATACAAGTGAGTGAAGAATCGCAATATTTTTAAGGGTTTTAGGTATGGAGTGCGTCATTTTTCCAATAGTCTCGTAATTTCCCTTTTGTTTGGCATCCATAACCACATTCCGATAATTCCTAAAAACAAAATCAAGAATGTATTGTTTGCCTTGGTTTTCTTTTGAATTGGCATTCTAGTCCAATTGAACCAAATGAAAATCCCTGAAATAATTAGACTAAGTGTCCAAATTATCCAATTTACCTTGTATTCAAAGTCCAGTTTATTCCACAATTTGGAATTCGTGAAAATTACAAACAAGTATCCTATTTGAATTATTGTAAGTACAATTAAAAGAATCCGCATTTTTTTTAAATCCGATTTCAGTTTTTTTGGATCTTGCACTAATATGCTCATCTAATATTGCACAGCCCAATTGGTGAAGCCTAAAATTACATACAACGTCGTGCTATATGAAGTCCAGCGAATTTTAAGGAAATATAGCAAAATCCATTCAACAATGTTATGCGAGTAAATTTTTTAAATAATCTCTTAAAATTATTCTTCAAGGGGTCCACACTAACGGACGTTTCCTTGAGAATTTTACGGTGTTGAGAATAAAATTTGTTGACCAGATTTCATATAGCGTCCTAATATGCTGCGTAGAAAAGCTGTGGCAGCGTATTTGATGGATAGGCCCTGAGTCCTACGGCGGTTGCGATTTGGCATGGCATATTGGGTGCAGTATAAATTACTTTCTAATTATTATTGCAAAAGTCACCGGATTACTATCGTTAATGTCATAAAATCGTATAAAATATTCAGTATTTCCATTTAAAATGATCTCAGCTCCTTCCGTATTGCTACTAGAACTGTTAACGGTTACTATTGGACGAGATGAGGTGCAAGAGGAAAATAATTGGAAACCTGCATCTGCATTAGCATTAAAACCAACTACAATGGTATATGAACCATAATTTGTAGTTTCAAAACGATACCACATTCCCCTATTACCATCAGAACCGTAACTTATAATATTATTAATATTCCAGTTTTGTTTATAATAAATAGTGTTTAAATGCAATTTATAGTCATCTGAAAAATCTGTATCTGAACAATTATCCCGAGGGGTACTATTTCCAACATCCACTTGTGGGTCTCCATTATTTGAACCTTGAACATTTATCGTAAACGTATCATTCCATGTGCCCTCACTGGAGTTTATTTGAATACTGAAGACAACCGTTGATGTTGGGTGGGAAGATGAAACCTGAAAGTCAAATGAACCTGAATTCCACTCCAAATCTCCTTGTGGCATATCGTCATATGTTCTATCATTATCAGAGATTGTAATATCTGGATCCGTTGTAGATATTATGGCCTCGATATTTGTTGCCGTAGCATTACCGTAATTTTCAAGTCTAATATCAAAATCAATGTCCTCACCAGCTTCTATAATTCCATTATTGTTGTTATCATTCTGTATGTCAAAGTCATAAAATCTTAAATTCGGTTGTCCAGTATTATTATTTATTCCATTTCCATTAATTGAAAGTGTGCCATTTCCACCATCTGCATTATGGTTTACCGTAACAGTACCACTATAAGATTGTACGTTGGTTGGTTGGAATGTAACTATAACATTTTGCGAACTTCCGGCATTTATATTTCCTGAATTCCAATTTGTTGAATAAACTCCACTTGGAAAGCTAATACTGGAAACATTAAAGATTTGATCCCCAGTATTTGATACAGTAAATGTTCGTTGGCTTGTTGTGCCAATTTCTGTGTCGGGAAAATTCAGGTCACCACTAATTGAAATAGTGGAAGAAGAATAATTTACACCGGTGCCCGTGACCTGGATTGAACTATTTGAACCGTTGGCATTATCTGCAGTGCTATCTACCGTAATGACTCCATTATAGGTCTGTTCTTGTGTGGGAGTAAATTGGATTTGAACATTAATATAACCATCCGGTTGGATTGTTGTACTCTGTCCATTTACTATTGAAAAGACACTATTTGAAGAAGTAATTTCCGTAATATTAAAACTTTCATTTCCGGTATTTGATATTGTTAGAGTTTGTTGGCTTGTTGCGCCAATTTCTGTGTCGGGAAAATTCAGGTCACCACTAATTGAAATAGTGGAAGAAGAATAATTTACACCAGTACCCGTGACCTGGATTGAACTATTTGAACCGTTGGCATTATCTGCAGTGCTATCTACCGTAATGACTCCATTATAGGTCTGTTCTTGTGTGGGAGTGAATTGGATTTGAACATTAATATAACCATCCGGTTGGATTGTTGTACTCTGTCCATTTACTATTGAAAAGGCACTATTTGAAGAAGTAATTTCCGTAATATTAAAACTTTCATTTCCGGTATTTGATATTGTTAGAGTTTGTTGGCTTGTTGCGCCAATTTCTGTGTCGGGAAAATTCAGGTCACCACTAATTGAAATAGTGGAAGAAGAAGAATTTACACCAGTACCCGTAACCTGGATTGAACTATTTGAACCGTTGGCATTATCTGCAGTGCTATCTACCGTAATGACTCCATTATAGGTCTGTTCTTGTGTGGGAGTAAATTGGATTTGAACATTAATATAACCATCCGGTTGGATTGTTGTACTCTGTCCATTTACTATTGAAAAGACACTATTTGAAGAAGTAATTTCCGTAATATTAAAACTTTCATTTCCGGTATTTAAAATAGTTAAAGTTTGAGTGCTTGAAGTATTTATTTGCACATTTTCAAAATTAATATCACCACTCAAACTAATAATGCTATTTCCTTGGGATTGTTCATTGAAAGCAATGTAAGCTTGGTCAATCACCACACCATCAAACAAATCATAATCTATCCAAATTGAACCGTCATTACCAAAATCACTGCCCCAAGAATTTAATACGTTGAATGAGTTTAATGAATCGTTCCAACCATAGATAACCATTGCGTGATATCCATTGGAATTACCTGACACAACATTCCAAACATCTTGATCATTAATATTACTAGGTTTAAAAAAACCTTCATATAAATGAGCAGCAATTACTACTGGATGATTATTTGATAAGGCAAGCTTAATTTGTTGTGTATTAATATATACTGTATTCCATTCAGTAATTTTATTTTGTTGAGCACTATTGATTTGTTGTTGATTGGGCATTAAATCACAATCATTAACATAATAGTTCATATCCAATAAACTACAAACCCCTTCATCCAACAACAAATCTAGTGCGTGTGATATGTGTGAACCCGAGAAACAATCACTAACTTTTATTTGATTATAAATATATGACGGACTACATACTGAATTGAAGTTGAGATTGCCATTTGTTTCGTAATTAAGATTAAATTCATTTTTTCTAAAAAAACTTTGCATACCATAGCCCACCGCCCAAGCAGTGCAAGATCCTTGAGAACCTTGATTTCTACTAGGTGGCATATCAAGTTCAAATTCAGGATCTAAAACCCCAGTGGTTGGGAATTGTGCCGAAGGAAAAGTATTATAATTTGAAGGATACTCCAATAAACCGGTTCCTTCTGTTATTTGTTGAAGTTCTATTGTCCTTAAATTGTTTGAAGTATTTGAGTCGTAGTATTTGTTCTGAAAATCTTGTTTAAAACCGATTGTCGCCACTACTTGTGTTGAGTCAGCGTTAAAGGTTATAATTTTTTCAACCTCACTTTCCAATGCATTTCCATAATTAAAAGTTAAAGCATCGTTTAATTTTTGTGTTAAATCATCATTATCTAACCAAAAAATCAAACTTTCTGATGAAGTGACTGATATATCTGTGGTAATAGTTTCTTGTACTTCCTCGTCTTCTTTACAACTATTTATTGCAAATTGTAGGGTAATGAATACGATTGGTAAGTAAATTTTTTTCACCTCTCTTTACTTTATATGTTCGGAATTTGGATAATTGTTTTTTGGATTTAAATTAAAACGAACATTGGGGTTTTTTGAATTGAAAAAATTAGCCTAGAAAAGAGTTGTTTTTTAGCTCAGTTCTTTATTTCCAGTGTTATTTGCTATTGAAGAGAGTGCTCTAAACTGCTCAGCTAAAAATCTTGAGGAGACAATGACCAGAAAACCGTAAACTGGCATCAGAATTATTTGAACAAAACCTGCTTTCATAAAACCTAGTCCAAGTTGTCCTGATAGATAATCGCCTTCACTACCCAAAATAAGTGTTGTTAATAAAGCAGTTAAAGATCCGACTATTCCTATCCATGTACCAAGCCATTCCCCTAAAGTTTGTATCAAGTGGGAAAAAACTGGAGTTGCTACAAATTCATCGCCTTTATTGGACACAGAAATTACTCTTGATTTTCTGTCCCACCATATTTGAAAGCTTATCCAACTTGCAAAAGCAACAATGAGCCATACAAAAAGAGATGCTATCACAAATTTGGATGGAGAATTAAAAATACCATTATCTAGTGCTTGGTAAAAAACATACAATGGCAATATTAAATTGATGATTGCTAATGATCCATAAAGCCAACTAAAAGGGTTACGATAAAAATGTCCATTGTCAATAAAAGATAAATAAGGGTTAATGAAAGTGAAGAATTTATTGTCTATACTATTTTCTGTATACTGTTTTTCTCTAGGATGATTTACACCTTCTATACCGCTTTGGAAAAACTCTTGATAATTATTGTGATTATTGATTTTTAAATATCTATTTATAAATTCGTCAATATCTGAATGATTGTATTTTGCACTGAATTCATTTTGTTTTTTCTCTATTGAATAGGTTATCTTAAATTTTCGTTTTCTAAGTTCGGCATTAGCAATTAGCACTATTCTTGGATCATATTTATGCCATAAATCGATGATTTTAATTAAGTCAGCACTTTTCATTTTTGAAACTTGACTTATTCTGATTGTTTTCATTTTTGATTTTTTATAGGTTTACCTACTCCAAAATTCTGTTGGCTTTTCGATTTATTTCCAACATCAACTTCATTGCCCTACCCGCTCACGCTTTGCCTTAATCTGCTTGGAAACCTGTTCCATCTCCCGGGGATCAATTTGTCGTGAGAGACTTGTCATCGCATCTGCATAGTAGGACTCAAGGACTTTCGCTACAGGATTATAAATTCCTATATCACTCAATATAGCTTCGTCAGTCAATTTCCCTTTTGCACCATCAAAAGTTAAGTTTCCATTGGTGGCAACTGATTTTCGGTCAAGGTCAACAGTTTTTTTCCAAAACTTCTCACCGTCTATGGGGTCAGTAGCAGTCAGGATAATTCTTCCTTTGTGATAAAAGGTGCCGCCAAGCTTATAACAGGTCTTACACATCATTTGCATTGCAAAGCTTGCCGATTTCTTACCAAAATCTCCTTGCTCACTTAAAATTTCTACCTCAATTTCAATAGCAAAATCACTGTTCAATTTATCCGTATAGACCATTTCATCCCGTGTTTTGTATGGTCCTTTAATCCTAAAGCCGTTGGCATTAAGACTTTCTTCAAAATCGTCTGCCATATTTCTTACAAAACTTTTATAGGGTTCAACAAGGTTGTTGTCTTCTCCATCCGAGAATACGGGGTCAATAATAGCTGCCGTCAAGCTACTTTCTGAGATTTGGGTTCGCTGTTCCGGTGTGTAGGTAAATTGTGGGTTGTACTTAGATGTTGCAATTTGTTTTGTGGTTCCACAAGCAGTAAGTAAAATACCCACCATGAATAAAGATGCTAGTTTTTTCATCATAAAAATTGGTTTTAAGTTTTACCCTCTGGCTTAGAAAGGGTGGTTTGTTTTGGGCTGCTTATGGACAAACATAAGAAATAAAATCTATAGACTATATATATAAGGCCTAATATTTATAGCTAAATATATTAAATGGGATCTGTATATTGAGAAATTCTATACCTTTTAAGGAAATATGAGATATTCGGATCCTGAAGTCTTTTATAAAAAATTAGGAAATAAAATACGTGAACTCAGAAAAGAACGGAAATGGTCACAAAGTGATTTGGGCTATAAATCTGAACTTGATAAGTCTGCTATACAGCGAATAGAAAGGGGTGTTGACAATAGTACCATTAGAACCCTAATAAAAATAGCCAATGGTTTTGATATCGAATTCAAAGGCTTGTTTGATTTCCCAAAAGACGATCTGGAGAAATAAAAACATCTTGAATTTTTTGACCTTCATTTTAATTCCAAGTGGCACCTTATGCTGTAATCCAATTCCCATTGACCAAAACTAACCAAAAAAGATAAGTCCGAAGAAAATCATAATGACCGGGAACCAGTCAAATTGTATGAACTCTTCACTCAAAACTTGAGAGAATCCATTATTTACCGATTTAGTTTCAGAAGAAGTTTTACACGAAAAATTTTAGAAAAAGTGTAGAATGGGAAAACTATGGGAATTCCAATCATGATTAGGAACAATTGCCAATGCTTGGCTTTTAAAAAGAGGTTGGTCATTTTGCTTTTTGTTGAGTACCAGTACAGCCAACGTGGCGCTATTTATGACATCTGCGTAAGCAATGTGCGTGTTGGTCTACATGATCGGTCACAGACTTTTCATGCAGGTGGAGCGTAGCCCCGGCCAGGAAAACGTCCTCCAGTAGTAAAGATAATTGATTGCAGGAAATTCATTTGTTGAATTTCCGACTGCAATTGATTATACCCCGCTTGTAAAATATATTTCCCTCACAACTCAATGGAAATATTGACCTTTCCACCAAGTCCTTTTTCCACGATGTCGAACAGCGTTTTTAAAGTCAGATTGCTACCGTTATTTTCTACGCGCGAAATGTAAGTCCGTTTTTTGTCGATCAATTCGCCAAGTTGCTCTTGGGTCAGGTTTTTTTCTTCCCGTGCCTCTCGCAACAGCAAACCAATTTTAAAAGATTCGAAGTCCCTTTCGAGTTCATCTCTGCGTTCCGTTCCTTTTTTACCATAAACGGTGTCTTTGATGTCTTTCCAGCTTTTAATTTCCATTACGTTTGTTTTTTTCTTCAAAATATTCTTTCATCAGTCGCATAGCCTTTTTTATTTGCCGTTCCGGTGTCTTTTGCGATTTCTTGGTAAATCCGTTCAAAAGCACAACGAGCTTGCCCTCATCAAAAAAGCAAAAAACCCGCCAGATGTTACTTCCTAGTTTAATTCGAGCTTCATAAAGTCCCCTGTAGCCTTTTATCGGCGCAAGATACTTAGTAGGCACACTTTGGTAGAGCTCGATAATCTCAATGACCTTAAAGATTTTGTCCTGGACTTTTTTTGGTTGAGTGAGCAAAAACTCCTCGAAATAATGCTTGTATTGGATTACCTCTCTGACCTTTTCCATTCCAACAAAGGTAACTTAAAAGTTACTATTTCTAAAATTTAGAAAGTGGTTTTCGGAAAGACCGAGGTTTTTTGAGTATGTTTTATAACGCTGCGCTATCTGAAATCCAGCCTTTGATGGTTTATACACTTGAAGTTAACTAAAAGGAGCTACGTTCCCACTCATTAAGTAGGTGAAATGCTACCCTTGTTAGCTGTCGTTTTTTATTCTTTTTCATCCATTAATTTCTCAATCAAGTTTGTAAGTTCCTTATCTTTTTTCGGTCCTGTGTCTATATGAGAAAAGTAATTCTGTGTATTTGGTGCCCAATCAAAATATGTTCCGGCACTTTTCGATTTCATCTCATCTTCTTGATTTTTTGTTAGCGCCAGTCGTTGTTCAAAAATCTTTTTAGGATTCTCGTCAACTGATTCAACAAAAACTTGAAGCAGATATTTTCCGGCGAGGAAGTCATATTTTGTTCCATCCTTTGGCATAAGGAAGTGGTGGTTGCAGGCAATCCCGTTTTTGTTTATAAATAGTCCGCTACCCCTTACCAGTCCATTATTGTCGTAAACCCAGACGTTGAAATTTTGAACCGATTCACCTCGTTGTAATCTGACAAACATGTTTTGAATATATTTCCCTTTGTCCGATGTACTATACAGTAAAGTTCTAATGAAAACTTTCTTATGCTCTGCCCCCGCACCATCCGGACCGAAAAAAATTACCGTTGGCCTTGTCATTTTAACAACACCGCTTTTGATTCTTGTTAACCAGAATGTTAATCCGGATATTGTCAGAGCAATCAATGATATTGTTAAAGTAATGTAGTCCATAGTTATTTCTAATTACTGACAACAATCGTATATACCCATTGATCATATCTCCATTAGCCGCCTAAGATACCCCAAAAAAACCCTTCTCTTTTTAAACGCTCTTTTGGTCCACTACAGCAGCTTCAGGATTTCCATCAGTCCCCGACCGTTATGATAAGGGCATTTCCAAGGACCGACCTTATTTTCTTCGGTATAGGGGTGGCCATGGGCATCCACCCTAAAAAACCATTCGCCATGCGTATGGTCAATGATATGGTTTTGGATAAAGCCCCAAATCTTTATGGCATGGTCAAGGTAGGTGACCTCCCCTGTAATCTTCCAAATATAGATGAGTCCCACCATGGCTTCAATCTGTGGCCACCAATGGCGATCCGTATCCACCTTCTGCGTCATACGATCCTGTGCGTTCAACACCCCAAAATCATTATCCAAAGCCTTTTCCAAAAAGGTGTTGGTAACAGCTATGCCCAGTTCTTCAAAGCGTGTCCCGGATTCCTTGGTTCCGCTTGTCCGAGCGGCATGGATGAGCAACCAAACCGCCTCAATATCATGGCCAAAGGAAATTTCGGTGGATTGTACCGCCCAGTCCCTGGAGAAAAACAATTGTAAATGCCCCTCCCCATCAAACAATTTGTCCTGAAACAGTTGTAGTAATCGTTCCAGGGATTTTTTGACCGCCGTATTTTGGGTGATTTCATAAAGGGTGGTATAGGCTTCCAGAATATGCAAATGGGTGTTCGTGGTTTTGGGGGAATTTTCGTCCTTTTCACTCAGGCGTACATCTTCAATGGGTTCCCATTGTTCGCCGAAAGCCTCATAATAGCCCCCAAATGCTTCGTCATAGGCCTTTTCCTCAATATGTTGATATAGCTCCATGGCCCATTGAAGCGCTTCCCCTTTCTTCGCGTATTTGTAATATTCGGATAGCGCATAAATGCAAAAGGCCTGGGCGTAGAGCTGTTTTCGTTTGTTGGTAGGTTCTCCCAAAAAATCAACCTCCCAAAAAACCCCGCCATGGGTGACATCCCTAAAGAGGGTCCATAAATAGTCAAATGCGCGGTCGCACTCCCTGGCATACCTGTCATCCTGGTAGAAATTGTTCGCACGTGCGAATGTCCATAGGATTCGGGTGTTTAGGATAATCCCCTTGGGATAGGTGGCATCCACGGTATTTTGGTGGTCAATTCGTCCATAAAAACCGCCATTGGTGTTGTCCACGGTATGTTCCTGCCAATACCCAAGAATGTTGGCGAGTTCGTTTTGCAGGCTTTCCTTAAAAGCGCCGGGTGGTTGATTGGCCATGGCCGCTAGTATTTCCCTTTGTTGTTTTCAATCAAGGTCCTAATGGTCGCAACGGAACCTCCCGAGGTCAATTTGTCCTGGGGCGTGTTTTTACAATAATCGACCAAGGTATCGATGCTCGTCGTGGCCACGTGCATTCGGGTATCCGAGGAGGCATAGTAAATATATACATCGCCATTTTCATCGGCAATCCAACCATTGCAAAACAGGACATTGCCGACATCACCAATAATTTCGGCATCGTCGGGCGCTATAAAATAGCCCCCTGGTTGATGGATTACTTTTTCAATATCGTCCAGGGCGGTCATAAAAAGATAGAGTACATAGCGCAATCCCGCCGCAGTATTGCGAACGCCATGGGCCAAATGCAACCAACCTTCCCTGGTTTTGATCGGGGAAGGACCCTGACCGTTTTTCAGTTCATAGATGGTGTGATAGACCTTGGGATTGATAATGACCTCATCTTCCACCTTGGGATGCTCCATATTCTTGATGTACCCCAGGCCAATGCCACCACCCGCGCCTGTATCAATAAATCCATCCTGGGGCCGGGTATAAATGGCATAGCGGCCGTTGACGAATTCTTCATGAAGGGTTACGTTACGCTGTTGGTTTGAACCTGAGATTAAATCAGGTAACCGTTCCCAATTCACCAGGTCCCTGGAGCGAATGATTCCGGCATTGGCCAAAGCGGATGAGGTATCAGAAGCCGGGACGGACGGGTCTTTGCGTTCGGTACAGAAAATGCCGTATACATAACCATCCTCGTGCTTGGTCAACCGCATGTCATAGACGTTGACATCGGGTTCATCGGTTTGTGGCAACACCAAAGGGGCATTCCAAAACTTGAAATTATCGATACCATTTTCACTTTCGGCAAAGGCAAAAAACGACTTCCGATCTTTTCCTTCCATGCGAACCACCAAAACGTAGTTACCGTTCCATTTGATTGCTCCGGCGTTGAAGGCCGCATTGACCCCGATACGTTCCAGGACCAGGGGATTGGTTTCCGGATTTAGATCGTAACGCCAATGCAAGGGCGTATGGGCAGCGGTCACTATGGGATATTGGTATTTGGTGAATAGGTTTGAAGGATGGGGGATGGCCACATTCCTTCGCTGAATGAGGGTGTTGTAATTTGCATACAAATGCTCTATAATGGTTTGGTATTTCGACTTGTCCATACAGTTAGGTGGTTAGATTTCCCCTCGCCTTTTGGTGAGTTCTTGGTTTATTTTTTGCATAAAGGTATCGTCCAGTTTGTAAAAGATAAGGATGGCCGCCGATAGGAACGCTCCAATGGCAGGTAGGATACTCATCATCATACGAATACCTGTTTTGGCAGCTTCGGTCTGTTCCATATTGGCTTCAAAGCCATAGAAGGCCAAAATCCACCCGGTTAAGGCACCTCCCAAGGTCCAGCCCATTTTCTGTGACATGGAGGAAGAGGAGAAAACCAATCCTGTGGCACGCCGTCCAGTTTTCCATTCGGAATAATCCGCAATATCGGCGTACATGGACCACAGTAAGGGAAAGATGATACCGGCACAAATGCTGATGAGAAATTGGAATACAAAAATCAAAACGACATGTTCTGCCTTAAAAAAGTAAAAGATGATACTGAGCAGGGTAGCTGTTGCCATGGCTATAATAAAGGTGCGCTTTTTCCCGATTTGATCAGAAACCGGTTTTGCCATGACCACCCCCACAATGTTGGCCGCCTGTCCCAACACCAAATAGAGGGTGCTAAAGGTCAGCGGAACATTGAGCAAGGGCAATTGAAGGGCGTCCTGAGTCTCAAAGTAATACTTGAAATAATAGATGGTGGAGCCGTCCCTTATGGAATTGAAGATCAGGGTGCAGATTCCCGCACCCAAAAGAATGAACCATGGCCTGTTTTTCGCAAGGTCTCTTAAATCGTTTTTAAGCGATGTCTTTTGTTCTTTTGGAGGTTGGATACGTTCTTTGGTCAGTCGAAACGTTCCATAAAAAAGGATAACTGCCAATACGCTGTAAATGGCCATGGTGGATTGCCATCCTTTTTGCGGATTGCCCAGGTCGCCCCCTTTCCCAAAGAACTCCACCAAAGGTTCCGCGGTGGCCAACACCAAAATACTTCCGGCAAAAGCAAAGATGAATCGAAAGGAGGCCAATGAGGTCCTATCCTTTAGATCGGAGGTCATCACGCCCAATAATGAGGCATAGGGAACATTGACGGCGGTATACACGATCATCATGGAACAATAAATGACATAGGCGTAGATGATTTTCCCGGAAACATCCAGATTTGGAGTGGTAAACAGCAATATCCCAAAAATGCCAAAAGGAATGGCCATCCATAATAAGTAGGGCCTGAACTTTCCCCATTTGGTCGTGGTCCTATCCGCCAAAATACCCATAAGGGGGTCATTGAGGCCATCAAAAACCCTGGTGATCAAGAACATGGTCCCCACGACGGCAGCGGAGATGCCAAAAACGTCCGTATAGAAGAAAAGCAGGTATACGCTGAACATTTTCCAATACATGGAAGAGGCAAAATCGCCCAATCCATAACCCATTTTTTCTTTTAATCGAAGTTTTTCCATTGGTCAGGTTTTAAGTAGGGTTGTTGTAGTGTTGGTCAACGTATTTTTTTGACTTCGGATAAAAAGAGCACATGGTCCAACGCTTTGAACTTTCTAAAATTTTCACTGCTTTTTTGTCCCTTAAAGGGGCCAAAATAGTGATTGGGCCAGGCATTTCGCCAAAATAGTGCCCAGGCAATCCCTTTGTCCGCAATGTTCTTATCGAGAACGTCCGTCCACCAGTTTTCAACAGTTACCCTGTTCAACCCGCCTTCGGTCATGGCGTAAGGTTTGCCCTTTTCCTTACCGATTGTGGCCAAAAGGGACAGGTTTTCCTGTAACAATTCCTCATAGGCCTCGGTTGATTCCTTATGGTAGAGATCCATTCCCAAAATATCCACATAGGCATCGCCGGGATAGAACCTTAGGTATTCTTCCCTATTTTTTACCGCATCACTGGAATAGCAGTAGAGAAGGTTGTGAACCTTGTAGGTGTTGGTCAATAGCGCATAGGTCTGTTGCCACAGCAATTGAAATTCTTCCGGAGTGCAATTGCCATGCCCCCACCAAAACCAGGAACCGTTCATTTCATGAAAAGGACGAAACACAATGGGGATGGGCTTTCCTTTTTTGGTCTTGAGACCGTTCATAAAGTCGGCTACCCGGGCAATCCAAGCTTGGTATTTTGGGTGTAGGATGCCACCTTCCAGAATTTCCGAAACTGCTGGGGAGGGATCCCAGGCCGATTTTTTGGTCACGGGATTATTGGGATGCCAGCTAATGGTAACGATCCCACCCGTTTTATGGGCTTTTTGAATGAGTTTGGTCATTAGATCGAAATTGACGGAATCCAGATTCTGTTGATGGCCCAGTTCAATATGTCCAATTTCGAATCCATAAATACCGGGAAAATCACCGGAAACTTCCGCCACATCACTTTTGTAGAGGGAGCCATCATTTTTCCAGCCCATGCCATAGGCCGTTGCATCTTGATGTCCAAAAGCATAACCCATTTTTGGAATTTCCTGAATTCGGGCCATCAGAAGTTTTGCGGAGTTGTCAGCCTCCTTGTCGGAAAGGGATAATTTTCTGGAAGAAACTTCAAAAGAACTTTTACATGACATAAAAAAACAAACAATTAGTAGAAAATATACATTTCTATTTGCATTTAAGAATTTTACCTTCATTTTTATAGAAAAAAAATTATCATTATTTTAAAATAGGTAAAGTATATTTGCATGAAATTGATTAGTATGCATAAATTTTAATTTTTTTTGAAATAAAACCAATATTCAAAAATAAGTGAAGCAATCTTATATTAATGCGCATATATTATCAATATAGCATACAAATAATGGTATATGACTAAAATTTCCAATGATGCACATCGGGAAATAATTCAAATGGGATCCCACGACAGTTTTTTGGTATTTGACAGGACCAAGGAAAAATTTGATTTTCCCCTGCATTACCATCCGGAATTTGAGTTGAATTATATTTCCAATGGAGCGGGTCTTAGAAGGGTAGTTGGAAACAGCATTTCTGAAATTGGGGATAAAGAATTGGTTCTGATCGGTTCAAATTTGGAACACTGTTGGGAACAACACAATTGTTCTGCAAAGCAAATACATGAGATCACGGTACAGTTCCAGAATACGTTGCTTCCAGAAAATTTGCTGATGCGGGGTATTATGAGACCCATTAGGAAGATGTTGGAGAAATCAAGAAGGGGAATCGTGTTTTCCGGCCGGGCCATCCAAAATGTTGAAACCAGACTCTTGAATGTGACCAAACTGGATGGGTTCGATTATTTTACGGAATTGTTGTCCATATTATATGACCTGGCCATTTCCAGAAATCAAGTAATGCTATCAACAGCAATGGCAAAAATTGAAAATGGCCGGGACAATGAAAAACTCGATAAAGTTTACATTTTTATTGAAAAAAACTACGGCCGGAAATTGACACTAAAGGAATTATCGGATTTTTCAAATATGACCCCGGTTTCCTTTAATAGGTTCATTAAAAAACATACGGGGAAAACTTTTGTGGAATACCTTAATGATGTTAGGATTGGCAATGCATGTCGACGGCTGATCGAACGTGACGACAGCATTTCTACCGTAGCCTATGCCTGTGGTTTCCATAGTATTGCGAATTTTAACCGAACCTTTAAAAGAATCAAGGGATCTACGCCTACAAAATTCCGAAGTGATTTCTGGGGCATAAAAAAGGTGCTTTAAACAACGGTGCGATGAAAGCCCTTTATTGAAAAGGAAACAGTTAGCCTCTGACTCCCTGATCAAAACACTACTCAACCGAAAACTTGACTTTCCCGATAGGGGTTGTTCAACCAATGGGAATTAGAAGATGTTATTGGTTTGCTAATACACCGATGGCATCTAAAATATCCCGTTTGTCCTTTTCCAAATCATGGGCCACTGCCCTAAAAAAAGGCTGTCGTTCCCTGGGATAATCAAGTTCATAATCCACGGGAACCCCTTTGTTTTCATAGACATTTCCTTGGGGATCCATATAGACTTCGTTAGAAATGGAAAAAGCCCATCCGTTGGGCAATGTTTTCTCCAGGGCCGTTGATAGGGCCCCTTGGGTGGCCGAACCAATTCGCTTGATATGTGGCATGGACATGGTGGCAATGGAAAAGGCTTCGGCAGCGCTCCCGGTTTGGGGGGAGGTCAATACAAAAACAGGTTTGGTAAAGGCTTTTGGTGTACCTTCCAGATATAAAGGTAGCACGGGTGAAAAATCCTTTCCAAAATGCAGTTTTTGATTGGCAATATGCAGTTTCCCTTTGGTGAACCGATTCAAAATCTCAAAACTGACCGCATCTTGCCCACCACCGTTAAATCGTACGTCAATGACAATACTTTCCATTGTGGACAGATCCTTCATCGCATTGGCCATAATGGTCCGAACGGCTTCGGCCTCTTTTTTGATGTAATCCCCCTCATACATTTGTGAAAAGGTCTTTACATAGGCATCCAGATAACCGTTCTTATCGATCAGGTCCTGGGGAACATTCAAATCGGCGTGGAGCCACATGGTCATTACCTGAATATAACCGATGTCATCTGTGAGCTTTCCCCATTGGATCAGTTTGGAATCCTTTGTCAGTTCCTCTTGCAGAAAATGATCTTTGACCATTCCGGCAATCTGCAAATCACCATATTCTGCCAAATCATTTCCTTTGGGTTCTTCCTCTCCTTCTTCTTTTTCCTCTTCCAATGCCGCATATAACCCATCCGTTGCTTCCAGGTACGCATGGTTGTCATTGAGTTTGTCCAAGGTGTCGTCCAGTACATTATAGAGGGTTATCTGGGTGGGATTGGCCTCCAGTTTCCCTTTTTGGTCCAGATAAAGTGAAGTCCAATCAATACGGTTCAACTCCATAAAGGCATAATGTGTTTTAACCGTTTCCGCAAAGACCTCAAAGTTGTACAGTGGATCATTTTGCCTGCTGTGGGATAAGGTTTCCGAGCATAATTTGGGGATGGCATGGGTTCTTGTAAACCGATAGGTGATCACCCCTTTTTGCAATGAGAGCGTATCGTTTTTTAAAAGAAGGCCGTCCATAATTTCAGAAAGGTCGGCTTTACGATTGGGGAGGCATGAAATGGTAGTAACATCATAAAGGGCATATTCGGTACTGTCCTTAATTTGGAGTACCCAGCCCGAACCTAGGGACTCCCAAGTCCCATTGACCCCCTCTGGTTTTGGTTGTTCCTGTTGGCATGAAATAAAAAGGAAGGTCAAGAATATGGTGAAACCTAATCGCATGGGTATTGTTTTTCCTAAGGATTAAAATTAGGGGGTATTGTTACAGTCCAGCGTGGAATTGGAAATAAAGGAGTGGTAAAAAGTGTACTTCCCGCTCCAGGTGAAGGTTGTGCAATGTTATACCATGGGTTGGTGCCCAACATTGGGGAATTGTGGTCCGCTCCAATTTGATATCACGTTTTTCATTTCAATCAAATATATGCGCTTCGTAATCTTTCCACCATTTGTCAATGGCAACCTTGGGTTTTCTGCAGATGTACAACGGGATTCCGTTTTCCTCGCCAATGGCATATTTGTGCGTTATCACCTTTACCAGTTCAATTTCTTCAAAAACATGTTCCACGGAGGACTTTTCATTTCCAATACTGATCCAAACGGCTGCATTTGTATTACCGGGTCCCCATATCCAAAAACTTCCATGCCTACTTATGGGATTGGGGAGATTGTATTTTTTGCCTAAAATTTTAAGGGCACCGGCCTCACCATAATTTTCCGCCCATAGGACGCAGTTGCTTTTTTCTTTACCGGGTAAGGATTGATAAACACTGTCCACCAATTTTACCTGTTCTTCCCATCCGAACATATCGGCATAATCCCCTTTCAATTCAATCCTTCCCTTTTTTTCTTCAAGTCCGGCATAGGTTACATAATCCTCTATGGGCAAAATGGGTGTTGCTTCGGGAATAAAATACACCGAGGGCAACAGCACAACGACGGCCACAATATAGGTAAGCAAAGGTTTTTTTGATAGCAAGGATTCTATTTTGACCGCCCCCCCGGCAAAGAGAACCGGATAAATGGCAAATACATAATATGCCTTGGACTTGAGTAGCCATAGGGTACAGAAGATGACTAGGGTAGCCACGCCAATAGTTCGATATTTCTTTAGGTTTTTATCCATAAAAAAAGCGACCACACCAAAAAGGCTTACCATTAGGGTAAACGGAAAGTTTAACTGTTCCAGACCAAATGCCATCGGGCTAATTTCTTCCAGTTGATTGTCACTTAAGGCCTGCAAGTGCTTTAAAAGGGGGAAATTGTTTTGTGCTTGCCAAATCACATTGGGCAAGAAGATCAGGAATGAAATCAGTGCTGAAATGTAAAGCCATTTGTTTTTGAACAGGTTTCCTTTTTGATAAAAAATAAAGCCAATACATAGTCCAAAGGCCCAGACCAAAATGGTGTATTTTGTCAGTAACCCCAAACCAAGGGCCATTCCCAAAAGAATGAGGTGCTTTTTATCTTGGGAGTTCATGTATTTTACAACAAAGTAAAACCCGAGCGTCCAGAACAATTGGTCAAAAGCAACAGGTTGAAACAAGGTATGGTTTCGATAAAAAGGAAGAAAGGCCAGAATACATATCCCGGTAAGGAAGATGGCTTTGGATTTACCACCAAATTCCTTTGCTAGAAGACAACATAGGATGAGAATGCCCACGCCGGCAAGTGTTGGAAAAAGGCGAACCCCCAAGAGGGAATAATCGAATAAGAGGTAGGACAATTTTCCAATTGCCCCAATCATTGGTGGGAATTCCATAAATCCCCAATCCAAATGTTCACTGACCGATAGGTGAAGCAATTCATCACGATGGAAGCCATAGTTGCGATTTCCAAACCATTGGATCAGGAGTTTGATAATGGATAAAATGACAAGTATTGGGATGTATTTTTTCATTGGATTTCAAATGCACTAAAAGGTATAAATATGGATCAGAGGGGTAAAATAGTCAAAACCAATGATTCTTTGCATATATCATAGTCAATAGTAATAATTGCATAACACAAATAGATAAGTTCTTTAGTAATTTTAGCACAGGGAGCACTACTTTTAGAACCGGATAAAAACCTAAAATACTATTGATATGGATCATTCACACAACGGCAGCGGCGACCCAAGTCAATGCCCTTTTTTAAACGGCGCGAACACCACCATCGCCGAAACCAACGTAACCGGTTG
Organism: Muricauda sp. SCSIO 64092; assembly: GCF_023016285.1. GTDB lineage: Bacteria > Bacteroidota > Bacteroidia > Flavobacteriales > Flavobacteriaceae > Croceivirga. The sequence continues at coordinate 2,820,525 of NZ_CP095413.1, forward strand.
GTGGCCAAATACCTTGAACCTGGATATTCTACACCAACACGATACCAAGACCAATCCGTTGGGTGGGGATTTTGATTATCAAGAAGAACTTAAAAAATTGGATGTGGAAGGGCTCAAAAAAGACCTTCATGAGCTAATGACCGATAGCCAGGATTGGTGGCCCGCTGACTGGGGGCACTATGGCGGATTGTTCATTAGAATGGCTTGGCATGCTGCTGGGTCTTACCGAACGTCTGATGGTCGTGGTGGCGGTGGTACCGGCAACCAGCGTTTTGCTCCTTTGAATTCCTGGCCCGATAACGCCAGTCTGGATAAGGCAAGACGTTTGTTATGGCCCATTAAAAAGAAATATGGCAATACCGTAAGCTGGGCGGACCTTTTGATTTTGGCAGGTAACATTGCCTATGAGAGCATGGGCCTAAAGACTTTTGGTTTCGGATTTGGCCGGGAAGATATTTGGCATCCTGAAAAGGATACCTATTGGGGTTCGGAAAAGGAATGGTTGGCACCCAGTGAAAACCGTTATGACAATTTAGAGGATGCATCTACCTTGAAAAATCCTTTGGCTGCGGTACACATGGGCCTGATTTATGTGAATCCGGAAGGAGTGAATGGCAATCCAGACCCTTCCAAAACCGCTTTACATATTCGTGAAACCTTCGCAAGAATGGCCATGAACGATGAAGAAACAGTGGCGCTCACCGCTGGGGGTCATACGGTTGGTAAAGCCCATGGTAATGGTGATGCAGGAGCACTGGGCCCAGAGCCCGAAGGAGCGCCTATTGAGGAACAGGGCTTTGGATGGACCAGCCCAACCGATGGCAAGGGCCGAACGGCGGTAACAAGTGGCCTTGAAGGTGCTTGGACGACCCATCCCACAAAATGGGACAATGGCTATTTTGAAATGCTCTTTAACCATGAATGGGAATTGAGAAAGAGTCCGGCCGGAGCCCATCAATGGGAACCTGTAAGCATTGCAGAAACGGATATGCCGGTAGATGTGGAAGACATGACCACAAGATTGAACCCCATGATGACCGATGCGGATATGGCCATGAAAATTGACCCTATCTACAAAGAAATCTCATTAAAATTCAAAGATGATTTTGATGCCTTTTCGGATGCCTTTGCCCGTGCATGGTTTAAATTGACCCACAGGGACATGGGCCCTAAAGCACGCTATTTTGGTCCCGATGTACCGAAGGAAGATTTGATTTGGCAAGATCCTGTACCCGCAGGTAAAAAGGATTATGATGTGGCGGCAGTAAAAGCCAAAATAGAAGCTACGGACCTTACGGTGTCGGAAATGGTATCCACGGCTTGGGACAGTGCCCGAACCTTTAGAGGCTCCGATATGCGCGGAGGTGCCAACGGCGCCCGCATCAGATTGGCACCACAGAATACCTGTGAGGCAAATGAACCTGACCGGTTGCACAAAGTACTCGGCGTTTTGGAACCTATTGCTGCAGAATTTGGTATCAGCGTGGCTGATGTCATCGTTTTGGCCGGTAATATTGGGGTAGAGAAAGCTGCAAAAGCGGCAGGATATGCTGTGGAAGTGCCCTTTGCACCCGGTCGTGGTGATGCAACAGCCGAACAGACGGACGCAGCTTCTTTTGAGGTGTTGCTTCCATTTGCAGACGGCTTTAGAAACTATCAAAAAGAGGAATATGCTTCAACCCCTGAAGAAATGTTGTTGGATCGAAGCCAGTTGTTGGGCCTGACTGCTGTGGAAATGACAGTATTGATCGGCGGTATGCGTGTAATGGGCACCAATCATGGTGGAACTCCTCATGGGGCATTTACCGATACCTTAGGGGCCTTGACCAATGATTTTTTCGTGAACCTGACCGATATGGGCAATGTTTGGAAACCCGTAGATAATGGAATCTATGAAATACGTGACCGTGCGACGGATGACTTTAAGTACTCAGCAACCCGCGTGGACCTTGTGTTTGGATCAAATTCTATTCTTAGGGCGTATGCCGAAGTGTACGCACAAGATGATAGTAAGGAAAAATTCGTGAACGATTTCGTCAAAGCTTGGAATAAAGTAATGAACGCTGACCGTTTTGATTAGAACTGAAATCTTAAATTGCTATGGAAAGGAGAGCACCCGCAAACAGCGGGTGCTTTTTTATTTTTCGAATGTAATGTATGGAGTCTTTATAATTGCAAAAACCGTCAGTTCGAGTTTTTTTGTCGGACTGAGCGTAGTCGAAGTCAAGAAAAAGTATCGAGAACGAGGTTTTTGCCTAAAATTCGTATTGCTCAATACCTCCCGAAGTTTCGTTCGGGACACTCGAATAGACGAATCTTAATTAGATTTCTGTCCAAATTGCCAACTCATTTCCAGAGGGGTCCAGAAAATGAAAACGTCTGCCCCCAGGAAACGAGAAGATGTCCACGGCGATTTGAGCGCCCAAACCCATCACTTTTTCTTTGATGGCTTCCAGATTTTCATGGTGCAACACCACAAGTGCCCCGTTTACAATGGGTTTTTCGCTCAGTTCAAAACCGCCTTCCACGCCACTTTCTGAAAAAGCGGTATAGGTTGGGCCATAATCCGTAAATTTCCAACCAAAGGCTTCCCCATAAAAGCTTTTGATTTCTTCAAGGTTTTTAGCCTTAAATTCCACATAGTTGATAGGGGTGTTTTTACTCATCACCAATATGTTTCTTATAAAATTTCCAGACCTCATGGGCAACATCACGCCCCAATTGCAATCCGGCAACATTATCGGCCTGGACATGGTAACCTCCCATAACCCTGGATATTCCGGCCATTTCAGCAGTTTTTGTAAAAGTTGGGAATTTTAAGGTTACGGTATCCCCAGGATGGTTTGGATGTGTGAGGGCACCGGCAACCAATTCGACTTCTTCTCCAAATTCATCACTGCCCGTCCATAGTTTTAGCGCCTCACCACAGCCTCCACTAATGGTACTATGGCCCGATGTATAACTGGGAAAAGGAGGACATAGAAAAACATCCGGGGAATACGGCCGCCATTGGTTGCCGTCCATTTCAATCATTCCCTTTCCGGGACCACCCCAACCGGTGATGGTCTTACCTCCATAATATTCATGCACAAGGGCATAGGGCCTGGCATAATCATAAAACATTTTTGAATCCCAGGAGGCAATAAAGGCATCCATTGCGACGACCTGATTGTAGAAATACATCTTTACATCCTGGTCCAGGATATGATTGTCCCTTCGGGAAACATCCTGTGCAAATTTTAACCAGTGCCCCGCTTGTTGAACGGATTTTGGACCATCCCGCATAAACTCCACCAAAGCCTTTTCCTCATCGGTCAAATTGGCCTGTAGCTCCACCACTTCCGCTACTTCGATTTTCAATTGTTCCGAACCGACCAAAGGGGGCGGTCCAGGTCTAAATTGGTCACCGGAATTCAAAGCAATGGGCTTCACTTTGTCCCAAAAGGGGGTAAGGCATCCAGGGGCGAACTTGCCGCCTTGTCCATCTGAAAAATACTTAGGCTGCCAACGGTTGATGTCCACGTTTTTATCTGCGGAATTTACGGGCTCATAACCCACATAATTGAAATAGGCCTCCCCATTGGAACCTTCCTCTTCCCCATATTGGTTGGCGCCATCCCCTTTGCGCGCTTCAATGACCGCTTTAGCGGCAAGATTTCCAATACCAACCGGAGTAGTCGGGTCCAATGACGTATCCATGGGGTCCAACCCCAGTTCTTCTTTCATGAATTTTTCAAATAATGCACTGTCCGTATAGTAATACTCGTTCATGGTGCGCAGTGCCGCATAACTAATGGCAATTTCCTTGTTCTTCAAGGTCATTTCGTCCAATGGTCTGCGTTCCACACCATCCAGATAAACAGGGGTCGCTTTTTCATCAAAACGGGACCAAGCGTCAAAAACAGCAGTAAATATGAGTCCTAAATAACGAGAGGTGATTGTAGGTCTGGGGCTAAATCGTTCCGTGTCCAAAGCCGTGGCTTCCAAAGCCATTTCTCCCCATTTATAGGCAACATTTTCCACTCCTTTGGATTCTGGAGCTTCACTTTTGGGATTGTTGGAATTGTTTTTACAGGAGAGTACTATGCTGGCTACCAAGCATAGCAAGGTGATTTTTTTCATCAAAAATGTTATTTATTGGGTTGTCGAACCTTAAAAATATGAAATGATCCGGATTCCGCTAAGCTTTATATCCTTTTAAAATCCCCTGGATTCGGTCCACTACTTTTTCCGCATTGGCTTTGGTAAAGCACAATGGGGGTTTGCTTTTAATGACGTTGTCATGGGGACCGTCGGTACTCACCAGGATATACTGCTCCCGAAGGGCATTTTTTACATGTTGTGCCAAGGAGGTATGGGCTTCCTTAGAACCTTCCCGGACCATATCCATCCCAATAAAAAGCCCCGATCCCCGTACGTCACCAATACAGGGATACTCCTTACCCAGTTCTTTTAGTAGACCCATATAATGGTTGCCCACTTCCAAGGCATTTTCCCGTAGTTTTTCCTGTTCCATAACTTCTAAAACGGCCAAGCCGATGGCACAGGAAACCGGATTACCGCCAAAGGAGCTAAAAAATTCAACCCCTTTTTCAAAAGAGGCGGCAATTTCCGCTGTGGTCACTACGGCCCCCATGGGGTGTCCGTTGCCCATGGGTTTCCCCAATACCACAATATCCGGGCCCACATCTTGCTGTTCAAAACCCCAAAAGACATTCCCCAGTCTGCCAAATCCCGTTTGCACCTCATCGCTGATACAAACACCTCCTTGTTCTCGAATAGTACTATAGAGGGGTTTTAAGTAACCCTTTGCCAAAGGGACCTGACCACCACAACCTACAATAGGTTCCGAAATAAATGCGGCTAAAGGTTGTGAAAGGCTTTTAATATTGTGGATTGCCTCATTTGCATAGGCCTTTCCCGCGGTCCCATCGTTTTTATGGTATTGTCCCCGATAGGTATCCGGTAAAATGGTTTTATGGATATGGGACGACTGCCCCTGACCCTTTGGATGATTGAATTTATAATCACTGATGTTGATACCTATTTGGGTGTTTCCGTGATACCCGTGTTCCATCACCAGGAGGTTTTGAAGCCCCGTATGGGCTTTTGCCAACCGAATGGCCAAATCACTGGCAGCGCTGCCTGAGTTCACCAAAAATACTTTGTTCAGGGATTTGGGGAACTTGGCCAGTAAACGTTCCGCATAGGCTGGCAATAGGTCATACAAGTACCTGGTGTTGGTATTCAATTTGCCCATTTGACGTTGCCCAGCTTCTACGACCATAGGATGTTGATGCCCCACATGGGGAATATTGTTATAAGCATCCAGGAACGAATTCCCCTGATGATCAAACATGTATTGGAATGCAGCTCGCTGCATAAGAATGGGCTTTTTGTAGCTAATGGAAAGAATAGTGCTCAGGTGTTTTTTTCGATCTGCCAGGGCCTGCGCCATGGAGGGTGTATCTTTTTTGGGAAGTCCAACCGCCCTCCGGAAGGAGTTTTCGGCCTTAATCGCGCCAATTTCAAGCCATTTGTACAACAGGATCCAGGCCTTTTCCTCACTGACCGAAGCATAGGTGTTGTTGGGATCATTTGCGGCAGTGTGGGCAGAATTGCAGACACTGGTACATAAACGCATGGCAATAAGGTAGTAGAGCAGGGAAATCTCCTTTTCCTCCAAAGGGAGGACGCTATGATAGGACCCCAATAAGGGTTCGGCCCACTGCAACGGTTCTTCACTGGCATAGAAAACATAGGTTGCCATTATGGCCACCTCGTTGATGAGTTGTGAATGGGTACAATCCCCAAAATCAATAACGCCAAGGACGTTGTTTTCCTGAACAAGGATATTCCATTCATTTAAATCATTGTGAATGGTAGCCTTCCGAAGTTGGGGCAGTAGGGGCAATACCCAGTATTCGTATTGTTGAAAAAAATAGGAGACCAAATTGCGCTTTTTGGGGGAAGCAATGGCAGCCAAATACTTCTTATTGAGCTGAACGGATTGCAAATCCCATTCCCAGGTTCGGGCCCGGAGTGCCACATGGTCAAAATCCAATAAAGCCCTGTCCAATTGGCCCGCATAGTGTCCCAAAGCACAAATGATATCGGAATTAAGGGGGGCATCCCCCATAAAAGTACCTTCAACAAAGGTCAATAACCGGCAGAGATTGGACTGTTCCCCAATCGTTAAAACTTTTAGGAAGGAGCCATCCACAAAGGGAATAGGTTTGGGAATTTCCTGAATTCCTTTCAATTGGAGGTGAAGCAGCAGTTGATTTTCTGCTTCAACAACTTCCAAAAGACCTTTATAGTTGGAATAGGTTTTGAAAATACACTTCCCTTGGGAAGAGCGTACCCAATAGTTTTTGTTGTCGTAACCGTATAACGGTTTTACCGTGACCTCCTTTAGCCCGAACTCCTCTTGAAGAATCGCTGTAATGATCTTAAATTCCATTCTTAGGTCTATCCTACCGTTTTTGAGTTCCACTGCAGTAGGTTAAAATTAAGGTGTTTGGCTGGCTTAATCAATCGAATTCCTAAAACGATATTGCAATTGGACCCCGGCAAAGTAGTTGATTCCGTTTCCGGGGAAGAAAAATCGTGGTTGGTTGCCACCAAAACCGACGGCGTTCACCAAAACGGACTGGGCAAAGTTGGTGTTGAAAAGGTTATTTACGCCAGCATTCAATCCAATATGGAATTTATCCAAAACTTTAGTACGATAACGGAGTTGGGCATTGAAGACATTAAAGGATTCACTAAAAAGGGTATTGGCATCGGTTAAAGGGATTTCATCCACAAATTGGTGGGTAAGGTTAAATACAATGCCACTGGCATTTCCGATGGTGATACCGGAATTGATTCGATGTCTTGGTACACCGGCCAGGTTGTTCCCCGAAAAGTCGTTGTCCCCATCCAAAAAATCCACGAACGTATGGTTGCTATAGCTGTAGCTGATTCGTGGGATTATAGACCAGTTTTGGGCAATTTTGCCGGTGTAGGAAGCATCCAATTCAATACCTTGATGTTTGGTCTCACCGGCATTTCGTCCTATAAATAAGTCTTCATCGATCCGCTCCGCAACCAACAGATCGGTAATATCCATCTGGTATAGGGAAATTCCCAAATTCAATTTTTTGTTCCATAGGGTAAGAACACTTCCAAGCTCATAGCTCCATCCCTTTTCTTGTTCGATGGTTGGATTGATAACGCCGTCCGGAGTTAACGTCTCTTCCAGACCGGGATTGGAAAACCCCCTACTGGCATTGGCAAAGAACCGACCATAACCAACCTCGTAGACCAAACCAAAACTTGGTAGTAGGATAGGGTCAAAATCCCGTTGTGCAGAAGTATTTTCTTCACCGGAGTTGAACAAATCCCTGAAATCATAATCCGTCTTGTTGAAATTAAGTCCCACCTGTGCCTGTAGTCTGTTGGCAATAGGAAAGGTATATCCTCCAAAAAGGTTCAATTGGGAGCGGAATTCCTTGTTTTCACTAAGCCGTTCCCCCTGCAAACTTCCATTGCCATCGTTATCCCGGAACTCATTTATAAAAGTCTGCCAGTTGTACTCGTCCTTGTACAGTTCCCCACCAAAGGTGAAATCACCTTTGAACAATTTTCCCTCGGTTACCGATCGTAATCCAAAACCATGGGTAAACTCATCCAGGATGTTGAAGGGCCTGGGTTCAAAATGGTCCAAATAGGTGTAGAAAATACTATTGGTGGTCCTTAGCTTTTGATTGAACCGGTGGCCATAGGAGATACCTGCCAGGGTATACCTATTATCTTCAAACCCCCTGGCGGCAAGCCAGTTGGCTGCAGCACGCCTTGGGTCTTCCCTAAAATCGGTTTCATTGAGGGAACTGGGAATGCCGGCAGTATAATCGATATGGTTGATTAAAAAATCCAATTTCCCTTTATCATTCAATCGTACCGATGAGGTGAGTAAAAAACCATCGCGTTCAAAGCTGTTGTTTTGTCGAAACCCATCAGTTTGCAGGTGATTGTAACTAAAATTGATGTTGAAGTTTTTTTCGGAATGGCGAAAGGCCAAATTGTTCTTTAGGGTATTAAAGGAACCAAAAGTGAAGCTATTTCCCAGAAAGGTCCTTCCTACTTGGGGAGGTTTGGTGTTTAAAACAATGGCACCCCCCAGATTGGCACCCAAAGCGGTCCCTTTTGGGCCCTTGACCACTTCAATACGACCCATATTTTCAAAATCATAGGCTTCAATGGTGGAAACCCCTGTGCCATTGGTTACTGGAATTCCGTTGAAGTAAAGACGAAGCTTATCCGTACCAAATGGGGTTCTTGCGCCAACACCACGAATGGTAATGCGGTTGGTGTTCAGGGCACCGGAAAGCACATACAATCCAGAAATTTGGTTTAATCCCCCTGCAAAATCAATGGGACTGAACTGCTCCAAATCCGCCACTCCCAAACTGGATGATTCCGTAATACCCACAGCTTTTTTGGTAATGAATTCCTCAATCAGGGTCACTTCGTCCAACGTATTGATGGAATCCAGTTGTTGACTCTGTGAAAAAGTCAGAAAACAGGTCAAAAGCATTGTGAAGAATAAGGGGCCTTTCATAGCAGGGCCAAAAGTAAGGATTAAAAGCGATAGCCCAAGGGTATGCCGTTGCTCCCCAAAAGTTCGGGAGCAAGATCGGAATGGGGAAATTGGGTTGGTTTGGCAGGGAATCCATCAGTTTTACGGCCAAGAAGACCAAAATTTATAGGTCAGCTATAAAAGCCAATACCATTTTTGATCAGTTCGTAGTACTTTTTTTCACTAAAGGTATAAAGGTACGGGGCTTTGTTGGCGGCACCCGTCATTTGTTTTTCATGGCGGGTCAAAATACCCAACTTTAAGAGTTTTCGCTGAAAATTACTGCGTTCCAAAGGCTTGCCGAGAATCGCCTCATAGAGTTTTCGCAAATCCTGCATGGTGAATTTCTTGGGCAATAAGGAAATACCGATGGGCAAATAATTCAACTGGGTTTTTAGGTGGTCCAGGGCCTTGGTGATAATCGCTTTGTGATCTAAGATCAGAGGGGGCAATGCATCGAGGGATTTCCATTCACAAACCTCGCTAAATGCATCTGGTCTGGGGTGTATCCTTTTAATATCAACAAGGGCAAAATAACCGGTGGTAATGAATCTATCGGTAATCCATTTCAAAAAATTGGGACTTAGCTCTTCCATCATTTTTAAGTGGTACAGCGGTTTCGCAATTTGTGGATTTTTGTTTCGGACGCTACTCCCGAAGGTGTAAAATTGCTTTACAAAAACGGAGCTGAGACCGGTACGTTCCCGGAGTACGCGCTGAGCCGCATCATCCAAATGCTCTGTTTTTTTGATAAAACCACCCGGTAAGGTCCAAACCCCGTCATTTTTCCATTTGAGCAATAGCACCTTTAGTTGTTGGCTTTCATAACCCAGGATGACGCAATCTATGGAATTTCCGGGGAGGTAGTCCTCGAGTTGCGCTTCAAATGACTTGATATGATATAAAAGATCGGTCTCTGGGTCCACAGCAAAAATTTAATGTGTCTTTTTTACACAATACCGTAATGGTTTTGTATTTTTGTGTCAAATTAACACAATAAAAAATGAAGAAGCTGCTAAAAGTTCTGAAATATATCCTCATCGCCGTACTTTCGATTATTGTAGTGGGCGCTGGAATCTTCTATTTTACCAAGAAGAGTGCTTCCAATAAAAACATGAAACTCTTGGGTGGGGAAGCTGCAGTTTTGAATGAAAAAGGAATCCGTTTTAGGGATTTGAACAAGAACGGAAAATTGGACGTTTATGAAAATCCCACAGCACCCATTGAAGCGCGCATCAATGATTTGATCGATCAAATGACCCTTGAAGAAAAGGCCGGTACCATGTTTGTGACCATGATAGGAACCACACCCAAGGGGGAACCTATGGAAACCCCGGTATTAAGTACCGACCCCTTGGTGCTCATGATGTCTTTTGCCCTGCCCTCCAATTCTGAAATGATTGCCAGGAAGAAAATGAACAGCTTTAATATTCTGGCTTCATTGGATGCGGAATCCATGGCCAAATATGCCAATACCATACAAAAAATGGCGGAGCGTACCCGATTGGGAATTCCCATTACCGTAGCTACCGACCCAAGGCACGGTACCATCAATAATCCAGGGGCATCATTGTTCACACCAGCGTTCTCCCAATGGCCTTCATCCCTGGGGCTGGCCGCAACAAGGGATACAGTCCTGGTTAGGGAATTTGGAGATATTGCAAGACAGGAGTACCGGGCCGTTGGAATACATTTGGCCCTGCATCCTATGGCCGATTTGGCTACGGAACCGCGTTGGGCCAGGACCAATGGTACTTTTGGTGAAGATGCCGATTTATCCGCCGCAATGACCAAGGCATACGTCTTGGGCTTTCAGGGCGATTCTTTGCAAGAAACGAGCGTGGCCTGTATGACCAAGCATTTTTCCGGGGGAGGGCCCCAAAAAGATGGAGAGGACGCCCATTTTCCCTATGGAAAGGAACAGGTGTACCCTGGGAATCATTTTGCCTATCACGTACGGCCATTTACAGAAGGGGCATTTCCGGCTAAAACAGCACAAATTATGCCCTATTATGGCATTCCCGTAGGGCAGACAAATGAAGAAGTGGCCTTTGCATTCAATAAGGAAATCATTGGCGGATTGCTTCGCGATTCCCTTAACTTCAAGGGAGTGGTCTGTACGGATTGGAACATCATAACCGATTCCAAAATTGGGGAAGGACGTGCATGGGGCGTGGAAGACCTTTCCATTAAGGAGCGTGTTAAAAAGGTTTTGGACGCAGGATGTGACCAATTTGGAGGTGAGGCCATTCCTGGTGTTATTGTGGAATTGGTAAATGAGGGACAGATTCCCGAAAAGCGTCTGGATGTTTCCGTGAAACGCATTTTAAGGGATAAGTTTCGTTTAGGCCTTTTTTACGATCCCTATGTCGATGAAGCGAAAGCCGTCCAAATTGCAGGGAAGGAAGCGTTCAAGGAAAAAGGGCTGAGGGCCCAGCAAAAAGCAGCGGTGTTGCTCAAGAACGAAGGCATCCTGCCATTGAAAAAGGGGACCAGGATTTATGTTTCAGGTGTGGAAGATGTGGATGTGTATACTTCTTTTGGCGAGGTAGTTTCCAGTCCCTCCGAAGCCGATATCATTATTGCGAGGATCAGAACGCCCTTTGATCCAAGGAACGATTCCTTCCTGGAAAGTTTTTTCCATCAGGGGAGGTTGTATTACAATGATGAAGAGTTGGAGGAAATTCAAGGATTGATCCAACAAAAACCTTCCGTCGTAGTGGCAAATTTGGAACGTCCGGCCATATTGACGCCCATTGACGAAGAAGCAAAAGCGGTTATGGCAGATTTTGGCATTAGCGATCAAGTCCTTGCCAAATTGGTGTTTGGGGAAGCAAATCCACAAGGAAAAATGCCTTTTGAATTGCCTTCTTCCTGGGAGGCCGTTCAAAAACAACTGGAAGATGTCCCCTATGATTCCGAAAATCCGCTGTACCCATTTGGGCACGGATTGAGCTATTAAAACCAGAGGAAATTGGGTTGCTGGTCAAATTTGCTCAAGAGTTATCCTTGCGAAGGGATAACAAAATGAAGAATGCCCCAATAAAACCCAAAACCATTCCCAACAGGAATAGTAGGGCATAGTAAAAAGGTGCCCCACCCAAAAAATAGGTGGCCAAAGCAATGGTGGTCATTGCTATTCCACTAAGGGCAAAGGCCCTTCCCAAATTATAGTTTTTAAGTTTTTTGCTTTTTTCCATGGTGTACCATTCAGGTTGGTTATTTTAGTGCTTCTAGAGGAATCATAAGGTATGAAAATTGTTTCTTACAACGTAAACGGAATTAGGGCGGCCATGAAGAAGGGTTTTGTGGGATGGTTGCAAACCGTCGATGCGGATGTGGTCTGTATCCAAGAGACCAAAGCAATGCAGGAACAGGTGGAAGTTGAGGCATTGGAGGCCATTGGATACGGTCACCATTACTGGTATAGTGCCCAAAAAAAGGGATACAGCGGGGTTGCCGTGCTGTGCAAAACCAAACCGGACCATGTGGAATTTGGTACTGGAATTGATTATATGGACATTGAAGGAAGAAACCTAAGGGTAGATTTTGGGGATGTTTCCGTAATGAGCATGTACCTACCATCCGGGACCAATATGGACCGCTTGGAACACAAGTTGACCTATATGGCGGATTTCCAAAAATATGCTGATGAACTGCGTAAGGAACGTCCCAACCTTATCGTTTGCGGAGACTACAATATCTGTCATGAAGCCATTGATATCCATGATCCCGTTAGAAATAAAAATGTATCCGGGTTTTTACCGGTAGAACGGGAATGGATCGGCAATTTCATTAAAAGTGGTTTTATTGATAGTTTTCGGCATTTTAATAAGGAACCCCATAATTATACGTGGTGGAGTTATCGTGCCAATTCCAGGGCAAACAACAAAGGCTGGCGGTTGGACTATGGGATGATAAACGAATCATTAAAGGACCGTTTAAAACGATCGGTCATACTTTCAGAAGCTGAACATAGCGATCATTGCCCAATTTTACTTGAAATCGAAAAATAACATTCCCTTAAAAAGCCAGGGTTCTCAGTTTGCCTATTTTTGAAGCTTTTAAAGCCATACCCATGAAATATACCCGACTACCCAATACGAATATCCGTATCAGTAAAATGTGTTTGGGCACCATGACCTGGGGCCGCCAGAATTCCGAAGCGGAAGGCCATGAACAAATGGACTATGCTTTGGAGCAAGGAATCAATTTCTTTGATACTGCGGAGTTGTATCCCATTCCTCCCAAAAAGGAACTCTATGCCATAACGGAAGAAATTATAGGTCGTTGGTTTAAAAAAACGGGAAATCGGGATAAGGTGGTTTTGGCCTCAAAAATTGCGGGTCCTGCGCCATTTTCAAAATACATCCGTACCACAGGCTTTCGTAGGGATTCCATTATCACTGCCGTTGAGGGAAGTTTGGAGCGACTTCAGACCGATTACATTGATCTGTATCAATTGCACTGGCCAGAGCGGGCCACCAATTTTTTTGGACAACGGGAATATGATTCGGAAAGCCATGATTTCTGGGAGGATCGTATCCATCAGGTTTTGGAAACGCTACGGGATTTGGTCAAAGAAGGAAAGATCAGACATGTTGGCCTTTCCAATGAGACGCCTTGGGGGACCATGCGGTATTTGGAGGAGAGTAAGGTGCATCAAGATTTGCCAAGGATGCTCACCATCCAAAACCCTTATAGCTTGTTGAACCGTTTGTTTGAAGTAGGCCTTTCTGAAGTATCCATGCGGGAAAAAATAGGGCTTTTGGCCTACTCTCCCTTGGCTTTTGGGGTATTGAGCGGGAAGTACCTGGATGAAATCAAGCCCCGAAAAGGTAGATTGACCTTGTTTCCCCATTACAATCGTTACAGTAGCGAAAATTCCACTAGGGCAACACGGCAATATGCCGATTTGGCCAAAGCACATGGTCTGTCCTTGGCCCAAATGGCATTGGCATTTGTAAACACAAGACCTTTTTTGACCAGTAACATTATTGGTGCTACGACCATGGAACAATTGAAGGAAAATATTGATTCGATTCATATGGAGCTATCGGATGAGGTTTTGGACGGTATTGAAGCGATTCACAATAGTATTCCAAATCCTGCACCTTAACGGTGTCTATCTTCTTTTTCCAAAATCACCGGGACTGGATTACAAAATATGTCCTCATTTTTTGATAAAGAGTTGCTGAAAAAGTGTAACACTACATTTTTTTTCAAGTCTTATTTTAAAACAATGCGACAATTCATCGGTATATTCGGATTCCTGGTATGGAGTGTAATTGCCCAAGCGGCGGATGGAGAGCGTATTGCTTTTCCCAAAGCCGAGCAAATTACCGAAAATACGGTGCGTATCCCTTTTGATCTTGTAGACCATTTGATTGTAATAGAGGGTCAGGTGCTTGGCAAAAAAGGAGGGTTCATTATTGACACCGGGGCGGAAGCCTTGATTCTCAATAGAGTGCATTACCCCAAGAACCTGCCCGTGAGAAGAAAGGTTGCATCTTCCTCCGGTGTTATGAGTGCCATGGACGATGTTTTTCAGAATATCGTGGATGCGCTTTTACTTTCAAACACTTTTAGTATTTCCAAAAAAAAGGCGGACATCATCGATCTTTCACATATTGAAAAACAGAAAAAGGTCAAGATTTTGGGTATCATTGGGCATAATGTGTTGGAGGACTATGAGATTTTCATCGATTTTTACCTGAAACAGATTACCTTGAGTAGGCTTGGTTCTTCGGGGAATACCCTGGATTCGGACGTTTATCTGGAAAAAATAGCGGATAGCCTTGATTTCGGCCTAAGAAGACATACCATTGTGCTACGGGGCGAAATCAGCAATCACTTCCTAAGTTTGGGCTTGGATTCGGCCGCCGAGCTAAACCAATTGACCCCAGACGCAAATTCCCAGATTTTGAAGTATTTTTACCCTAAGAAAAGGGTCATGGTCATGGGCGCCAGCAGACGCAAAAAGGAGGTCCTTATCGGTAGTCTTCACCGTATGAAGTTAAGTGAAACGGTATACTTGGGCCCTATGACCACCATGGTCTCCCGAATGAGTAGGCTAAATGAGGCTTTTGGCACCGAACTTGATGGTTTACTGGGGTATGAATTCCTGAAACAAAAGCGTGTCATCATTAATTATAAGAAGAGAAAGTTATATTTTATCAACTTTCCAATAGTATCCAAATGAAACGGATCCTGATATATAGTTTCCTCCTTTTGAGCGGTTATTTGGTTTTGGCCCAACAAAAAGGTTACAGAATCGAAGGGGATGAGGTAGTCTTTACTTTTGATAGAAAAGACTATGCGTTGGCCCGTGAAGATGGATTTGGCGAGGAGGTGGGTTTTGATGATCTGGACATCAACAGTGTAGCTGTGGCAGGGGAGTTCAATAATTGGTCCTATTATCAATGGAAGATGATAAAGGTAGATAAGGACCGCTATGAGCTTCGTAAAAAGCTATCTAATTTTGATCATCAATTTTCATGGGAGTTCAAGTATGTCATTAATAATTTCTTTTGGGCGGAACCGAGAAAAACGGATGCAAATGTTACAAGGGCGTTTAAGGATGGGTATCCGTTACCTGTTTACAATTTAATGATGTATACTGCCCGGCCAGACGAAAATGGGAATGCTACATTTAGGTTAAGGGGACATCCAAATGCAGAAAAGGTCATCTTGGCCGGAAGTTTCAATAAATGGGACGAGCATGTATTTCAAATGCAAAAAAAGGAAGGATATTGGGAATTGAGCCTACAATTGCTTCCTGGTGAATATGAATACAAATTCATAATTGATGGGGAATGGACCGAAGATATGGACAACCCGTATAAAGTGCTCAACGAATTTGGAGGCTACAACTCGGTTATCCAAATTACCAGGAAAGTACCATTTTTCCTCAGGGGTTTTCCAGATGCCCAACGGGTTACGCTTTCCGGTTCTTTTAATGATTGGGCCACCGAGGGTCACGATATGTTGAGAACAAGCAATGGTTGGGTGGATACTCTGGCCTTGGTAGGGGGTAAGCACCATTACAAATTCATTGTGGATGGGGAATGGATGGTAGATCCGGAGAACTCTGTTAAGGAATACGATGGCAAGGGGAACATCAATTCTGTATGTATGGTACGGTAAGCACCAAGGATAGGTGTTTTTTAAGAGGGGATTTTGACAATTATCCTTATCGTAATTACTTTACTATTTGTTGGCCGTGCTTGGAAAAGCAAGTGTTACCCAAAAAGATGGCTTACAACGTCCTCAATTTTAGACACAAGGAATACCTGTATGTTAGGGTTTTTTAAACCAATTTTACTTCGTTTGGAGACGTAAATGGTAGAAAACCCCAATTTTTCAGCCTCCAGGATTCGTTGATCCACACGTTGTATGGGCCGCACTTCACCGGCCAACCCAATCTCGGCGGCAAAACAGGTCCCTTTTTCTATGGGGATATCGGCATTGCTGGAAAGTATTGCGGCCATTACGGCCAAATCAATGGCTGGGTCGTCCACTGTGATTCCTCCGGTAATGTTAAGGAAAACGTCTTTTGCAGCCAATTTAAAACCAGCACGTTTTTCCAGAACGGCCAGTAGCATATTCAATCGTTTCGCGTTGAATCCCGTGGCCGAGCGCTGGGGGGTTCCATACACTGCGGTACTTACCAATGCCTGAACTTCGATTAACAAAGGGCGCATACCTTCTACCGTTGCTGCAATGGCAGTTCCACTCAATTCCCCTTCGTTATTGGAAATCAATATTTCGGAGGGATTGATCACTTCCCTTAAGCCACTTCCTTGCATTTCGTAAATCCCCAACTCTGCCGTAGAACCAAATCTATTTTTCAAGGACCGTAAAATCCGATACACATAATTTCTATCTCCTTCGAATTGGAGAACCGTATCGACCATGTGTTCCAAAATTTTGGGGCCTGCAATGGTACCGTCCTTGGTAATATGTCCTACCAGGATTACGGGAGTATTGCTTTCTTTGGCAAATTTGATGAGTTCCGCCGTACATTCCCGTATTTGCGAAATGCTCCCCGGAGCCGATTCTATGTAATCCGAATGTAGGGTTTGAATGGAATCAATAACGACCAAATTGGGTTCCAAGGCCACTATCTGTTGAAAAATGTTTTGGGTCTTGGTTTCGGTAAGGATGTAACAATTTTTGGCCTTGGGCGTAATCCTGTCCGCCCGCATCTTAATTTGCTTTTGACTTTCTTCACCGGACACATAGAGTGTTCTAATGGGTACTTTTAAGGCAATTTGCAGTAGGAGCGTGCTTTTTCCGATCCCCGGTTCCCCACCCAACAATGTCAAGGAACCTGGAACCAGTCCACCGCCCAGCACCCTATTGAATTCTTGGTCCAGTAAATTGAATCGAACTTCACTGTCGTTGGTTATTTCGTTGATTGGAAGGGGTCTGGCCGTTTTGCTCTGTTTTGATTGGGTGGGTTTCCAGGCCGATTTTTCCTCTTTTTGGACCACTTCCTCAACAATGGTGTTCCATTGTTTACAAGACGTGCACTGCCCAATCCATTTTGGATATTGGGCACCACAGTTTTGGCAGAAAAAAGCAGTTTTGGTCTTAGCCATTGGGCTAAGATAGCAAAACCATCAGTAGCCAAAATCTGCCTTTATGGCATCAATTTTTTCCAGGGCCATTTCTTTGGTCAAAAAGTCGATCTCATCCATTAGAAAAGATTTTTCAAAGGCTTTCATTGCCTTTTTGGGTTCCCCGGCAAGCTCCAAATACTCGCCTTCCAAATAAAACCCAAGCATGGTCTCGGGAAACTGTTTTTTGCAAATATCCGAAAGTGCCTTTAGGGAATCGAAATCGTCCTTTTTTAAGCTGCCTGCATATATGGCCATAATGTCGTTCAGTTCAACTTCTTTTTTAAAGCCCAGCAAATTTTCAATCATGCCATATTTGTTTTCCAGGTATTGGATCACCGGCTCATTGGAAGTCAGTATTTGCTCCTTATATTCCTTGGGACTAATGGGGCGGAACATTTTGAAAACATTATCAAAGGCTTTGCTAATCCCATATGCGGCAATTGAAGTATGGTCGGGTTCTTTGTATTCATCGAAGAAGTAATGCAAGGTCTCCTTGTTGAT
Organism: Muricauda sp. SCSIO 64092; assembly: GCF_023016285.1. GTDB lineage: Bacteria > Bacteroidota > Bacteroidia > Flavobacteriales > Flavobacteriaceae > Croceivirga. The sequence continues at coordinate 2,838,273 of NZ_CP095413.1, forward strand.
TGAGGCAATGGCATTGTTCATTTGGAGAATTCGATTTCGATCTTCGGTCTTGCTATTTTCCAAAACCAAGTTGTAAAAGATTTCCTGGTTCAGATCGGATAGCCGGGAGGGAATCCTACTTTCCATCTCAGTGGCCAACACCGGTGAAATTATGAGATAGGAATTGAACAACGATTTGTCCTTGAACAAATAGTAATTGCCAAAATTGGCAGTGATATCATAACCAATGAACATCTTAAAGGGCGCAATGGCATAGCTGGTTTCCAAGTAGGGAATCAATTCGGTTCCCAGAAACTCGTAAAAAAGCTTCCCCTTTTCCGTGGGCAGGCCCGTGGTTTGCTCAAAATCGCAATCTTCCCATCGCAATTCGTTTTCTTCTTGGTGTACGCCTACTATAATGGACTCGGGCATACGATGGTACTTGCTAAAAAATTTGGCATTGGAGACGACCAGGTCAAAGAGGTAATCGGCATCCAGTACCACAATTAGGGGATATTTTTTGTCTTCGGAATAATTTTCGGGGAAGTAGTACGATACGTCCCTGCGTTCCTGTAGTTTGAAGGATTCAAAGATTTCTTTGGTTATCTGTGCGTTAAGGCCAAAGCAAAGCAGCCCAAAAAGGAGCAATAATGGTTTGTTCATGGGGCATTGGTTTGATAATCAGAGATTATCGATTTCGATTCAATAACGGTAAGAGTACAAAAGATATTGCGCCAAAAACCAGGACCATAAAGGTTTGGGCTATCCACATGATCCATCCAAATGCATTCCCGGCTACCGTGCCCACTCCAAAGAGTTCCAGGGATTTGCCAACCGCTATGGGAAAAGCAAGGAAACCACCATTGGTTGTGGTCATGGCAAATGCTCCCGCCACAAAGGCGACCAGGATAGCCCCAAAAGATAGACCAACCGTTTCCATAACGGTGAACTTTATGACCCAGAACATGAGGATGTACGCAAACCAAATAAAAAAGGTGTGAAAGATAAAGGGCCACTTTCGCTTCATTTTAAATATGCTGAGCACGCCCTGAAGGACATCGTTCAAGAAGTTTTTGAGTTTGGTGGCAAAGGTTGATGTTGATTTTTTTAAAATTCGAATACCCAGGAACAAACCTGCAATCCCCACTACCAGGATGATGGCACCACCGGCAATTCCCAACCCAGATTCTTTTATGAACCCCAATATTAAATCCGTTTGTAGTATTAGGGCTATCCCAATAACCAAAAAAAGCATGATCAGGTCAATGATCCGCTCCGTCACTATGGTACCCATGCCTTTTTCAAAAGGTACGCCTTCATAAGTACTTAATGCGGTCGCCCTTAATATCTCCCCGGAACGCGGTACGCCAAGATTCGCCAAATAAGCAATAAGAACAATAAGGGTATTATTGCTCACCTTGGGCTTGTATCCAAGGGGTTCCAAAAGATAATTCCACCTAATGGCCCGGGACACGTGGCTCAATATTCCAATAAAGAGGGATAGGCCCACCCAAAAAATGTCTGCTTGACCAATGTATGTAATAATCTGATCTCGCTGTTCGGGAGTGGTGGAACTATACAAATACCAAATCAAAAAAAGCCCCAGGGAAATGGGGATTAGAAGTTTGAGTGTCTTTTTTAAGGAATGGGTCAAATTAGTTCAATAAGTTGGTTTCCTCATTTGGGAAAACCAATGCCGGATTGAATTTTTTGGCCTCTTCAATGTCCATCCAGGCATAGGTAATCAAAATAAGCACATCTCCTGCGGCCACTTTACGGGCCGCGGCACCGTTCAGTGTGAGTTCCCCGGAACCCCTTGGGCCTGGGATGGCATAGGTTTCCAGGCGTTCCCCATTATTGTTGTTGACAATTTGGACCTTTTCACCACGAATGATGTTGGCGGCATCCATCAAATCCTCATCAATGGTAATGCTACCAATATAGTTGAGGTCGGCTCCGGTGACCTTTACACGATGAATTTTGGATTTTACTACTTCTATCTGCATTTGGAGCAAAATTATTTAATTCAGGGCAATATTATCTATCAATCGAATCCCTTCTGCATAAACGGCAATAAAGGCCCTATATTCTTTGTTTACCTGAACCTGGTTGACCGGGATCAAGGTATCTATATCGGTTATTTCAAAATATTCCAATTCAAACAATTGGTTTTCATTAAATTGAATGGAAACCCAATCCCTTATATCCTTAGCATTTTCCGTGCCAAATTTAGCTTTGGCAGCTTTCAACATTTGGTATATAAAACCAGCTGCCTCCCTAGTCGGTTTGGAAAGCCTTTCATTACGTGAACTTCTGGCCAGACCATTGGACTCCCTTTCAATTGGGCAGGGTATGATTTCCAAATCAAGGTTGGACTGTTGCACCAATTTTTGGATGATCTGTAATTGTTGAAAATCCTTTTCCCCAAAATAGGCCCTGTTGGGTCCAACGGCCTCAAAGAGCAATTCCACAATAGTGGCAACCCCATTAAAATGACCTTTCCTAAATTCTCCTTCCATCACTTTTTCAAGACCATTGAAGTTGAACGATTTTGAGCTGATGTTCCCATTGTAAATCTCCAGCTTGGATGGGGCAAAAATGAGGATTTGATCGGAGACAGATGTTAAAAGGGCACTGTCCTTTGACAGGTCCGAAGGATATTTCTTAAGGTCTTCCTTATTATTAAACTGTGTTGGGTTTATAAAAATGCTTACCACGGTAAAATCATTATCCTCCAGGGATTTCCTTACCAGGGAAAGGTGTCCACTGTGCAAAGCACCCATTGTGGGGACAAGGCCAATGGACTTCTTTTTTGATTTCCATTCCGCAAGGATCACCTGAAGTTCCTTTTTACTTTGGAGTACATGCATGATTTAAAACAAAAGCGTGCAAAAATACTATAAATACTGGTATTAGGCATAATTTTTGTACTTTTGCAGCTACGTTTTGTCAGATGAACAAAAATTGCATGTATGACTGGTAAAAAGATATTGTTCGTATCTTCTGAATTAGTGCCCTACCTACCCGAGAACCAAGTTTCCTTAATGTCTTATGAAGCACCTAGAATGGTCAATAGCAATGGAGGCCAGATTAGGATTTTTATGCCAAGATATGGTAATATCAATGAAAGAAGGCACCAATTGCACGAGGTTATCCGTCTTTCTGGGATGAACTTGGTCATTAACGATATGGATATGCCCTTGATCATTAAAGTGGCCTCTATACCAAGGGAGCGAATCCAGGTTTATTTTATAGACAACGATGAGTACTTTAAGAGGAAAGCTACTTTTGAGGATAAGGAAGGAAATCTTTTTCCGGATAATGATGAAAGGGGAATCTTCTTTGCCAAGGGAGTTGTGGAAACAGTGAAGAAGTTAAATTGGTCCCCGGACATTATTCATGTCCATGGGTGGATGGCGTCATTATTGCCTTTATATCTTAGGGAGTATTATGCGGATGAGCCCATTTTCATGGATAGTAAAATAGTAACCTCAGTTTATGGAAAGGGATTTGATGGTGAATTGAACAGTGGCATGTTGGATAAAATTGCTTTTGACGGTATAGACAAGGACAAAATAGATGTACTACAAACGCCTGACTATAATAATTTGTTAAAGGTTGCAGTGGATTATTCCGATGCCATTATTTTAGCCTCGGAAGAGGTTTCAAGTGAGTTGGTGGATTATGTAAATCAACTGGATAAACCAGTTCTTCCCTTTGTTTCATTCCAAGAAACGGATGAAGCCTATGCCAATTTCTATAATACACAAGTTTTAAAATAAGCCTAATGGGTTTGAACAAAGGGTGGATTTCGGCTTTGGCCGGAACCTTTTTTTTATGGGTCTTTTTGGTTTCCTGTGAAGATGATCTTAACACTACCATAGGGGAAGGGGTAATTCCTGGGGAACCCTTCATTTCCGGAAGGGCGGAGTACGATGTATTTGCGTATAACAGGAGTTCCGTGGCCGTTCAGACCAATAGATTGCCATTGTACCAGATTGGGGTATATGATGACCCGGTATTCGGAAGAAGGGAAGCCATAGTCACCTCGCAGATCGCTTTTCAAAATTTGCAGGGCAACCCGGTTTTTGGAAATTATAGCCAAGACCTCGAGGATTTGCCGGAGGCGTCCAGGGAAAGGGATACCATACCTGAAAATGAAACGGTGAAAGAGGTACTGCTGTACCTGCCATACCAAATAGTCCCGGGTTCAAGCAGTGATACGGATGGCGACGGAGTCCCGGACGAGTTGGAGCGCCCGGAAGATAGGGACGATCCCAATAGTGATCAGGACAATGATGGGTTAACGGATTTGGAAGAGTCCATTCTTGGGACCAATCCTTTTGACCCGGACACGGATAATGATGGAATCAATGACGCCGATGATGATGCCACCCTAACAAATACCTTTGCCAATGCCTTTGCATTGGATAGTATATTTTCCAGACGGCTGATAAATAATCCTAATCAACAACTCATAGGCGAAGAATTCACCCTAAAGGTGGAACGCTCCACTTTTTTCCTAAGGAACCTGGACCCCAATACCAACTTTGAAGAAGCCCAGGAATATCTTTCCAACACCAATATTCCAAGTTTTACGGAAGGAAATCCTTTGTTTGAAGGAACGGTAACCATTGACAATAAACAAATTGTAACGTTCAACGAAGATGATCCGGATACCGATGAAAACGAAGCCTTGACCATTAATACCGATTTAAGTTTGCCTCCCGGAGTACGGGTGGCATTGGACCCCCAGTTTTTCCAGGAGAACATTTTGGATAAAGAAGGCGATTTTGAACTTTTTAGCCAGTCCAACCTTGCCGATTTTATCAGGGGTCTACATATCTCCATTATCCCAAATAATGAAGATCTTATGATATTGTTCGACCTGCTACAGGCCAATATCACCATTACCTATGAGTTTGATGATTTTGTGGTGGACGATGATAACCCTGCAGGGACCATTGAAAAGGTTGAGCGTGAGTTTACGCTGAATTTTCTTCAAAATGTAAATAATGCGGTCAGTGGAAACGCGGTAAACACTTTTATTGATGCGCCCTTGCCCTCCGATATAACCGGGCAATTGGATAATCCCACTGAAAATGCAAGCCGACTTTTTCTAAAAGGGGGTTCCGGTACTTTTTCGGAATTACGCCTGTTCAACGAAGATGCCGAGATCGCCAATGACATCATAGCGGGCATTAGGGCGAATAATTGGATCATTAACGAGGCCAATTTGGTCTTTAATGTAGATCGCAGCAGATTGGACCTGAATGGGGGAACCATCGAACCACCTCGTTTGTACCTTTTCAATGCGGAGAATAATACCCCTTTATTCAATATTTTGGCGGAGCCACCTAATCTGCTATCCCCTTTGGACCAATTTTTGGACTACGATGGTATATTGGAACGTGACTCCGAAGAAAGGGGCATAAAGTACACCGTACGGATTACGGAATATCTTAATGATATCATCGTTAGGGATTCGACGAATGCCCCGCTAAGGTTGGTGCTTACCTCAAATATTGGTGACCCAAGAATACAAGAAGCGGAAGCAACGATGGGGGAACGTGTTGATCTGCCCTTGATGAATACGATCAATCCCCTTGGGACCGTATTGTTCGGCAACAATGTCCTTACCGAAGAGGAGGATAAAAAACTAAAACTTCAGATTTTCTACACTGAAATTGACTAAATTTTAAGTCCTCCCATACAGGACATGGATTTTTTCCGTTATATAACGCAGAATACAAGGCCAATACACGATATCTATTACTTTTGAAATCAAATTGGTATTACCTTGCAACGTTTTTAAAATTTTGAACTATGTGTGGAATTGTTGGTTACATTGGTCATAGGGAAGCCTATCCAATAATAATCAAAGGACTTCAAAGGCTGGAGTACAGAGGCTATGACAGTGCTGGTATTGTGCTGTTCGATGGGGAGGACACCCAGCTTGCAAAGACAAAGGGAAAAGTTGAAGACCTTAAGGATAAGTCAAAGGCAACCATTTCTACCAAAGGGACATTGGGTCTGGGCCATACCCGTTGGGCAACCCATGGTATTCCCAATGATATAAACTCCCATCCACATTATTCGAATTCGGGAAATTTGGTGATTATCCATAATGGGATTATAGAAAACTACGAATCCATTAAAAAAGCCCTTCTTAAAAGAGGATATAGTTTTGAATCCGATACGGACACGGAGGTCCTGATCAACCTTATCGAAGAAGTAAAGGAAAAAGAAGGCGTAAAATTGGGAAAGGCCGTCCAAATAGCTTTGAACCAAGTAATTGGAGCCTATGCCATTGCCGTATTTGACAAAAGTAAGCCAGATGAGATAGTGGTAGCTAAATTAGGGAGCCCCCTGGCCATTGGGATCGGGGAAAATGAATACTTCATTGCATCGGACGCCTCCCCTTTTATTGAATTTACCAACAACGCGGTCTATTTGGAAGATGAAGAAATGGCCATAGTTCGATTGGGAAAGGAAATAAAGCTTCGGAAAATAAAGGATGATGCCATTGCATACCCTAATGTCCAAGAGTTACAATTGAATATTGAGGAGATTGAAAAAGGAGGGTATGATCATTTTATGCTTAAGGAGATTTACGAACAACCTAGGGCGATTTTGGATACGTACAGGGGGAGATTATTGGCCAATCAAGGAATTATCAGAATGGCAGGGATTGACCAAAACCTGGAAAAGTTCCTAAATGCCAATAGGATCATTATTGTTGCCTGTGGTACATCATGGCACGCAGGTCTTGTTGCAGAGTACATTTTTGAGGATTTGGCGAGAATTCCAGTGGAAGTGGAATACGCTTCGGAGTTTAGATATAGAAATCCGGTAATTACGGAGAATGATGTTTTGATTGCCATTTCGCAGTCAGGGGAAACCGCGGATACCTTGGCGGCCATTAAGATGGCCAAGAAACGAGGTGCTTTTGTCTTTGGTGTTTGCAATGTTGTGGGTTCGTCCATAGCGAGGGAAACCCATGCCGGGGCCTATACGCATGCAGGACCTGAAATCGGGGTAGCCTCTACAAAAGCTTTTACCACACAAATTACGGTTCTAACACTTATTGCCCTAAAGTTGGCCAAAGAGAAGGGGGAGTTCACAGACTCTAAATTTCATGAGTTGTTGACCCAACTGGAGGGCATTCCCGCCAAAGTTGAAAAAACATTGGAATCCAATGTATTGATTGAGCAAATAGCCGACGTTTATAAAGATTCCACAAACTGCCTTTACTTGGGTAGGGGGTACAATTTCCCTGTAGCATTGGAAGGTGCATTAAAGTTAAAGGAAATCAGTTATATCCATGCAGAGGGCTATCCAGCTGCAGAAATGAAACATGGACCCATAGCTTTAATTGACGATCAGATGCCGGTTATAGTTATTGCTACCAGAAAAGGGCATTATGAAAAAGTGGTGAGCAATATCCAGGAAATTAAATCCAGACACGGTAAAATAATTGCAGTTGTATTTGAAGGGGATGAAACGGTGACCCAATTGGCGGACCATATTATTGAGGTACCGGAAACCTCTGAAACCCTATCTCCATTACTAACAACCATTCCATTACAATTGTTGTCCTACCATATAGCGCTAATGCGTGGTTGTAACGTAGATCAACCCCGTAATTTGGCAAAATCGGTTACTGTGGAGTAACCAGATTACAATGCTATTCTTCATGTTAAAACCCAAAAAAGGCCGACTTTTTTGTTAAATTCTCAGTTTTGATGGACAAATTCTAAGGAAAAATTACTATGCATGCATAATTTTTTTCGATTTCTGTGGAATTCATGTCAAAAAAATGTATCTTCCCGACCTGATTTTTACACGAACTTAAAACTAACTTAACACAAATTCTTCACCGATGAAAAAAATCATTTTCGCATTTTCATTGCTGATAGGATTAACTTCTTATGCCCAGACCACTATTTCGGGAAAAGTTGTGGATCCCAACAATGACCCGGTCCCAGGCGCCAACATACTTGTAATAGGAAAGGCAGAAGGCGCTGTCGCCGATTTTGATGGTAACTTTACCTTAAACACCTCTGAGGCCCCCCCTTTTCGCTTAAGGGTAACCAGTATAGGTTATTCCGAAACGGTTGTTGAAGTCACTTCAAACAATCAGGTATTTACGATAACGTTACAGGAATCCTCTACCATTTTGGACGAGATTGTGATATCTGCCTCCCGAACACCGGAACGTATTTTTGAATCCCCCGTATCGGTGGAGCGTTTTGGCCTTAAGGATATTCAAAACGCCACTGCGGAATCCTTTTATGGGTCCCTTCAGAACTTAAAAGGGGTGGACATTAATACAAACAGTTTAACCTTTCAATCAATTAACACCAGGGGCTTTGCCACCTTTGCCAATGTTCGCTTTTTGCAGTTGCTGGACGGTATGGACAATACCGCACCAGGCTTGAACTTTGTCTTGGGAAATTTGGTGGGAATGAATGAACTGGATGTACAAAGCATAGAAATCCTGCCAGGAGCATCTTCGGCCCTGTACGGTGCAAATGCATTTAACGGTATCCTGTTCATGCAGAGCAAAAGCCCTTTCGACTTTCAAGGGATAAGTTCATACTTTAAGACTGGAATAACATCCCAGGAATCCGCGGGGGACAATCCCTATTATGATGTGGGTATACGGGCAGCACATGCGTTTAGCGATAAGTTTGCAATTAAGGCGAATTTCTCCTTTCTGCAAGGGGAGGATTGGCACGCTACCAGTGAAGTTGATGTAAATAACCCCGGCCTGGATAGATCAAATCCCGCCTATGATGGTCTAAACGTTTATGGTGATGAGGTAAGTTTAAACCTGGACCGCCAATTAGGTTTTCCAAGTGGAACAATAGGTACCGTTTCCAGGACAGGATATAATGAACGGGATTTGACTAACTATAACGCACAAAGTGTGAAGGCAGATTGGTCCCTGCACTATCGCCCATTTGGGGATGACCTGGAGTTGATTTACAATGGTCGCATTGGTCGAGGTAATACCATTTATCAGGGAATTAACCGGTATGCCGTGCAAGGATTTAAAATGCAGCAACATAAATTGGAATTGAAAAATGATAATTTCTTTATTCGCGGTTATATTGTGGCAGAGAATTCGGGGAATGCGTACGACACCCGATTTACAGGAATTAATATCAATAGACGATGGAAATCCGATGCGCAGTGGTTTGGAGATTATGCCGGTACATTTTTGGTCTCCAGGAATAATGGTCTAACGGAACAACAGGCCCATGACCAGGCCAGGGCCGTTGCCGATACGGGCAGATTGATCCCAGGCACTCCGGAATTTCAAGCCGCCTTTGACGCGGTTACTGCCGACGGGGATTTGAGCACCGGTTCCCGATTTATTGACAATACCAAGTTCCGGCATGTCAATGGAAATTATAACTTGGCCCATTTGATTGACGACTGGGCAGATATTCAGGTAGGAGGCTCTTTCAGGGAATATGAACTGAATTCCCAGGGGACCATCTTTACCGATTTTGATGGCCCGATCACCTATAATGAATTTGGGGCTTATACCCAATTCCAGAAAAAGGTGCTGGATGACCGTTTAAAGATTACCGCCTCAGGAAGGTATGACAAGAATGAGTTTTTTGATGGATTCTTCTCTCCCAGGGCAGCACTGGGGATTACTTTGGGGGAACGTCGAAACCACAATATCCGTCTTTCCGTACAGCAAGGTTTTAGAAACCCCACAACACAGGATTTATTTATAGGATTGAATGCTGGAGCAGCTATTTTGGTAGGCTCTGCCCCTGCCAATCTTGATAGGGACGTACGTACATTTGATGTAAGCGAGCAAGGGCAATTGGCGGGCCAACCGGCCACAGTTCAGATTGTGGGTAGAGCGGCATATGAGAACGCCTTTACCGCAAGGTCCGTTGCCTTGGGAAGTCCGGAGGCCGTTCAGACCCCCCTTGTCCAACCAGAGGAAATTACTGCTTTTGAAGTAGGATATCGAGCGCAGCTCGGAAAATTCGCTATTGATTTGAACGGATATTACAATAGCTATTCCAATTTTGTCTCCGGTGCTTTTGTGGAAGTTCCACTTTATGGAGACGCTTTTGGCACGGAAGCTGAGCAGGCGCTAGCATTGCAAGCTATCGGAAATGGGGATTTCCAAAGGTATCAGGTCTATACCAATTCTCCCGAGGATATCAATGCTTATGGCGCCAATATTGGTGTGGACACCAAAGTAGGGGGATTCGATGTGGGGGTCAACTATACCTACACCCTTCTTGAAGATGCCGATGAGTTGCGGGAGCGGGGCATCCGAACCAACTTCAATACTCCGGAACATCGTTTTAAAGCTTCGTTTGGACATACCGAGTTATTCAAAAACTTTGGATTTGGGATAAACTACCGATGGAGTGATAGCTATTTCTGGGAGGCAACATTTCAGGATGGGGATATTCCTTCCTTTAACGTAGTGGATGCACAGATCAACTATGCGGTGCCAAGTATGAAATCAGTATTCAAGGCCGGGGCTTCCAATTTATTGAACGAAGAGTACGTTACTGCCTTTGGTACGGGTAATATAGGGGCAATTTATTATATTTCCTGGGCCATCAATCCATAGGAAAGTTAGAACAAAGGAACATTGAAAGAAGAGCCGAATCCGGCTCTTTTTTTATGCCAAAAAACAAGGGGTGAAGTTTCTTTTAAAAGATGGAAAATCCTATCTTTGCGCCCGAAAAAAAGATAGTGTACGCTCCTACACAGGGAATCAAACAAATTGAAATATTGAAGTAATGTCCAAAGTTACAGGAAAAGTTGCCCAAATCATTGGCCCGGTTATCGACGTTGAGTTCGAATCTGGTACGGAAATTCCGAAAATCTACGACTCTCTTGAAATAAAAAAAGCGGATGGAACCACATTGGTTCTTGAGGTACAATCCCATATTGGGGAAAATACCGTTAGGACCATTTCCATGGACTCTACCGATGGACTAAGTAGGGGTGTGGACGCTACCGCAACGGGTAGTGCCATCCAGATGCCCATTGGTGAAGATGTTTATGGAAGGCTTTTTAATGTTATTGGTGACGCCATTGATGGCATGGACAATTTACCCAAAACCGGGGATAATGGTCTCCCCATTCACCGGGAGGCACCAAAGTTTGAGGATCTTTCCACCTCTACCGAAGTATTGTTTACCGGTATTAAGGTAATCGATTTAATTGAGCCCTATGCCAAAGGAGGTAAGATTGGATTGTTTGGCGGTGCTGGTGTAGGAAAAACCGTATTGATACAGGAATTGATCAATAATATTGCCAAAGGACACGGGGGTCTTTCGGTATTTGCCGGTGTAGGGGAACGAACGCGTGAAGGAAATGATTTGCTTCGTGAAATGTTGGAATCCGGGATCATTAAATACGGCGACGACTTTTTGCACTCCATGGAAGAAGGCGGTTGGGACTTGAGTAAAGTGGACAAAAAGGCCATGAAGGAATCCAAGGCAACCTTCGTTTTCGGACAGATGAACGAACCACCTGGAGCACGGGCCCGTGTGGCACTTTCCGGATTGACCATTGCCGAATATTTCCGTGATGGGGCCGGTGATGGGCAAGGAAAGGATGTATTGTTCTTTGTGGATAACATTTTCCGATTCACCCAAGCAGGTTCCGAAGTATCGGCACTTTTGGGACGTATGCCTTCTGCAGTGGGTTATCAGCCTACATTGGCAACGGAAATGGGTGCCATGCAAGAGCGAATTACCTCAACAAAGAGGGGCTCCATTACTTCGGTTCAGGCAGTATACGTACCTGCGGATGACTTAACGGACCCGGCACCCGCAACCACCTTTGCGCATTTGGACGCAACTACCGTGCTTTCAAGAAAAATTGCTGAATTGGGTATTTATCCTGCCGTGGATCCCTTGGATTCCACTTCCAGGATTTTGACCCCTGAAATTTTAGGTAAGGAGCACTATGAGTGCGCACAACACGTAAAGGAGTTGTTGCAGCGTTATAAAGAGCTACAAGATATTATTGCCATTTTGGGGATGGAGGAATTGTCCGAAGAAGACAAACTGGCCGTTGCCCGCGCGAGAAGGGTACAGCGTTTCTTGTCCCAGCCATTCCACGTAGCGGAACAGTTTACGGGCATCCCCGGGGTATTGGTAGACATTAAGGATACCATAAAAGGATTCAACATGATTATGGATGGCGAACTGGACCATCTTCCAGAATCTGCCTTTAACCTTAAAGGGACCATAGAAGATGCCATTGAGGCAGGAGAGAAAATGTTGGCAGAAGTTTAATTCAGTGAAGGGTTGGGAATGAAGGGTCCAGGGTTTAGTTTTCAAAGGACTTTCAACTTCCACCTTCCAACGTCTAACTTAGAAAGATGTATTTAGAAATTGTATCCCCGGAAGCTACGTTGTTCGCAGGTGAGGTAACCTCGGTAACCGTTCCCGGTGTAAACGGTGAATTTCAAATGTTGACCAACCACGCACCTATCGTTTCGCTTTTGCAGGAAGGGAAGGTCAAAGTCCAGGGGAATATAGAAATCGAGGAAGAATTTCAAGCCAAGTTTTCCAAAGGGGCAAATGGTGAAACCGTGTTGTCCATTTCCAGTGGAACAGTAGAGATGAAGGATAACAAGGTAATCGTCCTTGCAGATTAGATAGGATTATTTTTTTACTATAGTATTGAAATGAAAGCCACTTTTTTAGTGGCTTTTTCATTTAAGGATGATCAGGGACCACTCCCTTCCATCCGCTGCATACCGATGAAGTTCCTTAAACCCTATGGCCCTATGGGCATTTAGGGAACGGTTGTTTTTGGCATCCACTTCTGTGATAATGGCGTCAAATTCTCCGCTGATAAAGGTTTTCATGTGCTCATAAAGCCCCCTGAACACCCCTTGCCCCCGATGTGTTCTTGTAATACAGATTTGCCCCATAACCAAATAGTCCAATGTATCCGGTACCAAATTCCGAATTTTAAGGAACATCGATCTAAGAATATCGATTTCCAGTCTAAATTGAGGATGCATGGAAAGCGCATAACCTATAACTTTTTTATTATGCAACGCAATGGTATGGGGGAATACCGCGTTCATTTTGACCAACAGATCAAATGTGTGTTCCACGGTCAAAAACCCCTCTGTCCGTATTTCCGTGGCAGTAAGGTTCCGGGGAAGGTTGGACGCTTGCAGGGCAAGAATTTGTCTTATTTCCCCTTCCGTATCGATCTGTTTATATACAATCATTGTTTTAAAGATAGTACTTTTGGAAAATGGCAAAATTACCTTTGAACCTGGAAGGGAAATTAGAGAAGCGCCGTAAGGGAAATGCCTTTCGAACACTTTCCCCAATATCGGATTTGGTCGACTTTTCATCCAATGACTATCTCGGATTTTCCAGGGAAAAGAGGATTGCTGAAATGGCGAATGAGCAGGTTGCCAGGTTACAACCTTTTCAAAATGGTGCTACCGGGTCACGGTTATTATCGGGCAACCATGGGTTTTATGGGGAACTGGAGGATTTCATTTCTTCATTTCACCATTCGCCTGCAGCTTTGATATTCAATTCGGGTTATGATGCCAATCTGGGTTTCTTTTCCTCCGTTCCGCAACGGGGGGATATTGTTTTATATGATGAGTATTGCCATGCCAGTATTAGGGATGGTATCAAATTGGGCCCTTCCAAATCCTATAAGTTCAAACATAATTCCCTGGGGGATCTGGCGTCGCATCTAAAGCGCAGTAGAAAGGTACATGGTGAAAACCCTACCATCTATGTGGTCACGGAATCTGTTTTCTCCATGGATGGGGACTCTCCCAACCTTGCGGAATTCGCGGCGCTCGTTGTGGATAATGGGGCGCTTTTAGTGGTGGACGAGGCCCATGCCATGGGGATCTATGGTAAAGGGTTGATGAATACACTTGGACTTGAGGACAACGTATTTGCACGAATTATCACCTTTGGAAAAGCACTGGGGACCCATGGGGCCGTTATATTAGGGAATCCTGGATTAAGGGACTTTCTTATCAACTTCTGCAGAAGTTTTATATACACTACCGCCCTTCCCCTACATACCTTGGCAACGATATGGGCTGCCTACCGATTTTTTGATTCCGAACAGGGAAGACAACGCCAGCAGGCACTTACCGATAACATAGGCTATTTTAAATCCCTGATAGTCCAAAAGGGATTAAATATGTATTTTTCGGAAAGTAGTTCTGCGGTTCAAGTCTGTAGGATTGGAGGAAACGACCAAACAAAAAAGCTTTCATCCGTTTTGAAGGAAGCCGGATTTGACGTACGTCCCATACTGAACCCCACAGTTCCCCAAGGTGAAGAACGGTTGCGGTTTTGTTTGCACGCTTTTAATACCGGGAATGAAATGGAAAGCGTACTGACAATGGTAAAAAAACACATGTTGAATGAAGAATGAGTTTTATACAATTACCTCTTCTACCTATCCTGCCGATATTCAGATTTTAAAGGGAAAGCTGGAGTCAGAAGGTATTCAGGTTTTTCTTCGTGATGAAAATACCGTTAATACAGATCCGTTGATCAGTGACGCGATAGGCGGGGTGAAACTTCAGGTTTATGAATCCGATAAAGAAAAGGCCATAGCCATCTACAAACAATTAAAATCCTATGTGACCGATGAGGAAGGAAATTTGGTGGCCTGCAAAATATGTGGCAGAAAACAGTTGGAGGTCATTTATCTTAGAAACAACATTTTGTACAAGCTTTTTCCTTTTTTTGAACCCAAAAAATACCGTTGCGACAATTGTAATTTCTTATCAAAGAGTATAAAATGAAACTATTTATCACTGGAATATCCACGGATGTTGGAAAGACCATAGCTTCTGCGATCATAACGGAGGCTTTGGAAGCGGACTATTGGAAACCTGTTCAAGCCGGGGATTTGCACTATGGTGACAGCCATAAGGTCAAGGAAATGATTTCCAATACAAAATCGGTCATTCATCCCAATAATTATGCCCTAAACACTCCGATGAGTCCACATGCGGCCGCCGAAATCGATGGGGTCACAATCGATTTAAATACGATTTTGGAGCCCAAAACGGATAACCATCTGGTCATTGAAGGGGCAGGGGGCCTATTGGTTCCTTTAAATGATGAGGAAACGATATTGGATTTGATCAAACCAGAATATAAGGTTGTGGTGGTTTCCCGCCACTACCTGGGTAGCATCAACCATTCTTTGTTGACCATCAATGCCCTTGAACAAAAGGGATTCAAGGTAGGAATCATTTTTAGTGGGGATAAGCACCCAACAACCGAAAGCATTATCTTAAAAAAGACCAAGGCCATATTCCTTGGAAGGATTGATGAAGAACCTGAATTTGACAAGGCGACAATTCATGGATATGCCCAAAAATTCAAAGGGACCCTACAATCCTTCTGATTAAACCCATCCCTAACCAAAAATGATTAGAAACCCTTGGACACATAAAAACATTAAGCTTTTTTATTATGCCAAGGGTTAAATTATGGAGGAGTTTTGATTTACAGGGGATAAAATAGTCTCAGAAAGAGGTATATATGAAAAACAGATTTATTGTTTTAAATAGTATTTGATCAAATGAAAGTCACAGGTTTTTCCTTTTTAAAAAATGCCGTACTGTATGAATATCCTGTAGTTGAGGCAATCAAATCTATTTTGCCTGTTTGTGATGAATTTGTTATAGCCATTGGGAAATGCGATGATGGTTCATTGGAATTAATACAAGCTATGGGTGAGGAAAAAATTAGGATTATAGAAACGGAATGGGATGACAGTCTAAAAGAAGGAGGTCGTGTTTTGGCTGATGAGACGAATAAAGCACTCAAGCATATTTCAAAAGATACGGACTGGGCTTTTTACATACAGGCGGATGAAATTATCCATGAAAAATATTTGGATATGATTTCAGAAGCCATGATACAATATAAAGATAATCCCCATGTGGATGGCTTACTCTTTAAATACCTACACTTTTATGGTTCGTTCGATTATGTTGGGGCATCCTCCAATTGGTATACCCATGAAATACGAATTATAAAAAACAATACGTCTTTCTACTCATACAAAGATGCGCAAGGTTTCAGAAAGGATGATAGTAAAAAACTGAATGTTGTCCCTATTGATGCGTACGTTTATCACTATGGCTGGGTGAGAAAACCTGATGCGATGCAGAGAAAACAAACCAATTTTGGCACCCTTTACCGAGGGAACGAATCAAAAGAATCCATTGTGGTCTCGGAAACATTTGATTATGAAAGCCACGTTAGGGAAATAAAGCCTTTTCAAGGAACACACCCCAAAGTAATGAAAGAACGGATAAGAAATCAAAATTGGACTTTTGATTATAATATAGCCATGAGCAAAAAAAGCACAAAGGATAGCGTAAAACATATTTTAAAAAAGTATTTGGGGTGGGATATGAATTATAGAAATTACAAAATAATAAATCCAAAAATTTCAAAGTAGTTTTCCTCTTGGATTTAATGTGGTATTATAAAAGGTATAGAAAATCCCAAGGCTTATGGCCTTGGGATTAATAATCAATTGTTCCAAAAAAGAAGGGTTGTTATTTAGCTAGTGCTATGGACACGGCTCCATCATTTCCTATTTTGACTAAATCGGCCTTGTTATCACCATTAATATCGCCAAGTAAGAAATCGTTATCCCCTCTTTTTCCATAATTGTTATGCTTGTAAGGATATCCTCCACTAAAACTTCCTGAGGATTGAGCTAAAGATACAGAAACAACACCGTCGTTTCCTATTTTGACCAAATCTGCTCTGCCATCTCTATTGATGTCACCTAGAAGAAAATCATTGGATCTTCTGTCTCCATAATTTCTTAGTTTATGAACATAGGGGCCAAAATAGGAACCAAAACTGGGATTAGAGAGGCCATATGCGATGGAAGCCGTTCCATCATTTCCAATTTTAACCAAATCGGCCCTTCCATCTTTATTTGTATCGCCCAATAGAAAATCATTTCTGTCGGAAGAGCCGTACCCATTTTGACCATAAATGTTGGGGATAATACTACCTGAAGCTTGGCCAAAACTTACGGTTACGTAACCAATACCATCGTTTTTCACCAAGTCGGCTCTACCATTCCCATCAACATCAGTTAATGAATAATCACTGTTTCCTTTTTTTGCAAGTCTTGTGATTCTATGAACATAAGAGCTAAAACGACCAGAAAAGTTGCCCAAGGCGATATGTGTCACACCATCTTTTCCTATTTTCACTAAATCTGCCCTTCCATCCCCGTTTATATCACCCAAAAGGAAGTCATTGTTGTTTCTACTACCATAATTGGAGTGCTTATAATGGTATCCATTAAACCTGCCGGAGGAGTTCCCTAAAGCAATTGATACTGCCCCATCATTGCCAATTTTAACCAAATCGGCCCTTCCATCCCCGTTAATGTCACCTAAAAGGAAGTCATTGCTGCGTCTACTACCATAGTTAGTGTGTTTGAAATGATACGATCCAAATATGGTACTGGATGTAGTAAGTTTAGTGCTCGATAATTCTTCCTCTGTCAGTGTTGAATAGGGGTCTTCTTCAATTGAAGAGTCTTGACACGAAAAAAAGCTGAATATCAATAAGATAGATAGCAAATAATTAAAAAGAGTTCTCATATTTTTTATTTAAAAGTTTACACAAAAATAGTTTCAACAAATAGCGTTTATTCTTACAAAAATCATAGGATATTGACTAAAAAATCTGTAATGATTACCTCTAATTTAGAAGGTTTACTATGTTGTCCTGTTTTCAAATAAAATCTTATTGTCCGAGAAGGGTATTATCTAAATGGATTTTGATTTATACCTGTAAAAGTGAGACATAGATTAAGGCGCAAAACAGGAATTTTATACATTTTTGTGCCTCATGGTATTTCGTGTTATTTACTTCTGTAAAATATGGGTGATAGATACTAAAATTTCAATTTTCAATCCCTATAAGATTTTAACGAAACCTACTTTGCAGTATTTTTATACACTTTAATAATTTCTAAGATTTATAAACAATTCCCAAAGTACACACATGCCTGATTTAGTAATACGTGACAAAAAATACCTTTGGCATCCATTAACACAACACAAGACGGCCGCACCTCCACTTGCCATTGTTAAAGCCAAGGGAGCCCGTATTTGGGATGACAGGGGTAAATCATATATAGATGGGATAGCATCTTGGTATTCAGCAATGTATGGTCATGGAAATGAGCACATCATTGCGGCAATGCACCAGCAGATGCAACAATTGGATTTTGTCATGTTCAGTGGTTTTACCCATGGGCCGGCAGTTGAACTTTCTGAAAAACTATTGGCCATACTCCCGGATAATCAAAGGCGCATTTTTTTCAACGATAACGGTTCCACAGCTGTCGAGGCGGCCATTAAAATGGCACTTCAGTTCTTTTTCAATAAAGGTGAAAAAAGGGATACCCTTATTGCTTTTGAAAATGGTTTTCATGGAGATACGTTTGGAGCCATGAGCGCATCCGGACTTTCTTCCTATAATGGTCCTTTTGAGGATTTTTTGTTGAAGGTAGTGCGAATTCCAACACCCAAGGCAGACAATAGTGAGGCCCTCCTACGCGAGGTTGAAGGCATTTGTAAAGAACATGCGGTGGCTGCTTTTGTCTTTGAGCCCTTGGTTCAAGGAGCGGCAGGGATGAAGTTTCACTCGGCACAAGGGTTGGATGCGCTGTTGGAATGTTTGCATAAGCATGATGTCCTTTGTATTGCGGACGAGATCATGACCGGCTTTGGAAAAACGGGAAGGAATTTTGCCAGTGATCACCTGGTACAAAAACCAGATATCATTTGTTTGAGCAAAGCCCTTACCGCAGGGATGTTTCCCTTGAGTATCACCAGTGCAACGGAAGAGGTCTTTGCCGCTTTTTTAAGCGATAATGTGGCCAAAGGGTTTTTCCATGCCCATACCTACAGTGCCCACCCCATTGGTTGTGCGGCGGCTATAGCGGCAATGGATTTGCTTGCTTCTGAAAGCATTACGCAAAACATTGGCTGTATAGGACGATCCCACCAAGGGTTCAAATCAAAAATCGAACAACACCAAAAAGTAAGGGAAGTTCGTACCATGGGGGTCATCCTTGCTTTGGATTTGGAGGTGACAACAGACAGGTATGGGAGCCTAAGGGATAGGCTATATCAATTATTTTTGGATAGAGGGGTGGTACTAAGGCCTTTGGGAAATACCATCTATGTACTCCCTCCCTACATCATAACGGAACAGGATCTGGCCTTGGTTTATAAGGCCATAGAAGAAGTATTGGAAATCGTTTAGTATGCTCAAAGAACCTATTTCCATTGTTGCCATTTCATCACTTTCGGCACTTGGGTCAACTCCCAAATCCATATGGGAAACTTATCAAAGTTCCGATCACCTTTTACAGGAAAGGGTGCTCAACGGTAAAAAAGTATGGGTTGGCGAACTGCCCCATTCCGAAAAAGAGGCCATTGGCAAGCTTCGTGAATCAGATTCCAAATACAAGGACTTGGATGAATCCGTACTGTTTTCCATTTATACCTCAAGAAAGGTGTTGAAACAAACAACTTGGTGTTCCGATGCTGCGGAACGGCCAAGTTTTGGAATAAATATAGGTTCATCCCGGGGCGCAACGGCTTTGTTTGAAGCTTTCCATGATGAGTTTAAAAATACCGGAAAGGTCTCAACACTGACCTCCCCTACAACCACCCTGGGCAATATCTCTTCCTGGGTGGCCCATGATTTGCAGACAGCAGGCCCCGTGATTTCACATTCCATTACCTGCTCCACAGCGTTGCATGCCCTGTTGAATGGGGTGGCATGGTTGCAAAGCGGAATGGCGGATAAGTTTTTGGTCGGTGGAAGTGAAGCACCATTGACTTCTTTTACCGTGGCCCAGATGCAAGCACTAAAAATTTACTCCAACGCAAAGCGGACCTATCCGTGCAGTGCCATGGACGTTAAAAAGAAAAGTAATACCATGGTGCTGGGTGAAGGTGCGGCCATGGCTTGTTTGGAAAGGGGAACACCAAGTAATTCTTTGGCCAAAATCATTGGAATAGGTTATGCCACCGAGTTATTGGAGCATAATGTCTCCCTTTCCTTAGATGCCAAATGCTTTCAAGATTCCATGAAAATGGCCATGAGTGATGTTTCCCCGCATGAGATCGATGCGATTGTGATGCATAGCCCGGGAACAATAAAGGGGGATCTGTCCGAGATAGAAGCCGTACATCGGACATTTGGAAAACAAGTCCCTTTTATGACCACCAACAAATGGAAAATAGGCCACACTTTTGGAGCATCGGGAATGTTGAGCATTGAAATGGCCTGTTTAATGTTGCATCATCAATTGGCAATACCCGTTCCTTTTGTAACCTATTCCAGCGTACCAAAACGATTTGAAAGGATTTTGGTCAATGCCGTGGGATTTGGGGGCAATGCGGTAAGTGTTTTGTTGCAAAAAGCCTAGAGTGTGGAAAATCAAGATAGTTTTTTCAATTTTAGACCGTCTCTTTTACATTTAAAACATGAGATTCGTCAGGATACCCTATTTTTGATAATCTTACTTTTGCTATTATGACAGAGACAAGATACAACTGGACCAAAGAAGAAATCCTTAAGATTTACAATAAACCGTTAATGGAGTTGCTGTATGAGGCGGCAACGGTGCACCGGGAACATCACGACCCAAATACCGTACAGGTGTCCACACTCCTCTCCATTAAGACCGGAGGTTGTTCGGAAGACTGTGGTTACTGTCCGCAAGCGGCCAGGTACCATACGGATATTGATGGAAATGATTTAATGTCCGTTCAACATGTAAAGGCACAGGCACTTCGGGCAAAATCATCCGGTAGCTCAAGGGTATGTATGGGCGCTGCATGGCGTAATGTAAAGGACGGACCTGAGTTTGATCAGGTGCTGGAAATGGTCCGTACCATCAACAAATTGAATATGGAAGTCTGCTGTACGTTGGGGATGGTTACGGAAAACCAGGCCAAACGTTTGGCAGAAGCAGGATTATATGCCTATAACCATAATTTGGACACTTCGGAAGAATACTACAAGGAAGTGATTTCCACCAGAGGATATGAGGATAGGCTACAGACCATAGAAAACGTCCGTAAGACCAATGTTACCGTTTGTAGTGGAGGGATTATAGGAATGGGTGAGAAACTGGAGGACCGCGCGGGAATGCTGGTGTCCCTCTCGAGTTTAAATCCGCAGCCCGAGTCCGTTCCCATCAATGCTTTGGTAGCTGTGGAAGGAACTCCCATGGAAGATGAGAAACCTGTAGAGATTTGGGAAATGATCAGAATGGTGGCTACCACCCGAATCGTAATGCCCAAGACCCAGGTTCGTTTATCCGCTGGTAGGACAGAAATGAGCAGGGAGGGACAGGCCATGTGCTTTTTTGCCGGGGCGAACTCCATTTTTGCCGGGGATAAATTATTGACAACCCCAAATCCTGATGTTAATGAGGATATGGAACTGTTCAGAAAACTGGGATTGAATCCACAAAAAGCATTTGAGAAACATCCGCAGCCCAAGACGGTGGAAGCCCATGCGTCCAACTACGAATCTCTGGGGGAGAAACCCAAATGGTCACGTCCCGGACATACTATTGAACGCAATGAGGCCGCCAAAGCAAAAGGGAAAATAGCTGTTGAAAAGTAAGGGCTTTCCAACATAAGGGAGCTTTTTACTAAATTAGTTGTTTCAACTTTTTAGTTTTGGAACTTAACCTAACACAAATTCCTAGGGTAAAGACCCTGACCAAAGAAGTATTTTTAAGAGATTACTTTAGGCCGCAAAAACCGGTGGTAATTGAAAATTGTATTGAAGATTGGCCCGCTTTTGAAAAGTGGGATCTTGAGTATATGAAAAAGATTGCCGGAGATAAGGAAGTACCCCTTTATGACGATCGCCCCGTAAAACATGATGAAGGATTCAATGAGCCGCACGCCAAAATGAAAATGGCGGATTATATTGATTTACTAAAAAGCGAACCCACAAAATATCGCATTTTCCTTTGGAATGTCCTTAAGGAAGTCCCTATACTCCAGGAGGACTTTACATATCCAAATTTTGGGATCAGACTAATGAAAGGACTGCCCATGTTATTCTTTGGTGGTAGAAACTCACATACATTTATGCATTATGATATTGATCTGGCCAATATTTTTCACTTTCATTTTGCAGGCAAAAAGCAATGTATCTTGTTTTCCCAGTCAGAAAGTAAGCATCTCTATAAAATACCGCATTCCTTAATTACGAGGGAGGATATCGATTTTGATGCTCCGGACTTTGAACAATGGCCAGCACTAAAGAATGCCAAAGGCCATATAGCACGTTTGCAGCACGGCAATGTTCTGTATATTCCTGAAGGCTATTGGCACCATATGAAATATATCACGCCGGGATTTTCAATGAGTTTGAGGGCCGTTGCCAGAAAGCCCAAGAATTTTTTGAGGGCCGTGTACAATATCTTTTTTATGCGTTACTACGATAATTTTATGCGAAGGCGAAAAGGGCAGGAATGGATCGACTGGAAAAATGAGGAAGCCGTAAAAAGAACAAATGATTTAATGCGTACCGCTTAAATCAATTCCTTGATTTTTTCATATACCAGAGCGGTTTCCCAACCCCTGTACAATAAATAATCCACAAGCTTCTTTTTCCTTTTTTGAGGGTTGGCTTCGTTGATTTCGGATAGGCGTTTATGGGCTAGGTCATCCAACGTTTCCAAGTAGTCATTTTCCGGGATTTCCCTTAAGGCAGACTGAATGTTGAAACGGGAAATGGCTTTCATTTTCAATTCATTTACAATACGGTTTCTGCCCCATTTTTTAATTCTGAACTTGCCTCTGGCAAAGTTTTTGGCAAAACGCTCCTCATTAAGATAATTTTCTTTGATGAGGTGGGCCACAATATGGTCTATGGCTTCTGGAATCATTCCAAAACCCTTTAATTTTTCGACCACTTCCTTATGGCAACGCTCTTGATACGCACAGTACTTTTCTATTTTTTTGGTGGCTTCTGCCACGGTATAACCTTTGGAATGGTACATGTCCCAAATGTAAAAAACAAAAAAGCGACGCCGTTTCCGAAGTCGCTTTTTTCTTATTTTAAAACCTTACCATCTTTATCTTTGAATCGATATTCCAAATAGGTATAGGCGTCCCTGGGCTGTATTTTCACCCATTTTTTATGCTCTAAAAACCATTTTGTCCGTATGGATGGGAATCCTTTGCTGAGGTAGGCTGCAATAAATGGATGTAAGTTCAATACAATGCCATTGTTGGTATGCTTTCCTTTTAGGATTCTTTCCAGCTCTACATTGATTTTATCTATCAAAACTATGGGAGCTTCTACTTCTTTCCCGTTGCCATTGGGGTTTTCCTCACTGGTTTTGATATTCATTTCAGGACGTACCCGTTGCCTTGTAATTTGGACCAATCCAAATTTACTGGGAGGAAGAATTTTGTGCTTGGCACGATCATCTTTCATTTCTTCCCTAAGGTGGTCGAAGAGTTTTCTTCGATGTTCACCTCTTGTCATATCAATAAAGTCAACAACAATGATACCTCCCATATCGCGTAATCGCAATTGGCGGGCTATCTCGGTAGCTGCCAATAGGTTTACCTCCAATGCTGTATCTTCCTGGTTTTTTGCCTTGTTGGAACGGTTTCCACTGTTCACGTCAATTACGTGAAGGGCTTCGGTATGTTCAATGACCAAATAAGCACCCCTGCTCATGGATGCCGTTTTTCCAAAAGAAGTTTTTATTTGACGCTCAATGCCGAACTTCTCAAAAATTGGGGAAGTCCCTTTGTACTGCTTTACGATGGATTCCTTTTCCGGTGCAATTTCATGCAAATAATCCTTTATATTTTCATAAAGGGATTCGTCATCTACATGAATACCGGTGAAAGAATCATTAAAAACGTCTCGTAAAATGGATGAGGCCCTATTCATCTCTACCAAGACTTTTGAAGGGTGTCCCGCTCTTCTTAGGGTCTTGCACATGGCAATCCATTTGTGGTGCAGATTTTGCAGATCCCTATCCAGTTCCGCCACTTTTTTGCCTTCTGCAACAGTGCGAATAATAACTCCGAACCCTTTAGGTTTAATGCTGGTAACCAGTCTTTTTAACCTGTCCTTTTCCTGTCTGCTCTCTATTTTTTGGGAAACGGAAACGCGATCGGAGAAAGGAACCATGACCAAGTAACGTCCTGCTATGGAAAGTTCCGAACTTATTCGCGGACCCTTGGTGGAAATGGGTTCTTTTACAATTTGCACTAAAATGGATTGATTGGCCTTAACAACTTCGTTGATACCGCCATTCTTATCAATATCTTTTTCAAATGGAAAATTTTTGAGGGAGAAATCCTTTAGCTTTCCGGTCCGGGCCAGTTTAACAAATTTAAGAAGGGTAGAAAGTTGCGGTCCAAGGTCATGATAATGCAGAAAAGCATCCTTTTCATAACCAACATTTACAAAGGCCGCATTTAACCCGGTGACAGGCTTTCTTATTTTAGCCAAAAAAATGTCACCTACCGAGAAACTATTGTTATCCTCTTCCTTGTGAAGCTCTATTAATTTTCCATCTTTTAACAAGGCAAAATCGACAGCATCCGAACTAGAGCGTACTATTAATTCTCTATTCACCTTTATGTCAATTTTGTGGTTGCCCTATCTTGGGAGCAACCTAGATTATACAATGATGTATTTCCGATTATTAATCGATTTTAATGGAAATAGTTGTCCAGTTATGTCAAAGAACGTTAAACAAAAAAGTAGTCGGTGGCGACTACTTTTTCTTGTGTCGGTTGGCTCTTCTGCGCTTTTTACGCTTGTGGGTGGCCACCTTATGTCTTTTTCTTTTCTTACCGCTAGGCATATAGTGATGCTTTAATGTTACTCGATTACTTTACCTGCACATTACTTTTAACCCCCTCCACAAAAACCTTGGCCGGTTTAAATGCGGGAATGTTGTGTGCCGGAATCTTAATGGTGGTATTTTTGGATATGTTTCTTCCAGTTTTTTCCGCTCGCGTCTTGATAATGAAACTTCCAAAACCCCTTAAATAAACATTATCCCCATTCTCCAAGGAGTTCTTCACTTCCTCCATAAATGATTCAACCGTTGCTTGTACGTCTCCTTTTTCAATCCCCAGCTTTTCAGAGATTTTAGATACAATATCTGCTTTCGTCATTTCGTATATATAAATTGGTTTTTTTTAGGCTTGCAAATATATAAATGTTTTGTATAATGCCCTAAAATTTAAGTATATAAACTCCCTACCCTTAGAAATAGTATTTGACCCTTATGGATTTTTCAAAAAAGATTCTGCATTGGTACGAACAAAATAAAAGGGAACTCCCTTGGAGACAGACCGTGGACCCCTATAAAATCTGGTTGTCCGAAATAATGCTGCAGCAGACACGTGTGGCACAAGGCCTGCCCTATTATGAAAAGTTCGTAGCCTATTTTCCAACCGTTTTTGATATGGCCAGGGCCACGGAGGAACAGGTATTGAAATTATGGCAGGGACTGGGGTACTATTCCAGGGCCAGAAATATGCATGCCACGGCTAAAACCATAGTACAGGAACATGGTGGTGAGTTTCCCACAACCTATGAAGGTCTTCTTAAATTGAAGGGTGTGGGCGATTATACGGCCAGTGCCATTGCGTCTATCTGCTTTAATGAACCACAACCCGTTGTTGATGGCAATGTTTATCGCGTGCTTTCCAGATATTTTGGTGTGGATTTACCCATTAATTCCACCGAAGGGGTGAAGTATTTTAAGGAATTGGCCAAAAAGGTCATGTCCTTGGATAATATTAGGGATTATAATCAGGGCATTATGGAGTTTGGTGCCATTCAATGCGCTCCAAAAAAGCCGTATTGCCTGCATTGCCCCCTTAAGGAAAGTTGTGTGGCATTGGCTAAGAATCGGGTTTTGGAACTTCCCATCAAATTGAAAAAGACAACGATCAAAGAACGAAATTTTAACTATTTGGTTTTTTTGGATGCGAATGGGAATACAGTGCTGGAACAACG
Organism: Muricauda sp. SCSIO 64092; assembly: GCF_023016285.1. Taxonomy (GTDB): domain Bacteria; phylum Bacteroidota; class Bacteroidia; order Flavobacteriales; family Flavobacteriaceae; genus Croceivirga. The sequence continues at coordinate 2,864,363 of NZ_CP095413.1, forward strand.
CAAGGGAAAGGGAATTTGGCAAGGACTCTATCAATTTCCCCTGCTGGAGACCAATGGCAGTACTACTGAAAATGAATTGAAGGCCAAGGCTTTGGAGCATCTGCCAGATAAGGACAAGGCTTCGGTTGTCCGCTTTAATTCGGAGCCCATTGTCCATAAATTGTCCCATCAACATTTAAAAACAACCTTTTGGATCGTTGAGGGCCATTTTAAAATGGAAGGGGGCATTCCATGGTCAAAAGTTGAGGAATTCCCCGTACCTGTTTTGATAGCCGACTTTATCAAAAGGTTTAAAAATCACTATTTTTGACAAATAAATAGTTATGAGCGGAACAGTAAACAAAGTGATGTTGATAGGCCATCTGGGAGATGAGGTAAAAGTACATTATTTTGAAGGAGGCGGTTGTGTTGGGCGATTCCCATTGGCTACGAACGAAACCTATACCAACAGGCAAACAGGCGAGAAAATCACCAATACGGACTGGCATAATATCGTAGTGCGCAATAAAGCGGCTGAAATATGCGAAAAATACCTTAGTAAAGGGGACAAAGTATATGTTGAGGGCCGCTTAAAAAATAGACAATGGCAGGGAGAGGATGGTAATACCAGATATACTACCGAGGTCCATGTACAGGATTTTACTTTTTTGACCAACAAAAATGAAGTACAAGCTTCAACACCCGGCACCACCGAACAGGTCCAAGGGTCAACTCCCCAAGGGAGCATTAGTCCAACTCCTTCCACAATGGAGGAAGATGATGATTTGCCATTTTAACGATTAGAACCCTTTTAATTGGATCCTGAGCCCCATAGTGCGATCGTATTAGCTGTTTTTGATGGGATATTGGCCATAAAGTGGGGTGTTCTTTTTTTACTCCTACTTTGTTCGGCACTTATCTCCGGTGCAGAAGTAGCCTTGTTTGGACTTTCGCAAACCGATATTAATTCCATTTCTGAGGAAAACACCAAAAGGGGGGGCTTGGTGGTACAACTGCTTTCCAAACCCAAGAAGTTACTGGCCACCATTCTTATAGCAAACAATACCATTAACATAGGGATTGTATTGCTTTTTAGTGATATTGGGGATGTCCTTTTTGGTAATATAAAGCAATTGCTATTCGGGTTCATTTCCGTTCGTTTTTTACTTGAGGTTGTTATGGCCACCTTTTTGATTTTGATGTTCGGGGAGATACTTCCTAAAATTTACGCCAACCGCAATCGGATCCAATTTGCCCATTTTATGGCTTACCCCTTGCGGGTACTGGATTATCTATTTACGCCATTTAGTTCACCCATGCGCTCCGCCACCCTATTTTTGCATGAACGGTTGGGAAGGCAAAAATCCAATTTAAGTGTGGATCAATTATCCCAGGCTTTGGAACTGACCTCAGAAGGGGATACTACAAAAGAAGAGCAAAAAATCCTTGAGGGAATCGTCACTTTTGGAAATACGGATACGAAACAGGTCATGCGCCCTAGACTGGATATTTTCGCCCTAAACGAAGAAATGAAGTTCTCCGAGGTATTGGAAGAAATCAAAAAGAACGGATATTCCAGGATTCCGGTGTTCTCGGAACATATGGACAATGTGGTGGGGGTGTTGTATGTTAAGGATCTATTGCCCTATCTGGAACGAAAATCCTTTAATTGGATGTCTTTGTTACGAGAGCCCTACTTTGTTCCTGAAAACAAAAAGCTGGATGATCTATTACTGGAGTTTCAAGAGCAGAAAAAACATATGGCCATTGTGGTGGATGAGTATGGGGGGACCTCGGGAATCGTAACCTTGGAGGACATTATCGAAGAAATAGTTGGGGACATTAGTGACGAGTTCGATGATGAGGACCTTACCTATTCCAAACTGGATGAACACACCTATGTCTTTGAAGGAAAGACCAACTTGAAGGATTTTTACAAAGTGATCAAAATGCCGGATGATGAACAGGATTTATTTGAACAGCAAAAAGGGGAATCGGAGACCATAGCTGGATTTGTTTTGGAAATCTCCGGTAGCTTTCCAAAAAGAGGGGAAAAAATATCCTTTGATAACTACCTGTTCACTGTAGAGGGATTGGATAAAAAGCGATTGAAACAAATAAAAATAAATCTGCCCAATGGGACGTAATCCAATGCTGTTTTTACTGTTTTTAATGCTATGGGGTTGTGGGGAACACACGATTCCCAAACCTAAGGCCATGTTACGATTGGAGTTTCCAAATGGGGAGTACAAGGAGTTTGGGGAAGAGGGTTGTGAATTTGGTTTTGCCAAGAATGAACTGTCCTTTATTACCGCCAAAAACGATTGTTCCATGGTGTTGGATTATCCCATGATGAAAGGTTCCATCTATCTTACCTATAAACCCGTGGACAATAATCTAAATACCTTGCTCACCGATGCCCAAAGGCTTTCTTACGAACATGTGGTAAAAGCGGACAATATCATTGAACAACCTTTTGTCAATACCAGGGAAAAGGTGTACGGTATGTTTTATGAAGTTACGGGAAATGCCGCTTCACAGTCCCAGTTCTATGTTACGGATAGCATTAACCACTTTGTTACGGGTTCCCTATATTTCTATGCCAAACCAAATTATGACTCCATCTATCCGGCAGCGGTTTATCTACAGAAGGACATTCGCAGGATAATGGAAAGTTTGCACTGGTGAGTATTTGTCATTTGATCAACTCCGTATCGGGAAATGCGGCCTTATAGCCGAACCAAAAGGCATTATGTGTAGGAAAGCGAGCCAATTCCTTCCCCGTTGAACGTACCATTTTAGCTTCGGTCAAGGTCCATTGTACTCCATTTTGATCATATACCACCCCCTTGTCATAGTCCTTAAATTGAAACCCCTCGGTAAAATATACCCTATGTGCTCCTGTCCTATCCGTAAAAACGGTAAAGGGAATCCCATCCAGATTGGATTGATATATCTTGTTCTTTCTAAGGTATTTACTGGCTATGGCCAGTTTTTTGTCCGTTTTCTGGGGAAGCCTAATGGATAGGATTTCATCTTTATTCTTTAGTGCCGTATCAATTTTGGGAACAGTGAACATTAAATCGTCCGTGGCAAAGTATTCTTTATAAGCAACACCTTCCCCATAATTTCTGCTATGACCTGTATCCAGGGAAAGTACGGAAGTATCTGGATGCAATTTTTTCCATTGTCCCCATGTAGTGGTGACAACGCTCATATATTCCAATGCAATACCTTTATCCACCAAGGGGCCTATAACGGGTTTTCCTTCCAATGTGCTCCATAGCGATTGTGTGGCCTTATCATACATCAACTTATTGGAGCGGTATAGAAACCCGCTTGTCCCCAGTTCATGGTTTTTTCCTTTATGCGCGGTCTTATAGAGGATAACCGTTCCACATAAAGTGCAATAGACACCTGCCAGGGGAACACCACCAATGGAGTCCACAAACATTTCATGCCAAGCCAGGATACGCTTTGGATACGCTCTGGCCTCCCCATTCACCTCAATACCGAAAACGATGTTGCCATCCCTTAAGTAGGTAGCTTTTTTGGCGGATATCATTTTAGGCTGTCGCAAGGGTGGAATTCCATCTTGAAGTACGCCTCCCCACCGTACCTCGTCCAAACGAATTAGGCTTTCTTTGACCCTATCCTTAAAATAGTTTTCGAATTTGCGGTCTATACCGCGATAGAGATTGGCTTTAAATTCAAAGTAATCCGGAGTATAGCTGGGTTCCTTGTTCCATACGTACTGAAACCAGGAATTCAGATCAGTATCGACCGGCTGCTTGGTTTTCTCCTGAAAAAGTTCAGTTAACAGGGTCCTCACCCGTGGACTATTCGAAAAATAGAACGACTCCAATAACAAAATTTCATAGCTTTCCTTCCAATGGTCGCCTATCTTTTTGATGATAGCGTCTTGGGCAGCTTTATCAGGTGTGGAAAGCAGCTGAAAAAAAAGCAAACTTCCATCCTCCTTCTGTGTTGGCGAGACTGGTTTGGAAATACGTTCAGTTTTGGATTGGTTTTCAAATGTCCATAGCAGAAACGAGGAGATGACCAGTAGCGAAAAAAGCAGGGTGCCAAAAACAAATTTCATGACCAATTTTACTAATTGGTCGTAAGATATGGCCACATATTGGACTTTAACCCTACTTTAACTTGTGCTAACGGCACATAGCAGAATCAACTTATCCACTTGGGATTATAAGAAATATGGGGTGAACCCTGGGGACATTGGGTCCTGGACAAAACTATTTATTTCCCCAATAGGGCCTCCGCGCGTTCGATACTGGAGTTTATCTGTTCACGCATTGCCTTTACCTTTTCTTCCTCTTCATCCAACCACTTTTGCTTTTGTGGGGTGAGTTCCTTGCCATTAAGGATTTCATCAGAATCAAATCGATCTCCAAATCCCCTCATCCAATCCATCATGGAATCATGGGCATTTTGTAGATTTTTCATGGCAACTTCATATTGTTTGCCAGTTTCAGTGGTATCGACCTTGCTTTTTAATTCCCCTACCAACTTGCCCAATTTGCCCATTTTGGGCATTACTTCGTCATGAATGGCCATGACATTCTGCATTTGGGTGGACTGGGCCGCTTCTTTCTTTTCTTGTTTGCAAGAGAGTGAAAATACGAGAAAAGCTATGAAGGAAAAGCTAAGTAGTTTTGATTTCATGGATTCTGGTGTTGTTCCACAAAAATATAAAAGGCGCTCCTATTTTAAGAGCCTGTTTGGGAATTTGTCAATTGTTTTCTTATGTCCCTTTTTGCACGGCACATTGTTAAAATTTTAGTCCATAACTATGGCTATGCACAAAAATTTTGCCTCGTTCCGCACTAAAAAATGGCCTATAACAATTCCAATCACAAATTCCCAAATAGGCTCTAAGAACGCCTTTTATGAATTTTTAAGTAAGGGGATTATTCAAAATCCGCCGCACTGACACCTTCATTGATTTTAATCTCCTTAACCATAAATTCAAAGTTCATTGGACCGGCAGATTGCATGAGCCTAAAAGGGAATTGTATTCCGGAGACTTCCTTATAATCCGCGAATTCAATTGATGCTTCAACCATTTGGCCTTGTGCCTCCTGCACCGAGACCTCCTTTACCTTTAATCCCGTCTCTACATCATAGTATGCGGTTTTATTGTCGGAAATCTTGATTTTATATGCTTTTTTAGCGCCTACGGGCTCTACGCCCTCCAAGCTTACATCACCGGCAATTAAATAGTTGATTTCAGGAAATGTAGTGGCTTCGGCCTTCATTTTTTCAATCTCTTCCGGAGTGAGTTCCTTTCGCTGGCCCATAGCCATGCTATAGCCCTTATTGCCATCTATTACCTGCTTCTGCATGGAATTCCCCATCATTTTAACGTCTTGCAAAAATTTATTGTTATCGCTTTTCTTCATGACCAATTCCAAAGTTTGGCCTTGTAAGGTGGCTTCGGCAATCATGGAAAATGACGTGATGGCCTCTAACTTTTCCCTGCCGCCGATAACCTCAATATACTTCTCCAAAACAGCCGTAGCATCAATCCCCTCCGGAATGGCCGCATTGTAATCTGGTTTACTGGTCTTAGTGGCGTATTTGTCGTAAAAAAGAACGGGGACCTTTTTGTTGTTGAATTGCACTTTTTCCAGGTTCTCCAACACCTCACTTCCCTTTCCAACAACTACGATACGTGCATTATCCGTGGAGAAATACTTTTGCGCGGCGTTCTGTACCTGATCGGTGGTTATGGCGTCTATTCGCTCCAGGTACGTTTTATAAAAGTCCTTGGGTAAATCTTCCTTTTCAATATTTAACGCGTACTGGGCGACCGTTTCCGGGTTTTCCAGCGCCATAACGAACCTACCGGCATATTTGGCCTTGGTGTTTGCCAATTCTTTTTGGGAAACCGGTTCTTTACGAATCCGATCAATCTCACTTAGTATTTGAACTACCGAACTGTCCGTAACTTGATTTCTTACCTGGGCAAAAGCATTAAAGCGGGTTGGGCCATATTTATCATTTCTGATGTTGGAATAGGAGCCATAGGTATACCCCTTGTCTTCCCTAAGGTTCAAAAACAATCTTCCTTCGCCACCGCCACCGAGAATTTGGTTGGCTATTAAAGCGGGGAGGTAATCCTCATCCTTCATTTGTAGCTCAATCAAATTTTGAACGGACACTTCGGACTGCACAGCGTTTGGAGCATCCACAAAATTGATCTGCGTATATTGGGCATCCACAGGCTTGCCATACGTTAAAGTGGGGGGCACCGCCCTGGTCCATGGCGTAAATGCACTGGTAACAAGTTCCTTTACCGTATCAAAAGTTACATCGCCCACCACAATTAAATAAGCGTTTGCAGGGACAAAGTTTTTACGATAATACTGTTGTACATCCGCAAGTGCAACAGTATTGACGGTTTCCTCCGTGATGAATTCGCCATCTGGGTTGTTCTTTCCATAGCCAAGGGCCAACTGCACTCTCCTGGCAATGGCGGAAACGTCTTTTTCCTGCGTTTTCAACCCAGTGATAAGTTTCGCTTTTTCTTTTTCAAACTCTTCCTCCGTGAAGTTGGGATTAATGGCTGCGTCAGCCATCAATTCCAATATTCTTGGAAAATATTTGGACAGGGAACTTGCAAAAGCACTTTTTGCACCAAAGGCTATGGTTGCCCCCAAGAAATCCACTTCTTCATTGAACTCGTCTTTTGGAACGGTAGTGGAGCCATTCCCCAGCATGCTGGCCATGAGCGAAGAAACCCCAGCTTTTTCACCTTCCAGGACGGGTGGGTTGTCAATATCCAATTGAATCCTGACCCTGGGCAATTTATTGTTTTCAACCACCATGACCTTAAGGCCATTGCTCAGTTCAAAAGTATTTGGCTCCGATAGGTTGATCTTCGGTGCTGGACCGGGCTGTGGTTGCTTGCTTCTATCAACTTGGGCATTGAGGGCAAAGGCCAGGAAAGCAAAAACGAAAATAGCTATATAGTTTTTCATTTGATACATCTTAAAATTCGGTTTTTTCTCCGGGGAGGTAATTGATAATGACACTTTGGTTAGGCTTTAAGTATTTATTTGCCACTTCCTTGATCTCTTCCCTGGTAATGGAACGATAGATATCGATCTCCTTATTGATAAGATTGGTGTCGCCATATAACATATGATATCTTGCCAGGGAATTTGCAATGCCTTCCACGCTTGAGTTGGAATTCACAAAGTCATTCTCAAATTTGTTCTGTAGTTTTTGGTAATCTCTTTCCGAAATAAGTTCGTCCCGTACCTTGGTGACTTCCTCCTCCATTTCCCCTTTCAAAACATCAAGGCTGGTTTCCCCAACAGGCAATGCAAAAACCAGGTACATGCCATAATCTTCCTGTCCAATATTGAATGCCCCTACTTGTAACGCCTGTTTTTGCTCATCGACCATTTTTTTGTACAGCTTGGAACTTTTGCCATCGCTTAAATAGGTGGAAATCATATCCAATACGTAAGCATCCCTTTCCCTAAATCCCGGGGTTCTATAAGCGAGACCAATAGCCGGTATTTGAATGTTGGCATCGTAAGCGTTGGCTGTCCGCTGCTCGATAATGGGGTCTTCCTTGGGATAGTTTCTAACAATATCCGCACCTCTTGGGATGGAGCCAAAATAATCCTGGATCATTTTTTTTGTCGAGGGAATGTCAAAGTCTCCGGCTACGACCAGAACAGCATTGTTGGGAACATAGTATTTTTTGTTGTAGGCCTCAACATCTTCCAATGTCCCTGCATCCAAATCCTTCATATAGCCTATGTTAGGGTCTTTGTAAGGATGTTTGTCGAAAAGGTTTTTTCCAAGGACCGTTAGGAAAGAGCCATAGGGCGTATTATCATATCTGAGTCTCTTTTCCTCCTTAACCACTTCTTTTTGGGTGTCCACACCTTTTTGGTCTATGACCGGATGTAACATGCGTTCGGATTCCATCCAGAGGCCCAACTGAAGATTGTTGGAAGGAAACACTTCATAATAATACGTGCGATCTTGGGAGGTGTTGGCATTGTTTTTTCCGCCATTTGAAGATACGATTTCAAACCATTTTCCCCTTTCAATATTTTTGGTCCCCTCAAAAAGAAGGTGTTCAAAAAAATGGGCGAAACCTGTTCTGCCTTCGGTTCTGTCCTTTCCTCCCACATGGTACATTACCGATGTGGTTACTACTGGGGCACCATTGTCCTGGTGCAAGATCACGTGGAGTCCATTATCCAAATCATACTCCTCAAAAGCCACTTCCTGTGCACTGAGCATTCCAGTACCCATAAGGAGCAGGCTAAGAGCAATGTAAAATCTTCTCATTTTTTAGTGTTTAGAATAAATTTAGTTCAATAAGTGTCGAGTAACACTTGTATTTGTTACAAAAATTCTAAAATAAACAGCTGTATGGAAAATAAGAAGTGATTAACAATAATTTATACAATTCATTTTTTTATCTTAAGTGGATAAGAAAAGTATTGAAAATGAAAACCTTATCCCTTCCCTTTCGTTTTGGATTGGTGACCAGTGCTTGTTTGGTGGCCTATTTTTTGATTTTGTCCCTCCTGGGCAAACACATTAACGTCTTCTTTAGTTTGTTCAATGGAGTTATCACGGGCTTTGCCATTTATGAGACCATAAAATATACCAAGATCAGGGAAGGCTCTAAATTCACCTATGGGAGTGGATTCAAGGCGGGGATAACCACTGGTGTCGTTGCCACACTATTTTTCACCGTATTCTTTGCGTTATACTCCACCGAGTTAAGCCCTTCATTTTTGGACGAGCTTTCCGAGGTTTGGGCCAAGGACTATTCCAATTTCAAGGGAATTGTGTTTTTTACGGTATTCATTATGGGAATCGCTACCACCATTGTACTTACCCTGACTTTCATGCAATTGTTCAAAGCTTCCAATAATCCCAAAAAATAATACTTAAACCGCTTGCACTACTTGTGAATTAGGGAATTAGCAGTATATTTGCACCCGCTATTCGCAGAATGGCACTAATTATAAATCAATAGAATAGATATGTACGCAATTGTAGAGATGGCAGGGCAGCAATTTAAAGTTGCAAAAGACCAGAAAGTGTACGTTCACCGTTTGCAGACGGAAGAGGGCAAAAAGGTAGTTTTTGACAAAGTCCTTCTTTTGGAAGATAATGGAAACGTTACCATTGGCGCCCCGGTCATAGAAGGTGCAGCTGTTGAGGCAAAAGTGGTAAAGCACCTAAAAGGGGACAAGGTCATTGTCTTTAAGAAAAAGAGAAGGAAGGGTTACCGAAAGAAAAATGGTCACAGACAGTATTTGACCGAAATTTTGGTTGAAGGTATTGTCGCAAAAGGTGCAAAAAAAGCTACCCCTGCAAAGGAAAAAGTGGTAAAACCTAAAGCTAGGGCCGTTACCCCAAAAGAAGAAAAGATCGAAGCTCCAAAGACGGCCCCCAAAAAGGAAGCAGCCCCAAAGGCTACGACCGACTTGAGCAGTAAAACGGTGGCAGAGCTAAAGGAAATGGCCAAAGCTGCTGGAATCACAGGAATCTCATCAATGAAAAAAGCAGAGCTTATTGAAGCTTTGAGCAAATAAAATTTAAAACGAAACATCATGGCTCACAAGAAAGGTGTAGGTAGTTCTAAAAACGGTAGGGAATCAGAATCGAAACGCTTGGGCGTTAAGATTTTTGGTGGCCAAAAAGCAGTTGCAGGCAATATTATTGTTCGTCAACGGGGTACAAAGCACAACCCAGGTGAGAACGTATATGCCGGTAAGGACCATACCTTGCACGCAAGGGTGGACGGAACCGTTAAGTTTGAAAAGAAAACAGGAGGGAAATCCTACGTTTCCATAGTTCCGGAGGCTTAACGAAACGACCTCTTCACATAAAACAGACCCCTGATAGTACTATCAGGGGTTTTTGTTTTTAGATCCTGTTTGGGAATCTGTCAATTATTTTCTTAAGTCCCTTTTTGCACGGTCCATCGTTAAAATTTTAGTCCATAACCATGGCTATGCTTTTCCATCGCACTGGCTCGCCCATAGCTTTCGCCATGTCGTGCCTCGTTCCGCACTAAAATGGTCCATAACAATTCCAATCATAAATTCCTAAACAGGTCTTAATGTTTTAATAAAGCTATAATAATATACCGTACCATTAGGATTAGTATCCTTCCCTCTTTAAAAGGATCAAAGGATGAAGAAGGGGATTTACATTTGCTTTCTGGTCGTTGCTGAAGCCCTGTTTGCACAGTCTTACAAAGGGTTCTTGTCGCACAATAAACAATCTGACTCCATTTTTTTTGAACTCAAATCCGGGCTTGAAGAAGCGAAAAAGGGGGCTTCTTCCCCTATAGTGGCAAAAAGGCATTGGGAACTTGGGGAATTTTATCGAAATACAGGGGTGTATTCCGAAGCAATCGAACAGTTTAACCAATCATTGAAGCTATTAGGAACCCCTCCCGAAGATACGCTCCAGGTCATAGTGAACAATTGCATTGGAAAAGTACATCTATCGACCCATAAATTTGGGTTGGCACTGCAATACTTTACGGAAGGGGCAAACATTTCCAATATCTTGGATTATACCAAAGGGAGGGCCGTTTCAAAAAGCCTTTTGGGAACATGTTATGAAAAAGAAGGAAACTATGTAGAGGCTTTGGAACATCAAAAAGAAAGTCTTTCCCTTTTTCAAAGTCTGCAGGACGATAGTGGAATTTCCATGGTCTATGAGAACATCGGTAGTATTCATGAAGATTTGGGGGACTATGACCTTGCTTATGGTTATTTTCTCAAATCCCATCACTATTTACAGGGAAAGGGAACGGCGCGTGAAGCGAATGTGCTGAACAATTTAGGGGACATTTATCGAAAAAGCGGGAATTATGAAAAAGCTTTGGCATATACACAAAAAGCCAAGGATGTAGCAATGGGAATAACCGATTACCATCAATTGGAAAGCGCCCATAAGGACCTTTCCAAAACCTATGTGCTGATGGGGAATTTTAAACAGGCCCACCACTATCTTTCAGAGGCCGAAGAATACAACAGAATAGGGCTGGAAAATCAGAACACTAATCAGCTCAATGTGCTCCAAACCATTTATGAGACCCACAAAAAAGAAGGTGAGATACAGCTTTTGAGGGAACAAAATAAAGTGAGCAAGGCCAATCAAAACCTACTGTGGGTGGCACTATTTGCCCTTGCGGCCATACTTACCATTCTGTATACCTATCTGGGGAGAAAGCGAAAGGCGAAGCTCAAACTCCAGGAGTACAAACAACGCGTGCTCAAAGCAGAATTGGAAAAGAAAGCATTTGAGGAGAAAAACCTGCAACAACAAGTGCAATTGAAGACAGCGGCATTGTCCAGATACAGTCTTCATTTGGCGCAGAAAAACAAGATTTTGCTCGATTTGTCCAAAACCCTTAAGAATAGCATTGTTCGGCGAAATGTGGATCTTAATTTCAAGATAAATGAGCTTGTAAAGGAAATAGACTTCAATTTGCAACAGGAAGATGAATGGGACGAGTTTATGAACTTTTTCAAGGAAATCCATCCTAACTTCATCAAAAAGCTATCTTCCCTGTCCGGTTGTAATCTTTCCCCGGCAGAAATGCGTTTGGGAATGTTGTTACGCCTTAACCTATCTTCAAAGGAAATTGCGTCCATTTTAAGGGTTACTCCAGATAGTGTTAGGGTAGCAAGACACAGACTTCGAAAAAAACTTCCCATAGACCAAAAAGAGGAGTTGGTCAACTTCATGGTAGACTTGTAAACCACCTATGTTTTAGCAATGGTTACTGCAATGTAAATTAATTGTGATTGTTGCCCTATTGTTTCCCTCCCAAAGCGGGTTTGTTTCCCTTTTGTTGCCATTTACATTAAATGGTAATCAATTGATAGTGATACATTTGAGTGTAAACCTATACAATAAGATCATGAAACTAATTAACGTATCAAAAGTGTTGTTTGTAACGCTTTTTGCCCTTTTTGGGATGGTGGAAAGTTATGCTCAAACAGGAAATATTACCGGTACAATTTCCGATGAAAATGGCATCTATGTTTCTGGTGCCAATATTTTTATTTCGAGCTTAAACAGGGGAACAATTTCTGATTTTGATGGACGATTTACCCTTGTTGGAATTCCGGAAGGGAGTCATACTATCCAGATTACCTACATAGGATATGGTGATATTGCGCAAGATGTTGCCGTTAGCGGCGGGGAAACGGCGAGCATGGTTGTGGAACTTACCCCTACCAATTACCAGTTGGATGAGGTTGAGGTCGCAGCCCACGGTTTAAGTGGTCAGGCCAAAGCACTAAATACCCAAAGGACAAATTTGAACATTACCAATGTAGTATCCACGGACCAAATTGGAAAATTTCCGGATGCCAATATTGGGGATGCCGTTAAGCGTATCCCTGGGATTACAATGCAAGTAGATCAGGGGGAGGCACGTAATGTTATTGTTAGGGGGCTTTCGCCACAGCTCAATTCCGTGACCTTGAACGGGAGTCGTATTCCCTCCGCCGAAGGGGACAATAGGAATATCCAAATGGATTTGATTCCTTCGGATATGATTCAGACTATTGAAGTAAACAAAGCAGTGACCCCGGACATGGATGGGGATGCACTCGGGGGTTCCATAAACCTGGTCACACGTACCGCTCCCCAGGGATATCGCCTTTCTGCGACCCTGGGTTCGGGAATCAACTTCATAACCGATAGGAGAAACCTCAATGGTTCGTTCCTCTTGGGAGATAGGACGAAAGATGGAAAATTTGGATGGATGTTGGGAGCGGTAATCCAGGACAACGATTTTGGTTCCGACAATATAGAAGCAGAGTGGAACAATGAATTTGCGTTCACCAATGCCGATGGGGATGAAGAGGAACTGGATGTAAACCCATACACGGATGTTTTTGAGCAGCGTACTTATTTAGTACAACGGGTGAGACGAAGTTTTTCCGTCAATTTGGATTACCAATTCGATCCCAACAACTCCATTTACCTAAAAACCATGTATAACTGGAGGGATGACCGGGAGAACCGTTTTGTAACGGCCCAGGAACTTTTGGATGCAGAGGACATTCAAGAAGGGGACTTTACGATAACAAATGGGACGCCCACCCGCTTTCCCGTTGAAGTTGCGAGGGAAACAAAAGGAGGTATAGACAATGACCGTAACCAGAATACAAGGCTTGAAGATCAACGGATGCAAAACTATACGCTTGGTGGAAATCATTTATGGGGCAAAGTTAAGATCGACTGGCTGGCATCCTATGCCAGGGCATCCGAAGAACGTTTGGACGAACGCTACGCCCAATATACAACGGAGTACATCGCCAACATTGATAACAGTGATCCGGAGTTTCCCAATATGACCGCGGAAAACCCTGAAAACACCAATGATTTGTCCTCTTTTGAGTTTGACGAAATTACCAATGAGACCCAATTCACCGATGAGGACGACATCAACCTTTTCCTAAATGTTGAAGTACCGGCAAATCTCTTTGGGGATAAGGATGGAACGCTAAAATTTGGTGTTCGGGGAAGGTTTAAAAATAAGGCCAGGGACAACGATTTCTTCGAATACGATCTGGAGGATACCTTTCCCGTTTTGGGTGGCATTCCCACGGTGGATATGACCGATCCCGATTTTTTGGTTGGCAGTGAATATGCCGCAGGATTTTATCCGTCCCCAAGTTGGTTGGGAGGCCTTGATTTGAACGAGACCAATGGCTCACCCGTTTTGGAGGAGTTTTTACCGGGAAACTTTGATATTAGAGAGGATGTACTGGCAGGATATGTGATGGTAAATCAGAAATTGTCGGATAAATTTGGTCTCCTGGCAGGACTCCGAATAGAAAACACCCAGTTGGAGTCGGATGGTTTTAGTCTGAATTTTGGCGAGGACGATGTGGTGGTTGAAGAAGTAAGCGATGATACCTCGTACACCAATATCTTACCAGGGGTACATCTTAAATACGATATCACGAACAATACCATTTTACGATTTGCATGGAGCAATACCCTGGCACGACCCAACTATGAGGATTTGATTCCCAGGGCAGAAATTGTGAATGCCGATAATGAGATTATCCTGGGAAATGCTGAACTCGATCCCACAACCTCCATGAACTTTGATTTGATGGGAGAGCATTATTTTCAAAGTATTGGAGTGATTTCTGGAGGACTTTTTTATAAACGTATCAGTGATTTCATCTATACCTTTATTTCTGAGGCCCCCGATGATTCCTTTGGACCGGGAACAGCAGGTTTTGATGTGTTCCAACCTTTGAATGGGGACAATGCTTCCATTTTTGGTGTGGAATTCGCTTTTCAGCGCCAGCTTGACTTTTTACCTGGATTTGCCAAAAACTTCAACATCTATTTAAATTATACCCACCTTACCTCCAGTGCCGATGGCATACGAAACGAGGATGGGGATGAACGGGCAGACGATTTGGACCTTCCCAATACGGCCCCCAACATGTTTAACGCCTCCCTGGGCTATACCGGAAAACGATTCAGTGCCCGGTTATCGGCAAACTATTCCGATGCCTACATCGATGAGCTCGGGGGGAATGCCTTTGAAGACCGTTTCTATGACGAACAGTTTTTTCTGGATTTTAACTCCAGTTATGCCATTAACAATAAACTTAGAATTTATGCGGACCTCAATAATATCACAAACCAGCCCTTGCGCTTTTTCCAAGGCGTGAGTAACCGGACCCAGCAATCGGAATTCTATGGGTTACGCCTTACTTTTGGTTTAAAATATGATGTCTTCAAAAAATAATCGGTTACACTCCCTGTCCATTCCTACCCGTGGGCAGGGTTTTTTCCTAAAAATTCGTTCATGAAAGCCTATTTTTTAGTTTTTGTTGCCGTGTCCCTCCTTTCCTGCAATCAAAGTAAGTTGCCTCCCATTGCTCCTGATATCATTACCGAGAAAACCCCCAACGATACGGACGATCCCGCCATTTGGGTCAATGCGGAAAATCCTTCCGAAAGCATCGTTTTCGGGACGGATAAAGAAACCAACGGGGGCGTTTATGCCTTTGATTTGGACGGTAAAATTATTGGGGACAAAAGCATAAAAAACCTGCAAAGACCCAATAATGTGGACATTGAATACGGATTTCGATTGAATGACTCCACACGGGTCGATCTTTTGGCCTTTACCGAAAGGGAGAAACAACAAATTCGCCTGTTTTCCGTACCGGATATGAAACCATTGGATAATGGCGGTTTTCCAGTTTTTGAGGATGCCAAGGGTTTTGAACAAAACCTTCCTATGGGAATAGCACTGTACAAATCCCCAAGGGATAGTTCAATCTATACTATTGTTGGACGTAAAACCGGTCCATTGGAGGGCTATTTATATCAGTACGTATTAAAACCGGATAGTTTGGGTGTCCGAGCTGAACTTGTTCGAAAATTTGGTAAATATAGTGGCCAAAAGGAAATTGAGGCCATTGCCGTGGATGACGCGGAAGGCTATGTCTATTATTCCGACGAGGGCGTGTGCATTCGTAAATACTACGCCGAACCAAGTATGGGCAATACGGAAATTTCCTGTTTTGGAGGGGAGCATTTTTTAGAGGATATTGAAGGGATTGCCATTGCCTGTTATCCCAACGGTGGGGGATACGTCATTGTTTCCAACCAACAACTGGGGGAGTTCAACATCTTCTCAAGAAGGGAAAACGAATTCCTAAAAGCGGTAAATCTAAGCACTTATGGAACGGACGGTTGTGAGGTGGTGACCATCCCATTAAACGATACTTTTCCCAATGGCCTTTTTGCGGCCATGAACGATACCAAGGAATTCTATTTCTATGACTTAAACAAACTAGGGTTTAAGCCTAATTAACGATGCATCTCTGATTGCATTTACTGGGTCAGAACGCTTCAGCAAAAAGTGCTTGCAAACTGTCCCAGGATTTCTTGTCGGCGTCCGCGTCATAAGCCAAGGGCAATCCAAATTTCTCACCATTGGCATCCGCTTCCTTACTTGTAAAACTATGCTTTACCCCGGGATAGGAGATATAGTTATAATCGGCACCAATGGAGTCCATAGCGGTTTTAAAACCGGTTATGGATTCAGGACTGATAAAGGGATCATCAGCACCATTGCACACCAATACCTTGGCCTTTAGTTGGTCGTTGGGCATTACCGGAAGTTGAACCCCACTGTGGAATGCCGCCACGGCATCCAAATCCGCGCCGGAATTGGCCATGGTCAAGACCACGCTACCACCAAAACAATAGCCAATGGCCCCAATTTTATCACCATCTACAGATTCATGGGACTTTAACAAGTCCAAAGCGGCATTAAAGCGTGCCGTGGCTTCTGGCAGATTGGTCATTACACTTGACGCGAACTTCCCTGCATCATCGGGATGATCGGCCAGTTTGCCATCACCATACATGTCCACGGCAATGGCCGTATACCCCAATTCGGCCAACATATCGGCACGTTGGCGCACATAATCGTTATGTCCCCACCACTCATGGACAATTAAAACTCCAGGACGTTTTCCCGCAACATTTTCGTCATAGGCAATATATCCTTTAAGATTTGTGGAATCGGTGGCATAGGTAACCTCTTCCCCTTTCACTTTTACGGGAAGCTCTTCCTGGGTTTCCTTGGTATCAGTGGTGTTTTCTTTTTTGGGTTTGCAGGATGCGATGCCGATCAAACCTGCAACAAGCAATAGGGCCGCTATTTTTTTCATTTTGGTATATTCAGGATTTGTCTAAAGATAATCAACCTTTCCCAAATTATTCCTCCAAAATATCCTGAATGATTTTTAGGTGATGGTTGGTATGAATTTCCAAAAACCTTCGGGATTGGTCCCGGTCCAAATGATCAAAAACAGGGTGGGCAAAAAAGGCGTTTTCATCCAAACTGGAAATATCTATTAGATTTTGCCGGGCCTTTTGGAGTTGCGCCGTTAAACTATCCAAAAGCACAACATCCGGGGGTCTTACACTGGGAGGTGATTGGGCTGCGCCCCTGGGGATTATTCCAGAAGTATGCACAACAATTCGCTGCATATTAAACTTGGAGGTATACGCATTAGGGTCGGAGCGAAGCAAATTTTCCGAAATCCTGTTTATGGTTTTGAGCATATGATCCAAATGCCACGCTACATCAGCTTGGGATATCGCTTCATTTTTGATGGCCCTTTGGTCAAAATAACCTTCTATTTCTACAAGTTGACCATCCAGAAAGTCACTATCGCTTTCCCGGTTATTACTAATGGAAACCACGGTAACAATGATGATTAAAATTGAAACTGCCCAAGAGATTTTCTTCATTTTTATGTGGTTTTCCACCCCCACCATACAAAAGTAGGGCGTACAGCTTTTCTTTTCTTAAAGGTAAAGGGAGTTGTCTGCAACTTTTTCTCTTTCTCCCGATACTTGTTCTCACTTTTTTTCATGATTATTGGTGTTCTTGATTGATAGTAATGGGACGTCCAAAATTGAAATTTGTAACCAAAATTTATCATAAATCTTTTTGTTCGGCCTTTTGCATGATTTCTTCCAACCAAATTTGGTGTAGGCCCTCCAGTTTTCTGGGTTGAAATACCTTTTGCATAAAGGTCAGGAAACCGGTTTGTGATTCCTGGGTTATTAGTTTGCAACCGTTGTCCGTTGGAACGATCAACCATGCATGGTACCCCTTAATACTGTTTTTTTTGGATTCCCAACTTAATCTGGAGTAGGGCTCATATTCCCGTATAAAAGATTCAAAGTTCAGTCCCATGGTCTTCCACGTAAAGACAGCATCCTCCAAAAGGATTGTTGTATCGTCCGGACTTGTTATGGCCACGTTTCGTGCCCCTTCGTACCAATTGGGCCAGGTTTCGGCCTGGATCAAAATGTTCCAAACGGTTTCCGGGGATGCCCTAATGTCTATTTCATTATGGACAAAAAAACCGGCCTTTTTCGGGTCGTAGGCGTTTGGCCAATTGATTTGATCGGTATAAGGCTGCCCACTGGCCACCTTTTCTTTCGTTGATACACAGGAAATCAGGCAAAATGCAATGGCAAGTATGAAACCACTTTTTTTCATAGCAACTTATTTTTTTAAAATATCCCTTATTATTTTTAGATGGTGTTCGGTATGGATTTCCAGAAACTTTTTGGAGGTTTTGCGATCCATGATTCCCAAATAGGGGTGTTCAAAAAAAGCCTTTTTGGGAAGCGAGTCGTAGGCTGTAAGATTTTTTCTTGCCAACGCGAGTTGCCCATACAGACTGTCTGTATGGATAACTTCCGGAGGGGTCACAATTTTAGGGGATTCCGCCCTCCCTCTTGGGATTTTGTTGATCAGTAAAAGTAGGGTACGACCAAGATTGATCCTTCCTTTGTAATTCTCCGGATTTGATTTTTTTACAGCTTTGTGGATTTCATTGATGGTGCGCAAGGAATGATCGAGGTGCCAAGCCACTTCCACTTTGGAAACCGCAGGGTTCAGGCTGTCCCTAAAGGCAATATAACCCTCTATTTCGGTCAGTTCTCCTTTTAAAAAATGGGAACAGCATTCTTTTTTTGGATTATCCATGAGCAGAACTGTTGCAACCAAAAAGGAGCATAACAGTAGTGTTGTTTTCATTTGAATGGCGCTTAACATTAGAGTGATGCTTGCTGATGTTCGGTCATCTTCCCCATCACCATTTTCATGATACGTATCTTACCCCATCTGGGTACGGTCCTAAGACCTGATACCAATAGTTTGGTCAGCAATCCGGGAAATACGGTATGCTTCTTGCCGAGGGCCTTTAAAATGGGTATGGCTATATCATTGGGCTTTAAGGCGTTTTCCATTCGCATATCGGCCACTTTTCCAAAACCGGTGTCCACTGGACCGGGAGCAGCAGCTATGACATCCACCCCATAAGGTTTAAGCTCGTGGTACAAGCCTTCTCCCAAAGACTGTACATAGGCTTTTGTAGCCGCGTAATGGGAGGCGTTGGGAACCCCTTGAAAACCCACAATGGAACTCATCAAAACAATTCCACCCTTTTTCTGCTCCGCAAACTTCCGGGCGAAATAATGCGTGAGCATCATCAGTGCCAGGGAATTCACTTTTAACATACGGATCTCCTCGTCAAGATTTGCCTCCCTAAAGTGGCCCGATGTTCCAAAACCGGCCGAGGCAACAAACAACCCAATGGAAATGTTCCTTAGTTCCTCAACCATCCTATAGACCTCGGGAGTAGAGGAGATGTCGGCAATCACAACTTCGGTAAGAATCCCATATTCCTCTTCAAGTGAATTGCTAAAGGAGCGTAGCTTTTCCTTGTTCCTCCCCGAAAGGACAATGTTCATGCCCATAGTGGCGAGATTTTTGCACAATGCCTCGCCGATTCCAGAGGAGGCCCCGGTGACCAGTGCCCAGGAACCATATTTTGCTTTGAATGTTTTTTTGAAGTGGTTTGAAAATCCCATGGCCTATGGTTTAGAATTGAAACTTGTATCCAAAGTCAGGGAAGAACCCTATTTGATTTACCTGATCTACTTGATTCGTCAATCGGTTATACCTTCGTACAAACACGTTCTCATTGTTCGTAACATTTTGCAGATCCACATAGAACTGATGGGACCTTTTTTTCGTCTTGCTGTTTAATCGAATTCCGAATTTTACGTCCCAGCGGAAATAATTGTCAAAACGTTCGCTAAAGGCTAGGTCCTCCTGTTGTACTTCAAAACCGGCTTGTTGCGATGCTTCAAGATCAATGGGCGTAAAGTATTGTCCCCCGGAGGTGGCCAAACGGGTATCCACAAAGAATACGTTGCGTCCTGCAGCGCCGATTTTAAATTCCCTGCCGGTCAAAAAATTAACGACGTACCCATTGTTAAAAGGGGTGTTGCGCTCAATACCATCACTGCCCTCGTACCTACTTTCAAAAAACGACCCTGTTAAAAGACCATAATATCCCTTGCTAAAGAATTTTTCCAAAGTGAATTCGATACCGCGGTTGAACCCTGTCCCTTCGTTTACCAGACCGGTGCGATCGTTATCAAAAACAAAGTCGGCCCCTTCGGTCAGGGAAGAATAACTGGATGGGAAGGACTCTACGGCGGCATTGTCGATGTCCTGATAGTACACTTCTACCTTGCCCCTCCAACTGGGCGCCAATTTCACATCGTAACCCAGGACATAATGGGCACTGCGAACAAAATCCAGGTTACGGTTGGTTTGAACGGCTTCCCCATTTACATTTTCATTAATAAATAAGAGGGGCAACGGTGCAGGCTGGTGGTGCAGACCATACCCCAGGCTAAGGCTTTGGGACGCGGTGATATTGTATTTTAGGCCTGCCCGTGGCTCAAAGACAAACTGTTCGTTCAGGGCGCTGTAAAGGCTGTGTAATCCGGCATTGAGTGCAAGTTTTTCAGTAATCCTAAATCGTCCCTGCACATAGGGTTGTAGCACTACAAAGGATTCATCCACATCGCGGAACGTAGTAAGGTCGGGATCACCATCACCATCATTGTCCGGTTGTTCCTCCCTGTCCCGAAGCAAGGATTGCAGACCGAAATTCTCGAGCAATACCCCGCTACGAAAAGTAATCTTATTGCTGATTTTACTATTAAAAAGGGTGGAAAACGTAAGTCTGCTCTCACGGTCATCGGTATCAAAAAATGGGAGCAACCGTTCCTCTGGAGTGTCCTTGTTGATAAAACGCTCCGCATTGATCTCACTTTGTGCCAGTGACCCCCCAATAATGGTCCTTAGATAGGAGTTTTTCCCAATTGCCAAACGGTGTTTTAGCCCCAAGACCCCAAAGCGGGATTCAACAAAAAGATTCTCGTCCTCGGCAGCAAAAAGGTCATTCTCGTCAATCTCATCCCCTAAAAAGTCGATATTGGAAGTGGCCAAAATCCCAAATACCGAAAAGGTTCCGAGTTTCCCCTTTCCAAAATTTAGGTTGAAGGAAACATCCGCATAGTTGGGTACGGCGGTGGAAGCTCCCCCTGCGCCTCCACCCACAAGCCCTACCAGGGAGTAGCGTGCGGCCAAAAGGAAGGAGCCCTTGTTTTTGCCCATAGGGCCTTCTGCTGTAGCCTCAAGCCCGGTAAATGCCCCGGCCTGGGCCGTGAATTCATAATCATCCACATTTCCCGTTCGAAATCCAAGATCAAATACCCCACCCAATGCATTCCCATATTCTGCGGGAAAGGCAGAAGTGATGAAATCCGAGTTTTTGAGCATATTGGGATTGATGGCAGAAACAGGTCCTCCCGTAGTGCCAAAGGCAGCGAAGTGGTTGGGATTTGGTGTTGGGATACCTTCAACGCGCCAAAGCAGCCCAATTGGGGAATTCCCGCGGACCACAATATCATTCCGGCTATCATCCGGAGTGGAAACCCCGGCAAAATTGGCAGCCAAGCGCCCCACGTCACTGCGTCCCCCGGAAAACCGGGTTACCTCCTCTATACCAAATTGCCTGGCCGAAACTGCGGCGGCCTTATTTAAAGGCTGGTCTTTATTGGTTTCAGTGGTAAGTACAATTTCATCCAGTTGGTTAAAGGATTCCAAAAGTGTGATGTTCACGCTAACGTCCTTGCCCGTGGTAACCACAACATTGGGGATGGTAGCACTTTCATAGCCTATAAAACTTACCCTTATGGCCTGTCTTCCCAGTGGGACACCGGTAAGGGTAAAACGACCGTCAAAGTCCGTAATTACCCCAGTGGCAACTTCTGTGTTCAAAAGTTCCACAGTGGCTCCCTCCAAAGGGTTTTCGGATTGTTTGTCCACAACAATCCCTTTGATGGTTCCGGTTTGCGAAAAACCAAAATGGACAGTTAAAATAATTAGGATAGCAATTGTTTTTTTCATGGCATGTCTTTTTTGTTGAAACCAAAAGTGTGGATTGCATTGGGGTTGACCACACCAATTTCACCCAAGTGGGTTTTTTCCTTTTGAACGGGAAGGATTTGGACTGAACTGATAAAAAGCCATTTAAAGGCACATTTTACAATTCAATCCTTAATTTGACGGTTCAGTGTAAAGTGTAACGGTAAAGAAAAAGTTGGGGTGGTCCGAATGGTTACTTGTGTATCTTTAAAGTTGAAATGAAAAGGATGTTTTCAAAAAAAGGGGTTCGTAAGTTCTTGTTCCGTTGGATGGTGGTCAATGTGGTTTTTTTGTTGATAAAACTTTCAGTGGAACACGGCCAAGGGGAAGAAGGCACATTTTTTGAACCTACGCCCATATTTTATTACCTCACCGCTTTTTTATTTTTCATGGTCGCCTGGGAATATAACGATAGGCTGATTTATAAACAGTTGGAACGGGGCGGGCTTGATTTTAAAAACAGTCTTATCATTTTTGGTAAGACCATGGCGGTACTGGTTCCCATGACCGCCATAATCTATTATGTGGCCCTTTTTCCCCTAAGGGAAACCATTGGTATTGTTTGTGAGGATCCCGTTCTGGAATTTCGTGGAAATGTCCTTAGGGCCTGGTTATTGGGCTTTGCCGTGATTTTTGTGAACCTCTTCTATTTTACCATGAAACAGAAAGATGAACTTACACGTCAGATGGAAGATTTAAAACGGGAAATGATGGTATCCCAATATGCCATGTTGAAAAATCAGATAAGCCCACACTTTTTGTTCAACAGTCTAAATACCCTTACCTCATTGATGTATGAAGACCGTGACCTGGCTTCCGATTTTGTAACACGTTTGGCCAGTAGCTATCGCTATATTTTGGACAATCGCGAACGTGATTTGGTTACCCTTCAAAAGGAACTGGGCTTTTTGGACTCCTTCATCTTTATGATGAACGTTCGCCATAAACAGGCGGTTCAGATACAATTGGAGATCAAGGTAAATCCCGAAAAATATGTAATACCCACACTTTCATTGCAGATGTTGGTCGAAAATGCACTGAAACACAATAGGTACAGCAAGGAAAAACCGTTGAAGGTGGTCATTTCCTCCATTCAAAATGACGCCTTGGCCATCAAGAACAACCTGCAAAAGCGCGAATTAAAAAATGGGACTACACAGTTGGGAATCAAGAATATCAAAAGACGCTATGCCTTTTATACGAACAAACAGGTTTTGGTCCGGGAGGAAACCGATCACTTTGAGGTCATCATCCCGTTGTTGGATGAAAGCATTACCAAAATGAACCTAAAAGCGATTTCCTGATGAAAGCCGTCATTGTAGAGGATGAGGAATTTGCTGCCAAACGCCTGGGGCAGTTGGTGGCCGAACTGGCACCTGAAATCCGTTTGGAGGCCATACTGAATTCCGTGGAAAGCGGGACCAGATGGTTCTCCAACAATGCCCAACCGGACTTGATTTTCCTGGACATTCAATTGAACGATGGCTACGGCTTCGATATCTTGGATGGACTTGAAGAGCACCCACCCGTAATTTTCACCACGGCGTACAACGAGTTTGCCATTAGGGGCTTTAAGTACAACGGAATTGATTATCTGTTGAAACCCATTGTAAAGGATGACCTTAAAAAAGCGCTTGAGAAATTCAAAAAGAACATTACCCAAAATGGGCGGGGTACAGCTGAAAATCTGGAACATCTAAAACAATTGTTCCACAAGGAGTATAAGCATCGGTTTATGGTCAAAGTGGGCAATATGTTCAAGTCGTTCAACGTGGAGGACATCGCCTATTTCAAGTCCCATGAAGGCATGATCTGCCTGTACACCCATTCGGGTCAAAGCTATCCCATAGAATATACCATAGACCAATTGGAAAACATCCTGAATCCCATTCATTTTTTCCGAATCAACCGAAAGTTTATGGTCTCTGTAAAGTCCGTAGTGGAAATACACAGCTACTTCAACAGTCGTTTACTATTGAAAATCCTTCCTAAGGAAGAAAACCAGGTCATTGTATCCCGGGAACGTACGACCAACTTTAAACGCTGGTTGGATATGTAGGCCGGCAATTTTCATTTCTCCTTTTGGCCAAAGGATAGGTTTTCTCCATATCTTCACCCACGGTTTCAATTTAAAACAGCAACTAATGATTAAAAAGTTTGGTCTATTGGTCTTTGCCCTGGGTATACTATCCGCGTGCGGCACAAAAAATGTAGTCAATGATTTGGCCACGGATAACCCAATTATCGCAGCATTGGATTTGGTAAATAGTAATGACGATAAAGTTGCGGTTTCCATTGACCCGGGAAGATTTGTCACCGATACCGTACTATACAGGTTGCCCAGGGTAGTCCAGGGAACGTATTCGGTATCGGATTTCGGTAAATATATCGAAGGCATAAAAGCTTTTGATTATCAAGGGGAAGAATTGGTGGTAAACAAAGTGGATACCAATACTTGGATGTTCCCCAATGCCAAACAACTGGATCGAATATCGTACTGGGTCAACGATACCTTTGACCAGGAAGTACAGGGTGGTATAGGCGAGGAAGTCCCCTTTTCGCCTGCGGGAACAAACATTGAACCCAAGCAGATAATGTTGAATCTACATGGTTTTATAGGTTATTTTGATTCTTTGAAGAACAACGCTTACCAAATAGACATTACTGCCCCATCACATTTTAACTATACCTCCCCCCTCCAGGAAATTGAATCTTCAACCAGTGAGGATGGAAAGACCAAGAATTCGGTTTTTTTGGCCAATCGCTATTTTGAGGTAACGGACAATCCCATGATGTATGGCGAAACGGAAGTGGAAGAGTTTATGGTCGGGGATATTAAAATCGTATTGAGTGTTTTTTCTCCCAATAAGGTGCATACCGCTGCCGGGATCAAAGAGACGGTAAATAAAATGATGTTGGCCCAAAAAAAGTACCTGGGCGATTTAAACAGTACGCCCCGTTATGATATTCTACTTTATTTATCCGATACGGCGAAAGAAGATTCCCCAAAAGGTTTTGGGGCTTTAGAACATCATTCCTCCACAGTGGTGGTCCTACCGGAGCAAATGGAACCGGAAGCCTTCGCAGAATCCATGATAGATATTGTGGCACACGAGTTTTTCCATATTGTAACCCCTTTGTCCGTACATTCTGAGGATGTACACTATTTTGATTACAATGCGCCCACCTTTAGTAAGCATCTATGGCTCTACGAAGGCGTTACCGAATATTTTGCACAGCATTTCCAGGTCTATGAGGGCTTGATCGATAAAGAAGAGTATTATTCCAGGACCACACAAAAAATAAATGCGTCACGCTCCAATTATGACGATACCATGAGCTTCACGCAAATGAGTGAGAATGTCTTGAAAAGTCCTTATAAGGAAAACTATACCAATGTTTATATGAAGGGCGCGCTTATAGGAATGTGTTTGGATATCTTAATTCGTGAAAACAGTGATGGTAGTAGAAGCCTGCTGACCCTAATGAAGGAACTGTCCAATACCTATGGCAAAAATAAGCCCTTTGTTGATGACGATTTGATCCAAGAGATCACAGGGATGACCTACCCAGTGGTAGGGGAGTTTTTGAATACCCATGTAGTGGGGACCGATCCCATTGATTATGGTGCTTTTTTTGAAAAAGTGGGACTTTATTTTGCCGAAGCCGAAGTAGAAACAAACTATATCCAAAATGCAGGAAACCTAATTGTTGGTGCCGACCCTGAAAAAGGCGCCATAAAGTTCAATGACTTGGTAACCAACAATAGTTTCTGGAATGACAATGGTGCCCAACCGAATGATGTGTTCAAGTCCATTAACGGGGTGGAAGTGAGCCTGGCCAACGCCAATCAAATCTTTGGGGAGGTCTTTACCTGGCAACCTGGTAAAGAAATAGAAGTGGTCCTTATGCGTGAAGCTGAGGAAGTGGTGATAAAAACGACCACAACACCTTCGTATACCAAAGCGAATACCTTAATGGAAAATCCAGAGGCTTCCCAGGGACAGAAAGCGCTTAGGAATGCCTGGTTGAAGCGCTAAGAAAAGTGGTACGGGCTCAGAACATATTTTGTTAAGCGCTATAATGAGCCAATGGTATTGGCTTAAAACCTAATCAACCAATTCAACTTAACAACTAGGGTAGCTCAGCGTGCCCTTAGGAAAATCCCTTTCAAGCGTTCCTCCATAAAAAGGGTCGAGAGCATCTTTTTTTTCTAGAACTACATAAAAACAAGGCAATCAAAGGAGAGTCCAAAGATTGATTTTTGTAGTTTCATGAGGTATTAACGTAAACATCTTTTATTATGAAAAAACCTGTAATTGCCGTAATGCTTTCATTGACCCTGTTATGTTCAAGTTGCCTTGGATCTTATCAAGCCTTTAATAACCTTAGGGATTGGAACGATGGTTTGACCGATAGTAAGTTCCTGGATAACCTCATATTTTGGGGACTGAACATCGTGCCCGTATATGGATTGTTTTTTATAGGGGATACCCTTATTTTCAACGTCATTGAGTTTTGGTCGGGGTCTAACCCTATTGCCATGAAAGAGGGTGATGTGGAAACACAACTTGTGGAACATGAAGGAAATACCATTGAGATGGTAGGAACAAAAAACCGGATCCAACTAACGGTTTTGGAAGGCCCCAAAAAGGGAAGCAAATTGGAACTATTCTATAAACCGGATGAAAAGTCGTGGAACGCCATTCGGCCCAATGGTGAGATCATTAAACTTTCCTCCATGGAAGAGGGCTTTTATATTGTTTACTTACCAAATGGGAAAGAGGTCCGAATAAACCCACTGGATTCCAGAGAAGAGAATTTGGCACTCCTGGAAGAAAACAAAAGTTGCTACTATATGGAAGGGATGCTTGCCACCATAGAATAAGCAATAAAAAAACCCCCGAGCAATCGGGGGTTCTTAGTAAGGCTGTATAAAATCAATATCTATAATACTCCGGTTTATAAGGGCCTTCCACGGTTACCCCAATATACTCGGCTTGATCTTTCTTCAATTCTGTGAGTTCGGCACCCAATCTGGCCAAATGCAATTTTGCGACTTTTTCATCCAAATGCTTAGGGAGCATATACACCTCGTTGTTGTAGTTTTCACTGTTGTTCCACAATTCGATTTGTGCCAAGGTTTGGTTGGTAAATGAATTGCTCATCACAAAACTTGGGTGGCCTGTAGCGCAACCAAGGTTTACCAATCGACCTTCAGCCAAAATCACAATGTCCTTACCATCAACAGTATACTTATCTACCTGGGGCTTGATTTCATCTTTGGTATGTCCATAGTCCCCATTTAGCCAGGCCATATCAATTTCATTGTCAAAATGCCCAATATTACATACAATGGCCTTGTCCTTTAACGCCCGGAAATGTTCTTCCCGGATAATGTCCTTGTTTCCTGTTGCGGTAATGACCACATCCGCATTTTGCACAACACTTTCCAGCTTTTTCACTTCATAACCATCCATACAGGCCTGCAAAGCACAGATGGGATCAATTTCGGTTACGGTAACGATGGCCCCTGCACCTCTAAAAGAAGCAGCGGTTCCTTTTCCAACATCACCATACCCTGCAACAACCACCCGCTTTCCGGCCAACATGGTATCCGTAGCCCTACGGATGGCATCAACCGCACTCTCCTTACAACCGTATTTGTTGTCAAACTTGGATTTGGTCACCGAGTCGTTTACATTGATTGCGGGCATGGGCAGTGTTCCATTTTTCACACGATCGTACAAACGGTGCACGCCAGTGGTGGTTTCTTCGGACAGTCCTTTGATCGCGCTGGTCAATTCAGGATATTTGTCCAATACCATATTGGTCAAATCCCCACCATCGTCCAAAATCATATTTAATGGCTGTCTTTCTTCCCCAAAGAACAAAGTCTGTTCTATACACCAGTCAAATTCCTCTTCGTTCATACCTTTCCAGGCATAAACAGGTATCCCGGCAGCGGCAATGGCGGCGGCGGCATGATCCTGGGTAGAGAAAATATTGCAGGAACTCCAGGTAACATCAGCACCAAGTTCCACAAGGGTTTCTATGAGTACGGCGGTCTGGATGGTCATATGGAGACATCCCGCTATACGGGCCCCTTTTAAAGGTTGCTCGTCCTTGTACTCTTCACGTAAGGCCATCAATCCTGGCATTTCTGCCTCGGCCAGTTCTATTTCCTTTCTTCCCCAATCTGCCAATGAAATGTCTTTCACTTTAAAAGGAACATATGCTACAGTTTTGGTGCTCATAATTGTGTATTTGAATTATTTATAGCAATTTTCGGCTGCAAAGATACAAATTCACCTTACTATTAGCTGTGCCACTTCACAAAACCATAACAGTTTCAGAGCATATAAAATCCTTTATTTGGAAGGTAACCGAAAAGGAAAATGAACTGGCCACCGGTATAGAACTCAGCCAACGTTGCCAGGATCGATTAAGGGATATGAAGTCGGAAATGCACCGCAGGGCATTTTTAAGCATACGGCATTTATTGGGTTTGGCGGGATATGAGGGGAAGCACTTGTTTTATAATGAATTTGGGAAGCCCTTCTTGATGGATGGCACCCATATCTCCATATCGCATTCCCATAACTTTACGGGAATCATTGTAAGTACCTCCAATAAAGTTGGGATAGATATTGAAAAGCAGCGGGAAAAAATTCTGAGGATAGCCCATAAGTTTACACCCTTGCATGAATATAGAACCGTAGCCAATGCCGAGGCATTGATCCTTAAACTGACCCAGGTTTGGTGTGCCAAGGAAGCCCTTTATAAAATTTATGCACAGCCAGGGCTCAGTTTCTTAAATCATATCATGGTAAACGATTTTAAACTAGGGGATTTAGGGACTACGGCGGAGATCCACTATCAGGGAAGGAAATCCAGCTATCAAATCACCTTTGATGAATTTGAAGGGTTTTCCTATGCTTATGCCCTGGATGGCAATTAAGAGCCTGTTTGGGAATTTGTCAATTGTTTTCTTATGTCCCTTTTTGCGGCCAGCGCACCATCTGGCCCCTCTTTCAAAGGCCAAACCGTTGGCCTTTTCTTTCGGTCCTGTTAAAATTTTAGTCCATAACTATGGCTATGCTTTTCCATCGCACCGGCTCGCCCATAGCTTTCGCTATGTCGTGCCTCGTTCCGCACTAAAAATGGCCTATAACAATTCCAATCACAAATTCCCAAACAGGCTCTAAGTTTACGTGTTTAATACTAGATTTGTCCCTTAAATAGATAAACATATCCAATGAAAATCTCCGTAGAGCTTACCCTGACCCCATTACAGGATGATTTTGAACCCCCCATCATCAATTTCATTACAAAACTTCGGAACTCTGGATTAAGGGTTTTGGAAAATCCTTTGAGCACACAGGTTTACGGTCCTTATGATGCTGTAATGGCAATAGTTGCCCAAGAGATTAAAGTGGCTTTTGAAAATACGGATAAGGTGCTGTTATATATGAAAATCGTAAAGTCCGATCGAAGCGATTATGAGCCCCATTTTTGATTTTTTTCTTGATGCCTATCGCGGGAAGGAAACCTATATTGTTATTCTGGAAGCGATTGTTTTTGTATCAGGGATACTCAGCGTTTGGTTTGCGAAGCATGAAAACATTTGGGTGTATCCAACAGGGCTTTTGGCAACGGTGATTACGGTGTATTTATTCCTAAAGGATGGACTCTTGGGAGATATGATGATGAATTTTTATTGGTCCGCCATGAGCATCTACGGGTGGTGGAACTGGTCAAGAAAAAAGGGGAACAGGACAATTGTCAAGATTTCAAGAACCACTGCCAGGGAAAAATGGATTGGATTGGGATTGTTCTTGGCAACCATGGGCTTTAATTATTTGGTTTATCGTCTCTTCGGTTATGAAATTTTGACTTCCAATTACATCGATATTTTTACGTCGGGACTGTTCTTTACGGCAATGTGGTATATGGCACTGAAGAAGTTGGAAAACTGGACCCTTTGGATTATCGCGGATGTTATTACCGTTCCACTTTATGCCTATAGGGGGTGGGGAATGTTGTCCTTTCAATATCTTATTTTTACGGTTTTGGCAATACAAGCATATGCTGCATGGAAGAGAAGCTTAAGCAACAGCCCTCAGACCTTATTAAGATAGTCCTGTTTGGACCTGAATCGACCGGAAAAACTACTTTGGCAAAACAATTGGCCAAACATTACCATACCCATTGGGTCCCGGAATATGCCCGGGAATACCTTCAAAAAAAATGGTATGATGAGGGAAAGATTTGCGAACTGGAAGATCTTTTGCCCATAGCTAAGGGACAAATGGCCCTGGAGAACCAATTGGCCAAACGAGCCAATAAGATTCTTATATGCGATACGGACCTATTGGTGACCAAGGTATATTCCGAAGCCTATTTTGATGATTTTTGTGATCCGCTCCTGGAGAAATATGCCCTTCAAAATACCTATGACCTTTATTTTTTGACTGGCATTGATGTACCATGGGTGCCAGATGACCTTAGGGATAGACCAAATGAGCGGGTGAAGATGCTTAACCTTTTCAAAACAGCTTTGGAGAAATATCAACGTACTTTTGTTATTTTAGAAGGTAATCAAGAAAAACGATTGGATACGGCCATTACCGAAACTGACAAACTGATGAACAATGATTGACTTTACACAAAAAGACGAAGCACAACTCAACGAAAAGGGGATTGCCAAGGAAAGGGTATTCCAACAGATTGAAACCTTTAAAGAGGGCATTCCGTTTGTAACCCTTGAAAAGGCCGCCATAATTAAGGGAGGCATTGTAAAGGTTGAAAATGAGGGAGAATTGGTTTCGTACTATGAAGACACTATTGAGGACAAGACAATCTTAAAGTTTGTTCCAGCTTCAGGTGCCGCCTCCCGTATGTTCAAGGCCATGTTCAATTTTGTGGATGCCTTTGACCCATCAAAGGAGACATTGGCAACCTATTTTGACCGTACTGGGGATAAGGCCGTACAGCAATTTGTTGAAGGCATGGATAAATTTCCTTTTCATGATGAATTGCTACAAAAAATTGAAGGGCAATATGCCAATGAAGATGAGAAAGTCCACCTTTTTGTCAAAACCATGTTGGCAGAAGACGGTCTCAATTTTGGTTTTTATCCCAAAGGTTTGCTGCCCTTTCATGTGTGCAAGCGGGGCGCTGCCACACCTTTTAAAGAACATTTAAAGGAAGCGGCGTGGTATGCCAAAACCAATGGAAAGGCCAATTTGCACTTTACCATTTCGCCGCAGCATGAGGAAATGTTCAAAAAGGAAGAAGGTATTTCCGTACCAAGAATTTCGCAAAAGACCGATACGGAATTCAAGGTATCCTATTCCTTTCAAAAACCATCAACGGATACGGTGGCCGTCAATATGGACAATACCCCTTTTCGCGATACCGATGGAAGCCTATTGTTCCGACCTGGAGGTCACGGCGCTTTGATTGAAAACCTCAACGAACAGGATGCCGATGTTATTTTTATCAAGAACATCGATAATGTGGTCATTGACAAAAATTTGGAAGCGGTGGGCAACAGTAAAAAAATGCTTGGGGGGCTATTGTTAAAACTTCAAAGCGCAACATTTGCCTATGCCCGGGAATTGGATAACGACCCAGATACCGAAAAAATCAATGAGATAGCAACATTCGCCGCCGACCAATTGAACGTGGTACTCCCTGATGGCTTCCAAAATATGGACGATGATGAAAAACAAGCTGTCCTAAAGAAATATATCAACCGCCCTATCCGTATTTGTGGGATGGTAAAAAATGAGGGGGAACCTGGTGGAGGGCCTTTTTTCATAAAGGATGGCCAAGGAAATATTTCGCTTCAAATAATAGAATCGGCACAGGTGGATATGTCGGATTCAGCGCAGGTATCCATCCTTAAAAATTCAACACATTTTAACCCCGTGGATTTGGTTTGCGGTATTAAGAACTATAAAGGGGAAAAATACGATCTTATACAGTTTGTGGACCACAAACAAGGTTTTATAACCGATAAAACCAAAGATGGTAAAGATTTAAAGGCAATGGAACTTCCAGGACTTTGGAATGGTGCCATGGCCTTTTGGAACACTATTTTTGTTGAGGTTCCCTTGGTCACCTTTAACCCCGTAAAAACGGTAAACGATCTTTTGAAGCCTTCCCACCAGGCTTAAAAACCAATATAGTATATCCGTTAAAGCCACCTTTTTTAGGTGGTTTTTTGTTTTATGTGACTTTTCCAAAAAAGAGGTGTCTTACCAATAGAAAAGCAAAAGGAATGGCAGACATCATAAAATCGGGACTATTGGGAATTGCATGGGTAGGGACCTTGATTTTTTCCGCGCCACTTTTGAACGATACGGAAGACAAAAGAATAGTTACAGCTGCTAAAGAGGTGGAGCTGAAAACAGAAAATGATATTTGCACTCCGCTGTAGCCAGTAAGGCTCACGGATTTTTGGTTGGTTGATTTGGTTGAAAGGACCGTAAAGTGGATACGATACGGTCCTTTTCATGAAAAAGGAATAAAAAGTATCCGAACGGGTGATGCTATGCTACACTAACCAGGCGTTATCCCAGATTCCCAAACCATGGGAATCGGAAAGGCTGCCATTGACAGCCTTTTTTCTTTTCAGGAGGATAAAAAAATCAAAAAGGGCATCCAATTGCTTTTTTTGGTCGTAAATAAGGGGTATATCCCAAAACATAAGAAAAATGAAGAAGCGTATTCTCCTTGCTATAGTATCAATGGCTACCTTGTCCATTTCCAATGCGCATACGGTACACCCAATGGAAGTATCCGTGGAAAAAACGGACGAGTACCAAAAAATTGATGCTTCGGAATTGCCGCCAGCCGTAGTGGAAGCATTGCTTAAGGATTATCCCACCTCTAAATTAAGTCAAGCTTTTAAGAACCGATATGGTAAGTACAAGCTCATTATGGTATTACAAAGTGGTACAAGAAGAACGGTCTACATCGATTCCTACGGTCGTTGGTTACCTAAAAAATAGCTATCGTCTTCGAAAAACCTGGAGGACCATCTAACAGATGGTCTTTTTTTGTGTAAAAAATATACAGTCTGTTGGGTTTGGTAAACATAATTACACAACTCCTATTTTTATTGTAAAATCATAAACATCTTATTTTCAAACAGTTAAATCCTATTTTGCTCTTTGAAAAGTATTGGCACTGGATTTTCATAAGGGTAAGCAAGTTTAATTTTTAAAACATACATGATGAAAAAATTGATTTTTGCAACCATTTTATCCATAGCTGGTCTTACGGCTATGGCACAGGAAGAGATTGCCGAACAAATTGGGGATGGGGTGAGTTCAATGAACATTACCCAGGATTTTGAGGAAATAAGTGTTTCCGACCTCCCAGAGGCTGTTACGGCAGCCGTGGCAAGGGACTATCCTACCGCTAAAATTACCAAAGCATACAAAGACGCTTCCGATATCTACAAAATGGAAGTTGCTATGGAAGATGGTAGCTCAGGTACGCTATATGCAGATGCGGAAGGGAACTGGATAAAGGTATAGCGTATGTGATTCATAGCATATGTGCTTGTTTGGTTTGGAAAGGGGGCCCACATTCGTGGGCTCCCTACTTTTATGATAATTTTACGGCACTTCCAACGTCCAATTCTTTTCCAGCGCCGTAATTATGGTATTAAGACATGCCCAAAATCTTAATTATTGAGGACGATACCGCTTTCTGTCAAATGCTACATACGTTTTTGACCAAGCATGGCTTTGACATTTCATCAACAAGCACAATAAGTGAGGCGGAGAAAGAGTTGCGACTTACTTTTTTTGATGTTATCCTGTCCGATGTCAGATTACCTGAGGGCAATGGTATCGCCCTACTTTCCAAAATAAAAAAGCAATTCCCGGGGACACAGGTCATATTAATGACCGGTTATGCAGAGGTAAAAACAGCAGTGGAGGCAATGAAAAAGGGAGCGTTCGATTACATTTCCAAGCCCTTTACCCCAGAAAGTATGTTATTGGCCATTACTAATGCACTAGGTAAGGAATCTCAGGGAAAAACACTGCCCCCAAAAAAGGAAACTGCCATGGCGCAACCTTCAGGGAAAGGGAATTATGACGCTGTTTTTGGCAGCAGTGAGGCTTCCAAAAAATGGAAACAGTACATGGATTTGGTAGCCCCTACGGATATGTCCGTTTTGATTACCGGAGAGAGCGGGACAGGAAAGGAAGTTACGGCGAAGGCCATTCACCGTGGCAGTAGGCGAAAGCGCGAAAACTTTGTTGCCGTGGATTGTGGCGCCATTCCAAAAGAAATTGCAACCAGTGAGTTTTTTGGACATGTCAAGGGAAGTTTCACGGGTGCCGTTGCCGATAAAGCAGGGCATTTTGAAACCGCAAACGGCGGTACGCTTTTCTTGGATGAAATAGGAAACCTTTCCTACGAAAACCAAGTGTTACTGCTTAGGGCACTACAGGAACGAAAGATAAAGCGCGTGGGTAGCTCACAAGAGATTTTGATAGATGTACGAATCATAACCGCAACAAATGAAAGTTTATTGGATAGGGTTGCAGAAGGAAGTTTTAGGGAAGATCTATACCATCGTTTGAATGAGTTTTCCATAGAAATCCCTTCCCTAAAGGATCGTGCTGAAGATCTAGTGCTCTTTGTCAATTATTTTTTGGACAGGGCAAACGAAGAACTCGATAAGAAAGTGACGTGTTTTTCAGAAGATGTGATGCAGATGTTCCATAGGTATGCGTGGCCGGGTAACCTGAGGGAGCTAAAAAATGTCATAAAACGTGCCGTTCTTTTTACCAAAGGGGATACCATTGAATTAAGCGCAATAGCAAATACATTACATGAAAGGACTGGCTTGGACTATGAATCCAAATTCTCAAAATCCAGTTACGAGAGGGAAAAAATCCTCAGTGCCCTAAAACAGACCAATTTTAACAAGAGCAAAGCAGCCAAGCTATTGCAGATGACAAGAAAGACCCTTTATAATAAAATCGACAAGTATCAATTGGAAGTGTGATCAAAGACATTGTAAGATTCCTTTTTTCAAGTCCAAAACAAGGACCCGAAGTTGCTCAAAGCTTTTTATGGCTTTTGCGTGCGGTACATCAACGGAAAGATTTTCAAACCTTTCAAGGATCGTAATGGCATTCTTGACCTCCAATTGACGGAACATGGGCAACATCTTATGGGAAATGGATTTTATCCCATTGTAATCTGATTGTTCCACGGCTGTGGAGAGCAGTTTCATGTTTTGGGCCGTATTCTCCAAAAAGCTTTTCAAAATTTCGTTTATTCCCTCGGTGTCGTGCACAAAAGCTGAAATACCCTTCAAGTTGAACAGGGTGGGGTTGATTGGCACTACCCCTGTGTCACAATCATGGAAATCCATAACTTTTGAGATGGCATCAAAAAGCTCTTGTTGTGAAAAAGGTTTTGCCAGCACATGGCTAAAACCAGCGTTAGCATAGACGCTTTGGTCCATGCTTCGTTGACCCGTCATCGCAATAAAGGGTTGGCCCTTATAATGTTTATGGTCTTCGCCTTTTAGTTTCTTAACTACTTCAAAACCATTGATTTTTGGCATTTGGATGTCCGTTAGAACAATATCATATTGAAAATTCACTGTTTTCTGTAGATGCTCGAAACTTGAAAAAGCTTCAGTACGCATTCCATAGGTTTTTCCGGTTTCGATCAGCAGTTCCAATAAGGTATCGTCGTCATCAAAAATGAGCAATGAAGGCGGTTTTTTCAAATGATTTCTTTTGGATTGTCCTCTAGAAACTGGGGTATCTGAAAATTGTAGTGGAAAGGTGAGCGTAAAACAACTTCCCTTGTTTTTTTCACTTTCCAGATGCAGGGTACCGTCCAATAGCCTGGTTAACTTTTTGGCAATGGTAAGCCCTAAACCATAGCCCCCATATTTTTTTTCTATGGAACTACTCCCTTGGGTGAACTCTTTAAAAATGGATTCCTGTTTTTCCAAAGCAATGCCAATACCGGTATCAAGGACCTTAATTTCAATATGTGGATTAGCTGTTATCCCTTGGGTTCGCGCTTGGACTTCCACATCCCCTTTGTCCGTAAACTTAAGTGCGTTCCCCAATAGATTGGCAAGTATTTGGCGCATTCTAAATGGATCCCCAACGATGGGGATTTCCAACGTATCTTCAATCTCCAACCTAAGCGCTATGGACTTTTTTTTACGTAGGCCTTCAAAATCCAAAGCAATTTCAGTGATTAAGTGGGACAGCACAAAAGGTATTTTTTCCGGTCGTATTTTACCTGCCTCCAACTTTGAAAAGTCCAGAAGGTCGTTCACCAACCTGTCCACGTATGTAGCAGCGGATTTTATATGCTTTATATACTCTCTTTGCTTGGTCTCCAGATAGCCATGCTCCATTAATTCAGTATATCCACTTATGCTGTTCAATGGGGTTTTTAGATCGTGGCTTACCGTGGATATCAATTGTTCCCTGCTTTTGAGAAGGGACTCGGAATATTTTTTTTCCCGTTCCAATTGTTGACGGTATTGTTGAACCTTCCAAAAGTCCCTCGTAATTAAAAATGTAGAAATTGAGACCACAATCAGTCCAAGAAAAATGGCAGCTCCGGTCAAATGGTTGCTTCGCCTTATAGCTTCTTGCTTATGAAGATTATCCAAATAGGTATGGGCAATGATTTCTTTTTCAAAAGCTGTGATCATACTTCTTAGCTTTTGTGAAAGCTCCATATCGGCCCTGTAGATTTCAAGTTCCTTTACCAATACCGAGCGTTCCATCCGCGACTTTTCCGTTTTGGCGTGTTCCAAAATGGAGCGGGATATGCGCAACATGGAATCTATACCTATTTTCGGTGCATTTCCATCTGTTTCATCCGGAATATTGTTATTGAGTAGGGCCACATATTCCCGTATGGAATTTTTGGCCTTTGGGGGCAATTCCTTAAAATTGGGGACAAAGGTCTCCGGAGTGATCCTTCCCATATCAACCGCTATTTTATCAAACCTTTTGAGCAAGGAATCAATGGGGGCACTTTTGGTATTCTCTACCTTTAGTTTTCGTAGTTCGGCATTATTGTAGACTTTTTGCTGCAAGAGTTTTTGAATACTGTCCAGCTTTTGAAATTGCCCCTGGTCTTTGGTCAATAGTTGAATGCTCTCAATGGAATTGAATATGGAATCCACCTTTTTGGCATAGGCCTTAAGGTTTGCCCGTTTTTTGGTTTGCAATACCAATTTGGATAAATTTTCGGCCTCATACAGTTCTGTGAGCAATGCACTGGTTTTTAACAATTTTTTATTGTCTTCTTCCCTATTGTGTGAGGAGTCGTATTCCTTGAATTCCGAATAAATGAAAAAAGCAGCAAGCAATACCAATACACCTAAAATAGAATAACTAGCAACAACTTTTAAGATAAACCTTTGCTTGGACTTGGGGTACATGTAAAGGGGCTTTCCATAGATATACGTGACAGCATAAGGGTAAAGGTTGTTAAAGGGTGCGAAACAATTCAGTTTTATTATGAAAAATGATCGGTAAGGATTACTTTTGGCGCATCTCAAAGGGGTGCTTTACCAAAGGAGGGGTTTTGAAAGATCAAACCGGAACAGTACGATTCTAAATTTCGACAATCAAAATTCCAAATTCCGTAAGGCTGAGATTATACCCATTGAACCTGGGCAGGTAATGCTGCTAAGGGACCGAGCGTTGGGAAAATGTTCCATCCGTCCTGAGCTTCATCGAAGGATGGACATTTTCAACAAAGGACCAACTGCGCTGTTGGCGAAGTTACCTTTGAATTGGGTCGCTCAAAAAAATTAAGTGTAACCAGAATAATAGCCCCTTTTATTCGTAAAATTCTTTACGGATGAAAACATCTATTTTCACAACACTGGCCCTGTGCAGCCTAGCGGTATCGCTCAACGCACAAAATCAACAACAGGATACTACCCAAGGGACCAAAGTGGTTTTGGATGAGGTTTTGGTATCCGCAGTTAGGGTAACCAAAGAATCTCCGGTCACTTTCTCAGATTTGGACAAGGAAGAAATCGCCCCCCGAAACCTGGGGCAGGACATTCCCATTTTGATGAACTTTTTGCCTGCCGTGGTCACCACCTCCGATGCTGGAGCTGGTATTGGCTATACCGGAATACGGGTACGCGGAAGTGATGCCACCAGGGTCAACGTGACCATAAATGGAATCCCATATAATGATGCCGAATCACAAGGAACGTTTTGGGTGAACATGCCGGATTTTGCTTCTTCCACCCAGAGTTTACAGTTGCAACGTGGTGTGGGAACATCCACCAATGGGGCAGGTGCTTTTGGAGCCAGCCTTAATATGCTGACCGATGCTTTTTCCGAAGACGCTTATGGGCACATTTCCTCATCTTTCGGTAGCTTCAATACGTTAAGAAATAATATCAAATTCAGCACGGGTTTAATGAATGACCATGTTGAACTTTCTGGGCGGTTATCACGCATTACTTCTGATGGCTATATAGACAGGGCTTCCGCAGAATTGGACTCCTATTTCCTACAAGGGGTCTACAAGGATGATAATACTTTGGTAAAAGCACTCTTGTTTGGGGGGCACGAAATTACGTATCAAGCTTGGTATGGAACCCCTTTGGCAAGAATAAACAATGACGAAGAAGGCATTGAACAGTTTATTGTAGACAATGGACTTACCGAAGAACAAGCTGAAAATCTGAGGAATTCAGATAGACGATACAACTTCTATACTTATGAGAATGAGGTGGACAATTACAAACAAGACCATTTTCAACTGCATTGGAACGAACAACTGGATGCCAATTGGAACACCAATATAGCCTTACATTACACTAAAGGAAGGGGCTTTTTTGAGCAGTTTCGGGAAGATGACGATTTTGAAACCTATGGTTTTGAACCCTTGGTTGTAAATGGGGAAGAGGTCAATACTACGGATTTGATTCGTAGAAGATGGCTGGACAATGACTTTTATGGAACCGTCTTTTCGGCAAATTATCAAGATGAAAACTTGCAGTTGATCTTGGGCGGAGGATACAATATCTACAAAGGCGATCATTTTGGCGAGGTCATTTGGGCGCGTTTTGCCAATAACAGTGAATATCGAGATCGGTATTATGACGATACTTCCACAAAGACCGATCTAAACCTCTACTCAAAGGCCATCTATAAATTGAATGACCAATGGAGCCTTTTTGGAGATCTTCAATACCGAACTGTGGGTTATGAGGCCAATGGGGAGGATACCGGCTTGGTAGACGACACCTTTAATTTTTTCAATCCAAAAGCAGGGCTCACATTTGACCTTAATAAAAACAACAACTTTTACTTTTCTTATGCCCGTGCAAATAGGGAACCCAATCGTAACGATTATGAAAATGGAAATCCCAGGCCAGAAAGGCTTAATGATTTTGAATTGGGTTGGCGTTATATCAATCCGTCCGTTCAGTTGAATACCAATGTGTATTATATGCGTTATAAGGACCAATTGGTCCTTACAGGTGAATTAAATGATGTTGGAGCTCCATTGCGGGCCAATGTTGGGGACAGTTACCGATTGGGATTGGAGATAGACGCCAGATTTTCCCTGGGCAATAAATGGTTTTTACAGCCCAATGTTGCGTTGAGCAGCAACAAAAACATTGACTTTATCTTTCAGCGAGATGGTGAAATCCAGAATTTGGGCAATACCAATATTGCCTATTCGCCAAATGTGGTGGCTGGCAATATTTTGGGATACATGCCCCATGCCAATTGGCAATTTTCCCTATTGTCCAAATACGTTAGTGAGCAATATATGGGCAATATAGATGCTGAAGGTTCCATTTTGGAAGCCTATTCCCAAACGGATTTAAACATTCAATATACCTGGCAGGCCAACTCATTTATCAAGAGTATCGTATTCTCAGGTCTGGTGAACAATATTTTTGATCAAGACATTGTGTCCAATGGCTTTTTCTTCACTTTTGATGACGATTCTATTAACCCGGGTACCGTAACCACAGTGGAAGGAGCTGGATTTTATCCCCAGGCTGGGATTAACTTTTTGTTGGGAGCAACTGTAAACTTTTAAATAAAAGGGATGTTGGACCAGGTTAAACTTGAAATAGATGAATATGGTTTGGTAAGGACCAACATCCCGGTATTTTCAGATATTGAACTAAGAGCGGCACTCGTTACATTTGTTAAACGAACTTGGGATTATCGTAAGACCTACTTGCAAAAAGAATTAAAAGTCGCTTTTGATGGATATTCTTACCTCGGACAAGAAGATAGTCTTAACCAGTATTCCTTTGATCAGTTACATTCTTTTGTTATTTCCGACCTCTTACCATATTCCAGTTTTCCAAAAGAATTCCATACGTTTCTTTTGCAAGAATGGGAACCAATGGTTCAGTTTTTGACAGGACTGCAAGAATTGCTTTTAAGAAAATTTAATATAGAGCACTTAAAAGGAGAGTTACGTAATAATATGGGCTATATGGCCAGTTGCAACTATTATCCTTCATTGTCCGATAAAAAAATAAAAGGTCAGCGTCTGTCCACTCATAGAGATGTTTCGTTTTTTACGGTTTTTCCATTTGGCCTAGATCGGGGATTAGTTATGCAAAAGGATGGCCAAAAACAAAATGTGGGAGTAATGGAAAGGGTTTTTGCGTTTCCCGGATATATGGCAGAGGTTATGACAGAAGGCAAGATAAAGGCATTGGACCACTATGTAGAAGAATCAAAAAGACCAAACAAGGAACGGTTTAGTTTTGCATTTTTCTCAATACCTAGACCTGAAGCCGTCATTAACTTCCCAAAAGGCGAGATGGATGGGAAGGACTATTACAAGCAATACCTTTCACTTTTTTAATCATACATTTATTTTGGATTTAGGTATTGAAATTGCATCCATAGCCCTGGCCTTGACCTATCTTTTCTTTTTAATGCGGCAAAATAAAATCTGTTGGTTTTTTGGTATTGCCTCTTCACTTTTGGGCATTGTCCTCTTTTACAAAACTGCCCTTTATTCTGAAGCCTTGTTGTATGTCTACTACGTCATCATTGGGATATATGGATATATATTATGGTCAAAAAAAAGGGATAGGGAAGCACTTAGTGTTACTTGGTTAAAATCAAGGCCCCTATTAATTTTTCTGGGGTTAAGTATTATTGGTGGCCTTGTCCTGGGCTTTTGGTTCAAAAACTACACCAATGCTGACTTACCCTATTTTGATGCTTTTACCACTTCATTTAGTTTCATGGCCAGTTATTTAGAGGCTAAAAAGTATATTAACGCTTGGGTGTTTTGGATATTCATTAATGGGGCCAATATTGCACTTTATGGGACAAAGTTGCTCTATGGTTATGCTATATTGGCGTTTATCTATTTTGTTTTCTCTGTAATTGGATATGTGCAGTGGAAGAAATCGTATCAACTTAAATTCCATTGAGGCCCTATTTTATTTTGCGCTACCTTAATTTTTTGATGAATCGGAAGAAATAACCCCCGGAGCACAGCCCTTGGCATACCATTGGTGTAGTTCTCCTGGTCAATTTCATTGGTTAAGGGTTTTCCTTGAGATTGCCATTCCCATGAAAATGGGAATTTTTATGATGGAATGCCCAAGAATCCTTTATTTTACATAGACCAAAAAACAGTATGGAACCTTTCTTTACCAAGAAACCTATCCGCTGGGGGATTATAGGTTGTGGCAATGTGACCGAAGTAAAAAGTGGACCACCCTATCAAATGACCCAAGATTTTGAATTGGCCATGGTAATGCGACGGGATGATGGGAAGGCCAAGGATTATGCCATCCGCCATAAGGTGCCCCATTGGACTACGGATGCCGGGGAAGTCATTGAAAACCCTGGGATTGACGCGGTGTATATTGCGACTCCCCCGGACACCCATAAGTTTTATGGCCTGCAAGTGGCAAGGGCAGGGAAACTGTGCTGTATCGAAAAACCGATGTCCCCCTGTTATGCAGATAGCCTGGAAATTTACAATGCTTTTCAGGAAAGGAATATCCTCTTGTTTGTTGCCTACTATCGCAGGTCCCTTCCAAGGTTCCGCAAAATAAAGGAATGGCTGGACTTAGGATTGATAGGCGAAGTACGGCACATCCATTGGGTAAAAACGAGGACCGCAAGTCCCTTAGATCTGAGCGGTGAATACAATTGGCGCACCGATGCCAAAATTGCCCCCGCCGGTTATTTTGATGATTTGGCCAGTCATGGATTGAACCTTTTTACCTATTTACTTGGGGATATTACGGAAGCAAAAGGGATTGCCTCTAATCAGCAGGGATTGTACACGGCTTTTGATGCCATCACGGGAAGTTGGAAACATAAGAACGGGGCAACCGGTTCCGGCAGTTGGAATTTTGGAAGCCACGAGCCCAAAGATCATGTGGAAATCTTGGGTTCCAAAGGGGAGATTCGGTTCTCGGTTTTGGATGAATCCCCGTTGGAATTGATTTACGGCTCAAATAGGGAGTCCGTTTTTATTGAACATCCCAAACATTTACACCAGTATCATGTGGAAAATATGCGCAAGCAATTGTTTGGGGAGGCAAAACATCCTTCTTTGGGCAGTTCAGGCCTGCATACCAGTTGGGTGATGGACAAAATATTGGGAGTGATCTAATTGGAAATAATAACGGAATTGCCGGACAAAACCGCCCGGTAAGGCTTCAGATTGTAAAATCTGCTGCCATCGTCAGGAGGGTTGAGCAATTGTCCAAAGAATAGATTGTATTCAAAATCATCACAGGGGCAACGTACATTTTGGCCTTCCAAGGTCATCGTAGAACAATCACTGGGCGCTTGGTTGGGGCAACTGGCTTCCCATGCCACGAATTGATTGCCAGTTCCGGTTCGCATCACAAATGCACCTCTTATTCCAACGCCGTCGTTACCAACGTAAATAGGATTCCCAATATTGTTAAGGTCAGTATATAAGGGAAGGTTAAGGTTAAGTTCAAACCTAAAATTGGCATCCGGTAGAAAAGGGTTTCTATTGGGACTATCACTTTCGCATGAAAACAGTAAGGGTATGAAAATCAGGTAGAAAAGCTTTTTCACGGCATCTAATTTTAGGTAAAAATCACTAAATTTTGTGTATATTTGCGTTAAATCCTCGCTAAAAGCTGTGCAGGCACGGTGAAAGCAGAGGATTTTTCAATTAAAATAAGGAAGAACCGTGGGGAGAACCCGTCTTTTCCCTAATGGTCTTTTGTGTTA
Source organism: Muricauda sp. SCSIO 64092 (assembly GCF_023016285.1). Lineage (GTDB taxonomy): Bacteria > Bacteroidota > Bacteroidia > Flavobacteriales > Flavobacteriaceae > Croceivirga. The sequence continues at coordinate 2,907,503 of NZ_CP095413.1, forward strand.
AATATGAATGTTATGTCGAAAGTTTCTTACTATACCGCAGAAGGATTGAAAAAATTGAAGGAGGAATTGGACCAGCTAAGGGATGTGGAGCGCCCCAAGGCTTCGCAGGCAATTGCCGAAGCACGTGATAAGGGGGATTTATCGGAGAATGCCGAATATGATGCCGCTAAGGAGGCCCAGGGGCTTTTGGAAATGAAAATCGCCAAATTGGAAGAGACGGTAGCCAATGCTCGTATCATAGATGAATCCCAATTGGACACTTCCAAAGCATTGGTATTGTCCACGGTTAAAATTCGTAACCAGGCCAATAAAATGGAAATGAAGTATACCTTGGTGGCCGAGAGCGAGGCAGATCTAAAAGCTGGAAAAATATCGGTTACCTCCCCAATCGGCAAAGGACTACTGGGTAAATCCGTAGGTGATATTGCGGAAGTTCAAGTGCCCAACGGAACCCTAAAATTTGAGATTTTGGAAATCAGCCGTACCTGAACCAAAAGGGAAAAGCCCTATCTTTAATCCTGTCCGGGTATGGGCGGGATTTTTTATTTGTACGTTAAACATGGCCAGTATTTTTACTAAAATCATCAATGGGGAAATTCCTTGCTATAAGATTGCGGAAACCGAGGATTTTTTCGCTTTTTTGGACATTAACCCAAATTCCAAAGGCCACACCTTATGTGTCCCCAAAAAGGAAGTGGACAAAATTTTGGACCTGGACGAAGAAACCTATTTGGGATTAATGGCCTTTTCCAGAACGGTGGGTAAGGCCATAGAAGCTTCCATTCCTTGTGAACGGGTGGGAATAACCGTAATTGGATTGGAGGTCCCCCATGTGCATGTGCACTTAATTCCATTGCACACCATGGCAAATGCCACTTTCCAAAGCAAGGTGCAAATGCCTTCCGAGGAATTTGAGGATATTGCCTCCCAAATCCGGGGAAAACTTTAAGGGGTGTTTTCCAAGTAAAAATAAACGCCAATGGCTACGGCCAGGGTAAAAAGAAGTAATAGTAAATAGAACAGGCTTGTGAACCTAACGGACGCCTTATCCGGAGTTACCAGTTTGTTAAAGTATTCAAATACCCTTTCAATGTCCACGGTCCAATTTACGGGATAGATGATCGACTCGCATTTTTTACACTTTATTTCATGGCTTACCTCAGCAGTGGTACGATGAAAAAAGGAATTGAAGGTATGTTTTTGATAAAAGGTAAGCTGTAGTTCCTGATTGTAGCACTCAGGACAATTATTGGTAATGTCCGCTTCTTTTATGACAACCTGCTTTACTTTTGACATACACTAGGCAATGCGAAGGGAAATCTGCATAATGGTACCCTCCTTACTGGACGAAAGTACTTTAATTTTTCCTTTATGGTACTCCTCTATAATTCTTTTAACTAAAGATAGACCAAGTCCCCATCCCCTTTTCTTTGAGGTAACGCCTGGGTTAAAAATATTTTGAAAATCACTTTTTGGGATTCCATGACCGGTATCGGAAATAAGTATGTGTACCTGGTTTCCTGCCTTTTCAATTTGAACGGCAATATTGCCCTTTCCCTTCATTGCATCTATCCCGTTCTTGACCAAGTTTTCAATACTCCAATTGTAAAGCGGGGGATTCAGAAGCACGGGAAGTTCATCTATCTGGGAATTAAAGGAAAAATGAATGAGTTTGGAACTTCGCTTTTTTAGGTAGTCAAAGGCCTTGATGGTTTCCAGGACAATATCATGGATTTCCAGATTTGGAGTGGAACCTATTTTGGAAAACCGTTCCGTAATGGTATGCAATCGGGAAATGTCCTTTTCAATTTCTTTCGTGATTTCCGGATTGATTTGTTCACTTTTCAGCAATTCGTTCCAACCCAATAAGGAAGTTAGGGGAGTGCCAATTTGATGTGCGGTTTCCTTGGCCATACCCGCCCATAGTTTGTTTTGTTCCGAAGCTTTATTCGTCTTGAAGAAAAAGAAGATAACGGTCCCAAATAAACAAATGATCAACAACAGGGCAATGGGATAGTACTTGAGCTTATTCAACACCTCGGAATTTCCATAGTACAGGGTCTGGAGCAAATCCCCGCCTTGAATGATCTCTATTGGCTTGTTTTCCCCCGCGAATTTTTTGATTAGGGACTGGATCTTTAAAGAGTCCTCAGCGATTTCAAGAGGTATGTTGTGTGTTTTTATGGAACCCTCCTCGTTCACCAGGATCATTGGGGTAGAGGTATTGTTGCCCATAATGATCAGGGGCAAATTGCCCAATTCCTGATCAATTGGTGATTGGAGCACTTCAAGCTCCGCAGCGGCCCAATTCTCCATTTTCAGGCGTTCCTCTTCTTTGAATTTTTCAAAAAAGCTGTTGGTGTTCCATAAAATAAGACTTACCACAACAAAGGCAGAAACAAGTAAAAAGATATTGGATGTCCGCTTTTTGGGGTTGAATTTCATACGAATTCCTGTTGGATATAAAGATACTGGAAAAAGGATTCTTTTGTTGAAAAAGGATGGGATACCATAGTTGCGCCGCGCTCCATTTTCCCTATTTTTGGTGAACATAAAATTAATACGCATGGAAATTCAGGGAAGGATAAAATTGATAGATGAAACCAAAACCTATGGCACCAATGGTTTTAGAAAACGCGAACTTGTCGTTACCACTGAGGAGCAATATCCCCAACATATTTTGGTGGAATTTGTTCAGGACAAAACAGATTTATTGAACAGTTATCAAGTAGGACAATTGGTAAAGATCAGTATTAATCTAAGGGGTAGGGAATGGGTCAATCCCCAAGGGGAGACCAAGTATTTCAATTCCATCCAGGGTTGGCGTATTGAAAATATGGAAAACGCCGCACAGAACAACCCGGAAATGCCGCCCGTTCCCCCAATGGAAGCTTTTGAACCTGCAGAGGAATTCTCAGACGACGATCACGACGACCTTCCTTTTTAACCAATGGGCTTTACCAAGCTCATAGAACATACTTTTAGGCGCTTTTTACCTTCTCCATTTACAATTGCAGTGTTGCTTACCGTATTCACCTTGGCCCTGGCCTTGGTTTTTGGTAAAGCACCTGAGGAAGGTAATCATTTGTTTCATGTACTGAGGCTATGGGAACAAGGGATTTGGAACAACGGGCTATTGGTCTTTGCCTATCAGATGATGTTGATTTTGGTTCTTGGGCATGTATTGGTACTGAGCAGGCCCATGGAGCAATTGATCATGCGACTGACGGGATTTGTTAAAAACCCTGCGAACGCAGCCATTTTGGTTGCATTGCCCACGATGCTGGTTTCATTTTTTAATTGGGGTTTGGGATTGATTTTTGGGGCCCTTTTGGCAAGAAAGGTCGGGGAATATGCCCAAGAACGGGATATTCCCATTAACTACCCCCTCATTGGTGCCTGTGGGTACTTGGGATTGCTGGTTTGGCATGGGGGGATCAGTGGTTCTGCACCTTTAAAGGTCTCCGAGAAAGGACATCTGGAAGGGCTGATGAAAAGCTTTCAGAACAATGTATTGGTGCATGGGTTGCCCGAATCCATTTCCACCTTGGAGACGGTTTTTAGTATGGCAAATATGCTCACCTTTATTGTGGTAGTACTGTCAATTTCAGTATTGGTGTATTATTTGGGACGGAGAACAAAGCCTACCGCAATGGATTTACGTCCGTATCAATTTCAGAAGATCCATAAACAAGGACTTTCAGGAGCCGAAAAATTGGAACATTCCAAACTATTGTCCTTAACATTTGGCGCATTGATTTTGGTAGCCTTCCTTGTCCAATATCTCCCCTTTCTAAAAAAAATGAACTTAACCCCCAATTTATTGAACTTTTTCATGTTGGGGCTTGCCATTATACTCCATGGGAGCTTTTCAAGTTTTTTAAGGGCCGTGGAAGAGGCCATAGGTGATGTCTCCGGCATCCTGATACAATTTCCGCTCTATTTTGGCATAATGGGGGTAATGGGGGGCAGCGGAATGATAGGGCTAATTTCGGATTTTTTCGTATCCATCAGCAGCAGTACCACTTTGCCCTTATTTACCTTTTTTAGTGCAGGTTTGGTGAATGTATTCGTTCCCAGTGGTGGAGGTCAGTGGGCCATTCAGGGTCCCTTGGTGCTGGAATCCGCAATGGCTTTGGGGGTTCCCCTGCCCAAAGCGGTGATGGCCTTGGCCTATGGGGACCAGGTAACAAATATGCTTCAACCCTTTTGGGCCTTGCCATTATTGGGCATTACAAAGCTAAAGGCCAAGGAAATTTTACCCTACACCCTGTTGTTTATGTTTTTGGGCGGTACCATCTACATTGTGGGATTATTGTTTTTTTAAGGGAATTTGCAATAATTTTGGATAAAAATTGCACTGTGGAAATGGAAGGTAAAGGCTTGCCACTTTATTTTTTGGATGATCGATTGGAATTCCCTCCCGTGGAGAATGCGAATGCGGATGGGCTATTGGCGGTTGGAGGGGATTTGTCCCCAGAACGGATTTTACTGGCGTACAAAAATGGAATATTCCCTTGGTTTAATGATGATGACCTTATCCTGTGGTGGAGTCCCGATCCCAGGATGGTCCTGTTTCCGGAAAAAGTAAGGATTTCCAAGAGTATGCGGAAGGTAATGCAAAGTGGAACGTTCCGATTGACAAAGAACGAAGCTTTTGATGTGGTATTGGACCATTGCGCCAAACAAAAACGAAAAGGGCAGCAGGGTACCTGGATTACCAAAAATATGCGGGAGGCTTACCTACAACTCCATCAAAAAGGATTTGCAAAATCGTATGAAGTCTGGAGTGATGACGAATTGGTTGGAGGCCTTTATGGCGTTGACCTAGGAGGTGTTTTCTGTGGGGAAAGCATGTTCAGTAAGGTTTCCAATGCCTCAAAATATGCCTTTATAAAATTAGCCCGGGAACTGTCCCAAAAAGGGTATGCCCTAATTGATTGCCAAGTGCATACCAAACATCTCCAAAGCTTGGGGGGAGAAGAAATACCCCGGAAAAAATTTATAGGGATTCTAGAGCGAAACGTTAAAGGTGCTTAAGAAGAAAAGCACATGCTGTAGGTCTTGACTAAAATCCTCCGTTCGGTATTCCACACCAAATTGAAATTTGGAAGTATCACTTACTCTCCACCCTAAATTCAATGTCAAACGGGCGTCATATTGAGGCATGGTTCCGTTGGCTATGCTTAAAAGACTTTCCGCGTTTCCAACAAAATAGGGCTCTCCCACATCCAGCTTTTCACCTTGTAAGGGAAAGTCGAGGCTGAAACGGTAGCGAAACCGATGTGTGGTCCGGGCACTTGTTATTCGTTGCTCTGTTCGCCATCGCTGCCCATACCGGATTACAAACGGTTTGGAGGTAATATTGTACTGCTGTGTAAGTCTGAGTTCATTGGTTCCGTCGTCAAACCCTTCTCGAAACCTATATAGGACTCCAAAGGCAATACTTTGGTTATCCTGAAGTTGCAGATTGGAAAAATGGACCAAGTCCAAATGCCGTACATTAAGTTGTAACTCCTCCTCCTCAAAAATATAGTTACGGTTCTGAAGGGAAAAATTATGGGAATACGTCTCCGTAACCCCATAGTTAATGGCCAGCGAAGGTTGCCAATAGGCAGTTAGGTTTTCTTGGGAGTGTCCTAAAAAAACAATGAAAAGGAAGGGCAGGGATAACCACAACGGTCTACTGGAACAGCACATGGTCGTATTTGGTTTTTACCGCTTTTCGGGTCAAAAGATGTTCACCATTGGCATCAAAGGTCAATTCAAATTCCCCGTACCCATTTTCATCTTTTGTGGCAATGATCAATTCATACTTGAGTTTTGGGAGGATTCGATTTTGAAAGGCCTCTTTTAAAGTTTGTGCTGCATCACCGGTATTTACATATTGCCGTTGTATCTTTTTAATGCGATATTTTTTATGATTCGACTGTAAATATGTGGTCATATTGTCAAAGGCTGCATTGGGAATGTCCGTTTGTTTTATAAGGAGTTCCACATCTTCCAATGCTCCTTTTTCGTCAAATTCGATACTGTAGTGAAGCTTGTCTTTTTTGAACTTTACTTCATACGATGATTTTTCACCGTCTCGTTCCTTGTAGTAACGCAATCGTTTTGTGTTCTCCAAGTAATTGGACAATAAAGCCAAAACCCCGTTGGGGAGTTCCTTTTTGTCTATTCTAAATTCCTGTTCCTGCTTTTTTTGGCCAAAAGACGCAACGCAAAAGAAGAGGAGGATAACCAAGGTTGGGGATTTTAGTAACATGCTTCCTTATACTGCAGTTTTTTAACAATTGGATTTTTTTAAAATCTTGGTCTGCCAGGGTCCAAGATGGAAGGGTCTTTTCAAATTCTCCAAAAGATTGGTCTTGCACAGTTCAAACTGTTCCTCCCTCAAATCGGTGATAAACTCTTCTGGTCCATCACCCATATTATGGAGTATAAGGAATTCGGAATCCAAATCCCACCTTCTATACACAAATAATTGTGGATGTTCTTCCTGTATACATTCATAATCCCCGTAAACCAATACCGGGTTTTCCTTTCGGAATGCAATCATCTCCCGATAATGGTTAAGGATGGAGTTTTCATTTTTTTCTTGCTCCGCTACGTTTATGGAACCATGGTTGGGATTTACGGCCAACCACAGGTCCCCGGTACTGAATCCAGCATTTTTGCCGGAATCCCATTGCATGGGTGAGCGGGCATTATCACGGCTTTGGGCATGTACCACCTTTAAGAACCCTTGCATATCCTTTCCCTTATCTTCCATCTCCTTCCACGCATTGAGTGTCTCTACGTCATTATAATGTGAAATGCTTGGGTAGGCCACATTGGTCATTCCAATCTCATCCCCTTGATAAAGATACACCGTTCCTCTTAGGGTCAATAATAGTGTGGCCAGGAGTTTAGCGGAAACTTCATGGTACTTGCCATCATTTCCAAAACGGGACAGCATTCTGGAAAAATCGTGGTTGCCCAAAAAAATACTACCCCATCCCTTGTTTTTTAAAGCGTTGTCCCAATCGGAAAATACTTTTTTGAATTTGGGGAGCCCAAAAGGTTGCGGATCGTACTTTCCCCCTTCACCGCAATCAATGTACATATGGTCAAAATGGAAGACCATATGCAACTCCCTTCTTTTTTCATCAACATAGTGGGGAGCATTTTTCAGGTTTATACCCGGACCTTCCCCAACGGTCATGATATCATAATTGGAAAGTACTTCGTTGTTCATCTCATGCAAGTAGTCATGTATTTTTGGTCCATTGGCATATTGATTGACAATGGTGTCCTGGAATTTAACGTAGGATGTATCCTGGAAGGTTTCTGGCTTTGAAATCAGGGAAATGACATCCATCCGGAAACCATCCACTCCCTTTTTGAACCAAAATTCGATAACATCAAAGATTTCCCGTCTGACTTTGGGATTTTCCCAATTCAAATCCGGTTGTTTTTTCGTGAAATAGTGCAGATAATATTGATTGGTGGCATTGTCATACTGCCAGGCACTTCCACTAAAAAAGGACATCCAATTGTTGGGCGGCCCTCCATTTTTGCCTTCATGCCAAATGTAATAGTCACGATACGGATTGTCCTTGGATTTTTTGGATTCCCTAAACCAAAAATGTTCATCGGAGGTGTGGTTGGCCACCAAATCCATGACCAACTTTAATCCCTTTTGGTGCGTTTGCTCCAATAAGCTGTCAAAAGCGGATTGTCCTCCAAAATCTTCGGAAATTCTACGATAATCACTGATGTCGTACCCATTATCATCGTTGGGGGACTCATATACCGGGCAAAGCCATATCACATCCACCCCAAGTGATTTGATATAATCCAGTTTGTCCACAATTCCAGGAATATCCCCCACCCCATTGCCAGAAGTATCCTTAAATGAGCGTGGATAAATTTGATACACCACACTCTCCTTCCACCAGGTTCTCTCCATAAAAAATCCGCTTTGTTAAGTGAAAATGAAATAGGTGCTTACGACCAATAGGGTGATAAAAGCCCCAATGGCAAAAGCATACTTCCAAGGGGTGATCTCTATGGCGTCGGTGTCCTTTTCCAAGGTAAATACCTTTTTGGGCCGTAACCAACCAAAAAGAAGCATGACCAGGATGTTAAAGGCAAATAGGATTCCCATTACATGCAGGTAATGAGGGTATGCTTCCGCTTTTATGACACTTAGTTGGGCCACATCCGTAATGCCCTGGGCCTGTGCGGTAGTAAGGGCGCTTTCCCTAAAATAGGGTTCGAGGAAAAGAAGGCTGATCAAGTACAGGACAACCCCTCCGATCATCACTACCTTGGCTCCCAAAGCGGGAACTTTTTTTGTCATTATGCCGGTCATTACCACTGCAAGAATGGGAACGCTTAGACTCCCTAAAGACTGTTGAATGTACGTAAAAAGGCCATCTGGGGCATTGGCAATAAACGGGGCAATAATCATGGATATGAATCCGAGGCCAAGCCCAAAACGCTTTCCGGCCTTTACGGTGTCTATATCGGATGCGTTGGGCTTAAAGAAAAATCGGTACAGATCCACGCCAAATAAGGTGACGCTACTGTTTAAAAGACTATTGAACGAGCTGAGTACGGCCCCAAAAAGGACCGCCGCAAAGAATCCGGTTAAGGCCGCCGGAAGGACCTTGGCCACCAAAGCGGGATATGCCTGATCTGGATTTTCCAACTGTCCGTCGAACACATGCCAGGAAATAATTCCCGGGACAACAACAACAAGAGGGATGATAACTTTTACAAATGCAGCCAAAAGCATCCCTTTTTGACCTTCTTTTAAGCTTACGGCCCCAAATACCCGTTGCAAGATGGATTGATTGGTACCCCAGTAATACACCTGTGCCAACATCATTCCGGTAAAAATGGTGCCAAAAGGGATGGAGGAATCCACTTTCCCTTTCATTACAAATTTTTCCGGGTTGGAGTCCCATAAGGTTTTTAATCCATCCCCCAAACTGCCATCCCCAATTAATAAAAGTCCAAAAATGGGAATAAGGATACCACCTGCCAACAAGCCTATGGCATTGATCAGGTCAGAAACGGCCACAGCCTTTAATCCTCCAAACACGGCATAGATCATCCCAATGGTGCCTATTGCCCAAACACATATCCAGATAACGGTCCAGGAATCCATGTTAAGGACATCGGGCAAGTTGAACATGGTACTAAAGGCCAGGGATCCAGAGTATAAAATGGTAGGCAACAAAACAACCCCATAGGCGAAAAGAAAAAGGATGGAAAGTATGGCTTTGGTATGTTTATCGAACCGGCTTTCAATAAATTGAGGGATTGTGGTAATTCCCTTCTTCATATACTTTGGCAATAGAAATATTGCCGTAAAAACCATGGCAATGGCCGCAAGGGTCTCCCAAGCCATAACCATGAGGCCTTCTGCAAAAGCCTGTCCGTTCAATCCAACAATTTGCTCTGCAGATAGGTTGGTCAAAAGCAATGAGCCGGCAATGGTAACGGCCCCAAGGGTCCTTCCTCCCAAATAATAACCTTCGGCTGATTTTTCATCTGTTTTTCGGGTAGCGTACCAAGATACCACGGCAACAAATAGCGTAAAGCCTATGAAGGATGCAATTGTCAGGAATCCCATTGGTGTAGTTTAGATTGGTTGATTAAAGCGAAAATAGGCAAATATCAAGACTTTAGGGAAGCCCTTTTGTTAGACCTGGGAATAGCGAAAGCAGCTCACTTCATGATCGTTGACCATTCCCGTGGCTTGCATATGGGCATAAACAACGGTACTGCCCACAAACTTGAATCCCCGCTTCTTTAAATCCTTGCTCAAGGTATCCGAAAGCGAGGTCTTGACTGGTGCATCCTTATAGTTTTCAAAGGCATTTTTAATCGGTTTTCCATCAACAAAGCCCCATATGTATTTTGAAAAACTTCCAAATTCCCCTTGAACTTTCATAAAGGCCTGTGCATTGGTTACGGTAGCATATATTTTAAGCTTGTTCCTTATAATTCCGGAATCGTTCAATAGGGTATCGATTTTCTTTTGACCGTATTGCGCTATTTTGTGATAGTCAAAATTGTCAAATGCCCTTCTAAAGTTCTCACGTTTTTTTAGAACGGTAATCCAACTTAAACCGGCCTGAAATGTTTCCAGGACCAAGAACTCAAACAAGGTATCGTCATCGGTCACGGGAACACCCCATTCTTCATCATGATAAGCTTCATATAAGGGATCGCCCAAGCACCACCCGCAACGGTGTTTTTCCATAGATTCACTAAAAGTTTTGCACAATATACAGATAAAGTGGCATGCCTAAAGTGATATTGAAAGGAAAGGTTATCGCCAATGCCATGGGCAGGTAAAGACTGGGGTTGGCTTTGGGGGCTGCAAGGCGCATAGCTGCGGGAACCGCAATATAGGACGCACTGGCGGCCAAAATTGCAAAAAGGAATCGATTGCCTTCACTTGCGGTGATATATTCACTTGCCCACGCCACCAATATTCCATTGATAATGGGAATGACCAAGGCAAAAATCAGGGCAAACCAACCTTTTTTGAGAAAATCATTGAGCTTTCGGCCGCTGGTAATCCCCATATCCAGAAGAAATACGGCCAGGAAACCTTTAAAAATATCGGTGGTAAATGGTTTAATGCCTTCAGCTTGTTGGTCATTGGCCAAAAATCCAATGGCCAGACTACCCAATATGAGTAAAACACTGCCATTGGTCAATGCGTGGTGGATCACTTTTTTAAAGTCACCATTTTTGGGCTTCTCTTTTTTGAAGAAGGACATCAATAGTACGCCAACAATTATTGAAGGTGCTTCCATTAAAGCCATTACGGCCACCATATGACCACCAAAATCTATTCGTTCTATTTCAAGAAAGGTGATGGCGGTAACAAAGGTCACGGCACTTACGGAACCATATGCGGCAGCAATGGCCCCAGAATTTTCAACGGAGAATTTTCTGCGTAAAATGAAATAGGAATAGATAGGCACCACAATGGAAAGGACCACACCAAACAAAAGGGACCATAAAATCTCCAGGTTCAGTTCACTGTGCGATAGCTCCAATCCTCCCTTGAAACCGATAGCAAAAAGCAGGTATAGGGATATGAATTTTGAAGATGTGGGAGGAATCTCCAAATCGCTTTTAAGCTGCACGGCGATTATTCCCAGAAAGAAAAAAAGTAATGCTGGATTGGTAAGGTTATCTATGAGCAAATGTAAATCCATATGCCGTGGTATTGGTTAATTATAAAATCGTGCAAAGGTGTAATAATTTGAAAATAAATTTTTATTTATATTTATTATTAGTAACATAAAGTTGATTTATGAACTATACCCTTCATCAACTTCGAATATTTCAAAAAGTAGCGGAACACCAGAGTATTACCAAAGCTTCTGAGGAACTTCACTTGACGCAACCGGCCGTATCCATTCAGCTGAGGAATTTTCAGGATCAATTTTCCATTGCGCTCACGGAGGTAGTGGGCAGGCGCCTTTTTCTAACGGATTTCGGAAAGGAAATTGCCATTGCGGCGGAACGGATTTTGGAGGAGGTCAATTCCATTAATTATAAAACCATGGAATTTGAAGGGAATTTGGCAGGACGCCTTAAAATTGCCGTGGTCTCCACAGGTAAATATGTGATGCCCTATTTTTTGTCCGGATTCATGGAGGATAACCCCGGTGTGGATTTGGTTATGGATGTTACCAATAAATCGGCCGTTATTAGGAATCTTGAGGGGAATGAGGTCGATTTTGCGCTGGTTTCGGTACTGCCCAAACATTTTACGGTACATAATATAGAATTGATGGAAAACAGGTTGCATCTGGTAGGAAGCTCACAAAAAAGACTGTCCGGCTTAAAGGAATTGAGGACAGCACCCCTCATTTTTAGGGAAAATGGCTCTGCAACCAGAATGGCCATGGAGAACTTTTTATCCAAAAAGAAGATCAGCGTTGCCAAGAAAATTGAATTGACCTCGAACGAAGCGGTGAAGCAGGCCGTAATGGCCGGACTGGGTTTTTCAATTATGCCGCTTATTGGAATAAAAAATGAACTGGGTAACGGGGATTTAAAACTATTCCCTATTAAAGGACTCCCTATTATTACCAATTGGAACTTGATATGGATGCCTTCCAAAAAGTTCTCTCCCGTATCAAGTGCTTTTTTGGACTATTTGGAATTGCAAAAGAGCGATATTATGGAAAACCGCTTCAAATGGTTTAAGGATTATGTAGCTAAAGATGATTCAGTCTTTTTGGGTTGAAACCCTGATTTTGCTGCATATTTTCAATGATTCGCCCCTGTTCCTTGCCTCCATAATAAGTCGTGTAACCCTATTTTTGGCCTCTTTCAGTTCGGCAATTCGCTTTTCGGACTGAATTCGGGAAGACTCATCATGCTCCGAATTAAGCAATTGCACATTGTGAAATTTTATCTTGTAGGCGATCAACGACAAAAGCACATCTGCAGCTTCCATTGGATTAAAGGAGCCTTCAATCAATTGGATTTCATCTAGAAGCTCAGGATTCCCATAATTTTCGTCCTCTTTGGGACCAAGCCACTTTTTGAATTTAGAAATCATGTATTAAAAGATTAGCTGTAAACTAGAAAATCTGCCCATCACGCAAACTTTTGAACATGATGATGGGCAGATGCTTGGCAGAGAACAAATTTATTTAGCCAATTCCCCTTTTTCCGAAAGGATGGGAATTCTAAGATCTTCATTGGAAATGGCACTATTTAAGTCGGTTTTTAAAGTACTGAAAGCGTTAAAGAACGTGGTCCCATTATTCTTAATGCCGCCTATTTTTATTATTCCTTCATTTTTAATGCTCAAGTTCTTTCTGGGGACGTCCACATATGTGCCGTTGGTAGCAGAGGGTGAACCCATAATGGGATGGTTACCGACCTTCACCAAATCGTCATATGTTTCCTCAGCTGATAAACCAAAAGTCGCAATCAGGAACTTTGAAGTCATTAAAAATGTTTTTTTTCCATACTGCTAATTCTGGTTATTACTGCGTATTTCAGGGTTCGTTTGCTGATTCCTTGATAGAACAGCTTTGATAGTGGATCTGAAACCGTAGAAATCCCGACCATCCTCTCGTCTTAAAACCAATTGCATTTCCCCATTGGGCAAGGTGTTCATTTGGTCTACCACCACCACCGTGCCATAGTAGTTGAAAGTTGGACCAAGCCCCGAAGTGGAATTCAACGAATTGGTGAGCATTACGGTCTCCTCATAAGGCAGGGTAAGAATGTGTTCGGTAGCACTGTCGCCCCTGCTTTCCTCAAAATGCTCAAAGCTTTTCTGGAATTCAGTTTGCTGTGAACTCAGGATCATGGGAAACGTTAATAAAATAAGTAGCGTAAAACTTTGTTTCATAGGCAACTGATTTTAGTAAATATAACAATATCCCATGGTTTGGACAGCAAAGCATTCGTTAAAAAAAGTTAAACTATTATGTGATAACAGTAACACTATTATTTTTGGCTTATAAAACTTGAAGTATGGAGCGTTTATTGCAGTCAATTAAAATAGCCATTAACCAGAAGATTTTTTTAAAAGATCCCGAATCCTCGGATTTAGGGAAGAGAATAGTTGAACATAGCATTTTGCTCATAGATGAAATAGGGTTCGAGGCGTTCACATTTAAAAAACTGGGCCAACGTATCGGGTCCAATGAAAGCTCAATTTACCGTTATTTTGAGAATAAACATAAACTATTGGTGTACCTCACTTCGTGGTATTGGGGATGGTTGGAATATCAATTGGTCTTTGCGACCAATAGTATTGCGGATCCGGTTGAAAAATTGAGAAAGGCGATTTCCATTGTAAGTAAGACCACTGTGGAAGACCTCTCCTTTTCACATATCAATGAGGTGTTGTTGAACAAAATTGTAATTAATGAATCTTCCAAGTCCTTCCTGACCAAAGAAGTCGATCAGGAAAACAAGCAAGGTTATTTTGTTATTTATAAAAGGATGGTAAATCGTTTGGAGGTAATGATTAAAACAGTGAACCCCAAATACGCTTTTCCCTCCAGTTTGGCGAGTACCATTTTGGACAGTACCCTCCACCAACATTTTTTAAAGGACCATTTTCCCACATTGACCGATTGTGATGAAACAAACCTGCCAAAGGATTTTATTCACGATTTGGTTTTTAAAGCATTAAACGCATAAAAAAATGTCGAAAAAGAACATACTTACCGCTTGGCAGCGACTTGTGAATTTACTTCAGTTGGATAAAAAGGACGTACTTCAGGTATTCTATTATGCCATTTTTGCCGGACTGGTCACCTTGTCATTGCCCTTGGGCATTCAAGCGATAATCAATCTTATTCAAGGGGCACAGGTGAGCACCTCTTGGATCATCCTGGTCATACTTGTAACCCTCGGTGTGGGATTTGCCGGAGCTTTGCAATTGATGCAGTTACGGATCATTGAAAACATCCAACAGAAAATATTTACCCGATCCTCCTTTGAATTTGCCTATCGCTTTCCGAAAATTAGAATGAGTCAATTGCGAAATTTCTACCCCCCGGAATTGGCCAATAGGTTTTTTGATACCTTAAACGTTCAAAAAGGGGTGTCCAAATTATTGATAGACTTTCCTACGGCTTTGTTACAGATTGTTTTTGGACTCTTATTGTTGTCTCTGTACCATCCCTTTTTTATTGTCTATGGAGTGCTATTGATTGCGTTGATCTATGTGGTGTTCAAATACACCATTACCCGTGGACTGGAGACCAGTTTAAAGGAATCCAAGCATAAATATAGGGTAGCCCATTGGATTCAGGAAGTCGCTCGATGCATCGTAAGTTTTAAGCTGTCCGGGAAAACTAACCATGCCCTGGAAAAAAACGACGGATTGGTAAGCGGTTATCTGGAGGCACGGGAGAACCACTTTAAGATTTTGGTGCTACAATTTATCCAGATGATAGGGTTTAAGATTTTGGTAACGGGCGGCCTGTTGATCATTGGAGGTTTGTTGGTACTGAATCAAGAAATGAACATAGGGCAGTTTGTTGCTGCAGAGATTATCATTCTTTTGGTCATCAGTAGTGTGGAAAAGTTGATCGTGGGATTGGAATCGTTCTATGATGTATTGACCTCATTGGAAAAATTGGGGCAAGTAGTGGATAAGCAGATTGAACCGGAACAAAGCATTCCTCCGTTATTCGATAGGGGTGATTTCACGGTGCAACTGGATAAAATTAAATACTCTATCCCAGAAACGGGAAAGCTCATTATAGACGACATTTCACTGGAATTGCCTCCAAAGACCCGACTATTGATACAAGGGGAAAGCGGTAGTGGTAAGACCACGCTTTTGCAGATTATTGCGGCACTTATAGAACCCGATTCCGGGAATATTTATGTGAACGATGAGCGCATAAAGCCCGAGTTTCTGGGATATTATCGAATGAATGTTGGGCAATCCCTTAAAGAGGAGACCCCATTTGAAGGGACCTTATTGGAGAACATTACCTATGGCGATCCTTCAATTCCCAAAGAAGATGTTTTGGACATCATTGAGGTTACGGGCCTTAGAAAATTTGTCAAAGAATCACAAAGTGGTTTGGATACTGATATTTATCCAGAAGGAAAACAAATATCGTATACCATTGCCAAAAAAATTGTGTTGGCCAGAAGTTTGGTCAAAAAACCAAAGCTTTTGGTTTTAAGAGATCCATTGGACCAATTTGACCCAGAGGAAGCAGATCGTATTATGGAATACCTTACAGCACCGGAAAGGCCTTGGATACTGGTCGTTGTGAGCAATGATACGGGTTGGATGGGAAGATGTGGACAGAAAATAACGCTTAAGGACGGTAAAATAATTAAAAGTTAAGAGAACAATGCTTAATATTTCAAAGAACAGTATTGGCAGGAGAGTGGATATTTCAAGCTTCAAAGCCATGAAACGTGTATCCCAAAGGAAGCATAACAAACACTTCAATCGGTTTTTGAATGCATTTTCCGTCATTGCGATTATTTTCCTTTTCCTGCCGTGGACGCAGAATGTCCAGGGCAATGGATTTGTGACGACCTTGACACCGGACCAACGCCCGCAGACCATTCAATCTACCATTCCGGGACGTATTGAGAAATGGTACGTGCGTGAAGGGGATTTTGTCCAGGAGGGCGATACCATCCTCCATATCTCTGAAATCAAGAACGAATATTTTGATCCCAATTTGGTAGAGCGGACAGGACAACAGATAAGGGCCAAGGAAATGTCCGTTACCTCCTATCAAGAAAAGGTAAAGGCCTTGCAAATTCAAATAGGCGCTTTGAACAAAGAGCGGGAGTTGAAACTGGAACAGGCAAGGAACAAGCTACTGCAATCCAGGCTTAAGGTACAGAGCGATAGTATTGATCTAGAGGCTGCCAATACCAACATTACCATTGCCCAGCGGCAATACGATCGGGTGGTACAGTTGGAATCGGAAGGACTGAAGGCGGTGACCGATTTGGAAGAGAAAAGATTGAAATTACAGGAAACACAGGCCAAATTGATCTCCCAGGAGAATAAGCTCTTGGCCAGTAAAAACGATGTGATCAATGCACAAGTGGAAATCACCAGAATTGGAGCCGAATATACCGATAAGATCTCCAAGGCCAGAAGTGATATGTTTACCGCACAATCGAGCCAATTTGATTCCGAGGCCCAAGTGACGAAACTGCAAAACGAATTCACCAACTATTCCATACGGAACGATATGTACTATATCCGTGCTCCCCAAAATGGATTTATCAATAGGGCCATCCAGGGAGGTATAGGTGAAACGTTCAAGGAAGGGGACAGATTGGTCGCCATTATGCCCGCCAATATTGAACTGGCGGTGGAGACCTTTGTAGATCCGCTGGACCTACCATTAATGCATATTGGGGAGAAGGTACGTATCCAATTTGATGGATGGCCTGTCATTATTTTCAGTGGATGGCCCAATGTTTCCTACGGGACCTATGGAGGTGTGGTGGTAGCCATTGAAACCTTTATCAGCGACAATGGCAAATACCGAATTTTATTGGCGCAAGATCCGGAGGACCATCCCTGGCCGGAAGATTTGCGGGCCGGTTCAGGTGCTGATACCATTGCACTTTTGGATGATGTCCCCATTTGGTTCGAGCTTTGGAGACAGTTGAATGGGTTCCCCCCAAATTATTATCAACCCGAAAATAAGATGGCCGAGGCCGAAAAGAAGTAACAATGAAACGCTATCTTATATATTTGGCATTTCTGATACCGGTAGTCTCAAATGCCCAGCAAGATACGCTTGAACTTGGGTTCAATGAGTATTTGGGCTATGTAAAAAAATACCATCCCATCGCCCGGCAAGCGCAGTTGACCATATCAATTGGTCAAGCCAATTTAATGAAGGCAAGAGGAGGTTTTGACCCCAAGATCGAAGTGGATTATGAGCGTAAGGAATTCAAGGGAACGGAATACTGGGACAGATTAAATGGCACCTTCAAAATTCCTACCTACTATGGAATTGAATTCAAAGGAGGTTTTGAACAGGCTGAAGGCACGTTTATCAATGAGGACGAAACCTTTCCAATAGATGGCCTTTACAGTGCTGGGGTTTCAATGTCCCTGGCAAGGGGGTTCTGGATCAATGAACGAATGGCCACTTTGCAAAAGGCCAAATTTTTCAGGGAACAGACCAAGGCCGATCAGGACCTGTTGGTGAACCAAATTCTTTATGATGCCTCCTTGGCTTATTTTGAATGGCTCAAGGCTTATAATGAAGCTGAAATATTCAGGAACTTTCTTACCAATGCAGCAGTTCGTTTTGAAGGGGTAAAACGAAGTGCGTTGGCCGGGGATGTCGCAATCATTGATACGGTCGAAGCCAAAATCGCGGTGGAGAACAGACAATTGAGTTTGGAACAGGCCAAAGTGAAGATCATGCAGCGGTCATTGGAGCTTTCAAACTTTCTTTGGATCAACGATGTGCCGGTAGAGTTGCAACCCAATGTAATCCCCGATAGGAACCCGGAACAGACGATAGATGTTACCCTGGAGATTTTTGGAAAACCCCTGGACAGCTTTACCATAGCCAATCACCCAAAGCTACGCTCCATGGATTTCAAAATAGAGGGCCTAACGGTGGATAAAAGGCTTAAGGCCAATAAATTGCTGCCCAGAATAGATGTAGAATACAATTTTTTGACCGAAGCACCCGAACAGATAAACTCCTTTGCAACAGAGGAATATAAGGGAGGCATCAATTTTGAGTTTCCATTGTTCTTAAGGAAGGAAAGGGGGGACTTGAAATTGGCCAAATTCAAGCTGAGGGATGCCCAGTTTGAAAGGGACAACGCACAGGTGGAGATTCAGAACAAGGTATTGGCCATTTACCGGGAACTGGATTCCTTTTTGGAACAGAACCGATTGATTGATAATATCGTTCGGGATTACAACACTTTATTGTCTGCAGAGGAACGAAAATTCAGTTTTGGCGAGAGTTCGCTGTTCCTGATCAATACCCGGGAAAGTAGGCTCATAGATGCCGAGTTAAAACAGAACGAAGTGCAGAACAAATTCTTTACCACAAAGGCCAAGCTATTTAAAAGCTTGGCGATCAACCCAGAAAATCTTTAGGGAAAATGTTGGGCTCGGAAGGTATTTTGAAAGAACGCAAAAGGTTGCAGAACGCCAGGCCGGGTCTTCGGTTGAATTCCGTAGTTAAGGATACGTTATTCATTTTCTTTGGGATATTCGCTGCGGCGTTTGGCCTGGAGAGCTTTTTGCTCCCCAATCGGTTTATCGATGGCGGGGCTACGGGGATTTCGTTATTGATCTCTGAAATTACCCAGGTCCCTTTGGCAATCCTTATCATTTTTGTGAACATTCCCTTCCTGTTCATGGCCTATAAGACCATAGGAAAACAGTTTGCGGTGAAGGCGTTATTGGCCATTTTAGGCCTGGCAATGGTATTGGCGCTAATAGACTTTCCCGAAGTGACACAAGATAAGCTTTTGGTGGCCGTATTTGGAGGTTTTTTCCTTGGTGCGGGAATTGGGATGTCCATAAGGGGGGGAAGTGTGTTGGACGGTACCGAGGTTTTGGCCATTTATTTAAGTAAGAAACTTGGGGTGAAAATTGGGGATGTGATCATCATCATCAATGTGTTCATCTTTCTGGCGGCATCATATTTACTTTCCATAGAGGCAGCGCTATATTCCATGTTAACCTATTTGGCGGCATCCAAAACATTGGATTTTGTGGTAGACGGAATTGAGGAATATACAGGGGTAACCATTATCTCACCGGAAAGTGAGGAAATACGATTGATGGTCTCGGAAAAAATGGGGAGGGGACTTACCATATATAAGGCTTCGGGAGGGTACGGAAAGCACGGCGAACGAAATGAATACGATGTCATTTATACGGTGATAACACGTCTGGAAATTAGAAAACTTACAGTTGAGCTCGAAAAAATCGATCCCAAAGCTTTTGTGGTCATGAGCAGAATAAACGATACCCGCGGGGGAATGATAAAGAAGCGTTCTTTTGAATAAAAGTATTACTATTATATTAACAAAGTTTAACTTCTAACACAATGTGTAATACTTTTAGATAAATTTTTCCTATTGTATCTTTGTAGAAAGAAGATGTATGGGAAGAAAAAGTCTGAATAGGAAAAAGGAAGCCGTAGTGCTTTTCCCACAAGAACAGGACCTTCACCAACCGGAGGAGCTACAAATAGGGACTACCCTACGTATTGGGAGGCCCTCCAATAGGTACTACCAGTACATTTATACATCACTTGATTTTTTGAACCAAAAACTTAGCGATCTATCATCCATGTTGGATTTGGAAGGTCATTTGGTCGAGGTTACCGGAATGATCCACTTAAAAGATGGTAGTGGTTTTGCCATTGTGGAGAGCAAGGGGGACAACCTGGGTCCAAACAATCAAAATCGGCTTTTTGTGGACCGTTTCAAGGCTTTAAAAAACCATGAAATCATCATTGAACATTAAAAATTGAAAAAACGAAAACGATGGGAAAGATAAACGTAATTGCACCGGTGGTATCGTCATTTTTGTTGTCCAACTTGGCCATGGCCAATATCGAATTCAAAAATGGTGGTCCGACCATGGATGAACGAGCAGAAGCAAAACTTTTATCCAGCATTGAATATATTGAAGAAGAGGAAGTCATTGATTTGGGATTTGATGTCCATCAATACCTTCCACTGGATTTTGACCCGTACAAAGGAATGATTTACGATGTAGAGGATATTCAATATATAGAGCTGGATGAAGAACTCGAAATGTAGTACCTAAAGTCTTGGAAAAAACCAAGGCTTTTTTGTTTGAGATCAAGACGACCAATGATTTCTGTCAGCTTTTAACAGCTTTACCGACTTTATCTTAGCAAAAATTTTTTTGGTATGAATACACTTGCGGAAAACCCCATAAAATCAATTAATGTGATTATTCAAAGAGCGTTGGAGTTTGGTATGACCTACGGAGAATATCGTGAATTGGTTCAAGAATTGGCAATAAGGAACTCCAATACCGGTCCTGAAAAAACCGAAGCATTGGCAAATTATACCCAACTCAATACCAAACGTATGGATCGTTGGGACAAAACCCTCAGAATACCAAATGAGGTGGTGGACCATGTCAAAGCATTAAAACAAAAAATGACTTGGTTGGTCCTAACGGAAAGTTGGTGTGGGGATGCCTCTCCCAGTTTGCCCGTAATGAATAAGTTGGCCGAGCTAACACCAAACCTGGACTTGAAAATTGTTCTACGGGATGAGCATCCCGAATTGATGGATCTGTTCCTTACCAATGGAACACGTTCCATTCCCAAAGTGATCGTTTTGGATTCGTTGACCCAAAAAGTGCTTGGTGAATGGGGTCCACGTTCTTCAAAGGCCACTAAAATGGTGTTGGATTACAAAGCGGAACACGGACAGCTTATCCCGGAGTTCAAACAGCAGCTACAGGTTTTTTACAATAAGGACAAAGGTCAGGATATTCTAAAGGATTTAGTGGAACTACTTTCCCTGGAATAGATAGGTAATTGTTCCAATCTGACTGTTCTTGGGGCTCTGACTAAAGTTTGCCTTTAGGGCGTAGGCCTTGGCGTTTTGTATTAAACAATAGTCACTGGTGTTGGAACTTTTGTCATTAAAGGAAACCTCAAGAACGTCCCCGTTGCGATCCACCGTAATATTGATGACCACTTTTCCTCCCTTCTCACAGGTATATATTGGCGGAGGTAGGTAATACGCATTTCGATCCACCAAGGAGTAGGAGATGGAGGTACGTCTGTCTTTTAGGTAATTGGTAAATTCCTTTTTTTCCGCATCCCGCTCTCCAAGTTGCTCCCTGCGCTCCTGGCGTTTTTTGGCCAGTTCCTTTAGATTGGAAACAAAACCGGCATCACCTTCATTGAATTCATTGGATTCACTGCCCATTTCCCTTTCCTCCATTAGTTCCTCCAGGGTTTTAAGGGGCTCCGGTTCCCCTATGCTGGGTTTGGCAGTTTCATTAAAGGCCCTGTGGCTTTTTATGGGATCGTTTTGCGCCAGCTCTTCCAATCGCTCCTTTTCTTCCAACAGCTGTTCCACTTCCTCGTCCAAAATGGCCATTTCAATGACATATTCGTCTTCTTCCCTATTGACCAAATGAACATTATAAGCAAGCAATACAACATTTGCCATCGTAAAAATGGTGATGATAAGTGATAATTGCTTGCGATTCAGGTTCATGGTCTTCTAATAACCCAGATTTACCAAAAATATTTTATTCTTTTGAAATGTCCACTACCGTTTTACTATGGAGCCATTCCTTGAACATTTGTGGACTCTGGGCTTTATCTACGTTAAAATCGCCTATTTTGGTTCTTCTTAAAACGGATAGATGGGCCCCGGAATCCAAGGCTTTTCCAAAATCGTGGGCCAGGGAACGGATATAGGTCCCTTTACTACAGACCACCCTAAAATCTACTTCGGGCAACTCAATTTTGGTGATTTCAAATTCAAAAATCTCGATGTTTCTGGGTTTTATTTCAACAGTTTCCCCTTTTCTGGCAAATTCGTACAACCGCTTTCCATCTTTTTTAATTGCTGAAAAAACAGGGGGCATTTGTTGAATCCTCCCCAAAAACCCTTTAGGTGCAGCGCAAATTCTTTCTTTGGTCAGATGTTGGATCGGATAACTTTGGTCTATTTCGGTTTCCAGGTCATAGGAGGGCGTACTGGCCCCAAGGGTAAAGGTTCCCGTATATTCTTTTAATTTTCCTTGAAGTTCTGGAATTTTTTTGGTGGCTTTTCCCGTGCAGATCAACAGTAATCCCGTAGCCAGGGGATCGAGTGTCCCCGCATGTCCGATTTTGAATTTTTTATTGAGATTGAATTTCTTCCTAATGGCCCATTTTAATGCATTCACTGCTTGAAAGGAACTCCATTCCAAAGGTTTGTCAATCAAAAGAATTTGACCCTCCGTAAAATACGCTGAAGAAATATGTTGCATAATTGATTATCCCCAAATACTCCAACCAATGGCAATTAGACCAATGATGAGGCAGTAAATGGCAAAATACGTCAATTTGCTTTGGCGAACCAATTTTATCATCCAGGTACAGGCGGCCATCCCGGCAATAAATGCAGCTACAAAGCCTGCTCCCATGGCGCCTATTTGAGTGCTTTCAAAACTGATGTCGCCGCTTAAAATATCCTTGGCAACTTTTCCCAGGATCAAGGGTACGACCATCAAGAAAGAAAAACGTGCCGATTTGGTCTTGTCTATTCCCAAAAGTACCGAGGTGGAAATTGTTGCACCACTTCTGGATATGCCCGGTAACATAGCCACCATTTGTGCCATGCCAATGATAAAGGCACTGCGATAGGAAACCCCTTTTTCCGTTGTCCTGGCCATATCCGCCAAATACAGAAGTATAGCGGTAATAATGAGCATAATGCCCACAATGATAATTGCACCATCAAAAAAGACTTCCATAAAATCCTCCAATAAAAAACCTACCAAGGCCGCTGGGACCATCGATAGAACAATCTTTGCACTGAACTGGGTCTCTTCGTTCCATTTGAACTGAAAAAGGCCCTTAATGATATCCCATACGTCTTTTCGAAAAACGACAATGGTACTCAATGCGGTTGCAAAATGAAGTACAACGGTAAACAGCAAACTTTCCTCGGGGATGGAATTGTCACCCAAAATGGCTTTTCCCAATTCCAAATGTCCACTAGAGGAAACGGGCAAAAATTCAGTCAATCCTTGAATAATGCCCAAGATAATCGCATCAATGGTATCCAATGGTTATTTCTTTTTGCTAGGGTCCAAAAGAATGGCGTAAATCTGTATACCCAATCCAATCAACACCAGTAAAGGTGCCAGTCGGATTCTCCGAAAATTATAGATTTCGGGATTAAAGACATTGGGGTCATCACTTCCACCACCACTCATCAAAATAAAGCCCAAAGCAATAAACGCAATTCCAATAAACAAAAAGGTATAATTCTTCCTTTGGAAGATGAACTGCGGCTTCTTTTTTTGGATCGTACTATTTTTCTTGCCCATTCTATTACGCATTGATAACGCAAGTTAACCATTCTAATTGTTTGGTCAACAATTTATTTCCCTGGGTTTGGTCTTTAATAATACAGCTCATTGGTACGGAGGTTCAAGAATCGCTGTGTCGCAAAAAAGGTGCTGATGTAGGATATGAGTATTCCCAGAAGCAGGACCCCAAAAAATAATATTGAAAGCAAGGGAATATCTTCAAAAACCCCTAGCTCTGGAAAGGTTTTGTCCACATAGTAAAGGACAAGGGCCAAGGCCAAAAGGGCAATCAATCCCCCATAAAAGCCCAATTTTACATTGTTAAGGATAAAAGGTCTGCGAATAAAGGTTTTTGTGGCCCCAACCATTTGCATGGTCTTAATGATAAACCGTTTGGAATAAATGGAAAGTCTTATGGAACTATTAATGAGCAGTACCGCAATAACAGTGAACACGGCACATGCCAATAAAATCCAAAGACTTATTTTCTTCACATTGTCACTTAAAAGGGAAATCAAGGGTTGGTCATAACTTACTTCGTCCACAAAGGATTTATTGGAAAGGGACTCTGCAATTTCCGCCACTTGCTCTGGGGTTACAAAATTGGCCTTTAAGTTTACATCAAAAGAATTCTTTAAGGGATTGTAACCTAAAAATTCCTGGAAATTTTCACCAATGTCCTCACTGTATTGGTCCGCAGCATCTTCTTTGGAAACATAAATGGCGGCCTTGGTATACTCTGCCATGGCCAAACTTTTTTGGAGCTGGTCAATTTCAACAGGTTTGGCCGTATCCTTTAAAAAGACGGAAATGGTGATCTGTTCCCTGAAGTAATCGGCCAACTTTTTAGTGTTCAACACCAAAAGTCCCAAAACCCCTAACAGGAAGAGTACCAACGCAATACTTAGCACTACTGAAAAGTAGGAGGAAATCAATCGCCTTTTCTGATAGCGTTCTATGTACTGGCTCATGGAAAAAATTAGATATGTAAAAATAGAAAAGTAAATCGGTATTTGATGGGCCTGTCCAAATTCCACGGTCCTGGACCAATCCCCTAACGGACCAATGCCACATGTCCGTTAAGGATACGGGACCCCACTTGAATACGATACCAGTAATCCGATGCAGGAAGTGCCCTGCCGTTATAAGACCCATCCCATTGAAAATTTAGGTCGTTGGATTGGAATACCAGTTTAGAGAACCTGTCGTAAATCTCAATGCTGAATTCCAATGAAAGATCTATTCCTTCCGGTTGGAATACATCGTTCCTATTGTCCCCATTAGGGGTAAAAAAACGCGGAACAACCAGATGGACAAAAGGAAATTCCACTGGGTCACAATCGTTTTCGCCCCTCACAAAAGCGCTATACGTTCCTCCGAGCAAACTTTCAAAAGTGGGATTTTCTTGATAGTTGATGCCGTCCAAGGAATATTCGAAAATCCCGGTATTTTCGGTTACAACGGTTATATTTCGATGATTTGAAATTACCTCTTGAACAATGGGGTTATTAATTTGATTGACTTCAATGGTTTTGGTAACTGAACAATTGTTGGTGTCGGTAACCAGAACGGAATACGTACCAGGGGTGTTGACCACAATTTCAAAAGATTCCTCTCCTGAAGACCACAAATAATCCAGCCCCCTTATATCTGCATTAATGGTAATTGAAGTTCCTTCACATAGATCCAAGTTTTCATCCACTACAACGGGTAAATCAAAATAGGTAATGGTGACCGGCGTTCTATTGGTTGAAATGCATCCGGCGATTTCCGTAACGGCCTCGGCATAAAATGTTCCCGATACGTCCGTGGCAAAAAAGACATTATCCTGGAGTAACAGGTTTCCATCAATGGCGGCATCATACCAATCTACCCGTACCCCATCCGGAACGGCGGCCCGTACGCCACCCAAATTATTGGCACATAGACCCACATCGCCTGAACTTATTGGGGGGTCGGGACGATTTTCAATAATGATATCAAAAACATCGGATATGGTATTGCACTTGTCATTGCTCAAATTGATGGCATCCTCGGCAACTTTTACCCTATAGAACCTTGTTTCGTTCAATAATGCTGTGGTGTATATGCTATTGGTTTCACCGGGCAAATCCAACCAAGTAGTGCCATCCGGACTTTCTTGCCATTGATAGGCATGGGAGCTGTAAACCGAAAAGTCCGGTGTTGCTTGAAGCGTGGTTGTAATTGGGACGTCTTCTTCACAAAATGCCAAGGACACATTATTGGTATTGTCCATTACGGTAATGTTATCTCCACATGTCCTGAAAACAATATCATCAATGGCAAGGTCATTGCCACAACCTCCGGCACCATTGTTTATCATTTTTAGGATTACGGAAGTTTGTCCTGGTAGGGTTTGGAAGACTAGGCCGTATTGTTCCCAAATAGGACGGGAAGTCCCTCGGATATCGCCGGTATCTCCCGAGGCTAAGAGTACGGTGTCCGTATCATCCCAAATTTGAAATCGAACATTTATTGGAATACCGCCATTTGGACATTGCGTTGAGGAGGGCAATAGATTAAGAAGCCAGGCTGAAAATTCATAAGAGGTATTTTCACATAGTCCATCGACGGGAATTCTAAAAAATTCACCGGGAGTAAAACTGGCATTTACAATTAGGGACTTACCATTGACATCCCCCGGGGTGTGGTCCGCAGTGTTAAACCAATCAAAATAATTGGTTCTGCTGGAAATGGTATAATTTCCATCCATAGGCTGTTCGGGACCGCCATCTACGTAATTGTAGGTGGTTGTCCTTGGAGGCAAAGGAGGTCCATCTTCCAAACCGGTCCCAAAAGTTTCCATAAAGATGGGGTCTCCGGTATTGCCTTCACAAAATGTCAACTGACTTTGCATATGCTAATGAAGGAAACAGCATACCAAAAGGGATAATAAGACTTTTACTACTTGCAATTTTATCTGGTTTATGACCTGTTTTACTTGGCACTTTATCCTTTTTGCTCTGGCGGATTAAACCTATTTTTGCCAAGCGAAGGAAGAAATATATAAAATGAACTACAATTTCAGGCAAATAGAGGCTAAATGGCAACAATATTGGACCAAGAATCAAACCTTTAGGGTAGAAAATAATTCGGATAAGCCCAAATTTTATGCACTTTCCATGTTTCCCTATCCTTCAGGGGCAGGTCTGCACGTAGGACATCCCCTGGGTTATATTGCCTGTGATATCTATGCCCGCTATAAAAGGCATAAGGGATACAATGTATTGCATCCCATGGGTTACGATTCCTTTGGCCTTCCTGCAGAACAGTATGCCATACAAACAGGGCAGCATCCCGCCATAACAACGGAAACCAATATCAAAAGATATCGGGAGCAACTGGACCAATTGGGTTTTTCCTTTGATTGGAGTAGGGAAGTGCGTACCTCCAACCCCAGGTATTATAAGTGGACACAATGGGTCTTTATCCAATTGTTCAATTCGTGGTACAACAATCAAACGGATAAAGCGGAACCTATTGAACGTTTGATTGCGATTTTTGAAAAGGAAGGGAATAAGAATGTGAACGCCTCCTGTGATGATGATACACCGGTTTTTTTGGCCAGCGAATGGAACACGTTCTCGGAAAAACGGAAACAGCAAGTATTGTTAAAATACCGTCTGACCTATTTAGCCGATGCTGAGGTGAATTGGTGCCCGGCATTGGGTACGGTCCTGGCCAATGATGAAATTGTGAATGACGTTTCGGAACGTGGGGGACATCCCGTGATTCGAAAGAAGATGACCCAATGGATGATGCGGATTACAGCCTATGCACAACGGTTGTTGGATGGCTTGGACACTATTGATTGGCCACAACCTCTAAAAGATTCCCAAACCAATTGGATCGGTCGTTCCGAAGGAGCTTCGGCAACTTTTAAGGTCATTCCGACAGCGCCAAGCAATCGGGAA
Source organism: Muricauda sp. SCSIO 64092 (assembly GCF_023016285.1). Classification (GTDB taxonomy): domain Bacteria; phylum Bacteroidota; class Bacteroidia; order Flavobacteriales; family Flavobacteriaceae; genus Croceivirga. Next base: position 2,934,998 of record NZ_CP095413.1, read on the forward strand.
TCCCATCAAATAGAGGTATTCACTACCCGCCCTGATACCATTTTCGGTGCTTCCTTCATGACATTGGCTCCAGAGCATGAATTGGTGGCCAAAATCACCACACCAGCACAAAAATCAGAGATTGATGCTTATGTTGAAGCAACGTCAAAACGCTCGGAGCGTGAGCGAATGGCGGATGTAAAAACCATTTCCGGTGCTTTTACGGGGGCGTACGCAGAACACCCGTTTACCAAAGCGCCCATTCCCATTTGGATAGGGGATTATGTATTGGCCAACTATGGCACGGGGGCGGTAATGGCAGTTCCCTGCGGAGATCAACGGGACTATGACTTTGCAAAGCATTTTGATATTGATATCCCCAACATTTTCGATGGGGTTGATATTTCGGAAGAGGCCTTTGCCGATAAGGCAAACACCATTATTGCCAATTCCGATTTCCTAAATGGGTTACGCCACAAAGAAGCAACAAGGAAAGTTATTGATGAGTTGGAAAAAATTGGTCAAGGACAGGGCAAGATCAATTACCGTTTGCGGGATGCGGTATTTAGCCGCCAACGCTATTGGGGAGAACCGTTCCCGGTCTATTACGATGCCGATGGAATGCCCCAGATGATTGCGGAAGGGCATCTGCCCTTGGAATTGCCCGAAGTGGAAAAGTACCTCCCCACGGAAACTGGGGAACCCCCTTTGGGTAATGCTGCGCATTGGGCATGGAATGCTGAGGCGAATACAGTGGTTGCCAACGAATTGATTGACCACAAAACGGTATTTCCCTTAGAACTCAACACCATGCCGGGTTGGGCGGGAAGTTCCCAATATTTCAATCGCTATATGGATCCACATAATGAAGAAGCCATTTATTCACGGGAAGCAATAGACTACTGGCAAGATGTGGATCTCTATATTGGAGGCAGCGAGCACGCTACGGGACATTTGTTGTATTCCCGTTTTTGGCAAAAGTTTTTGTTTGATAGGGGTGTTGCCCCAAAGGATGAGTTTGCCAAAAAATTGATCAATCAGGGGATGATTACGGGAACAAGTGCTTTTGTCTACAAAGATGCAGCGCAAAACAAGGTGTATTCCAAAGGACTGATCAATGGGAAACATGTCAACCCAATCCATGCGGATGTTTCTTTAATTGATTCATCGGATGAATTGGATGTTGAAGCCTTTAAAAAGTGGCGCCCAGATTTGTCAAAGGCAGAATTCATTTTGGAGAATGGCAAATACATTGTAGGTCGCGAAATCGAAAAAATGTCCAAATCCAAATACAATGTGGTCAACCCCGATCAGATTTGTGAGGATTATGGTGCGGACAGTCTTCGGTTGTATGAGATGTTCCTGGGACCATTGGAGCAATCCAAGCCCTGGAACACAGCGGGCATTACAGGGGTTCATGGTTTTTTAAAGAAACTATGGAAGTTATACTTCACGGTTGATGATAGTGAACCGACTCCTGACAACCTGAAGACACTGCACAAAACCATCAAAAAGGTAGAAGAGGATATTGAGCACTTTAGTTTCAACACGTCCGTCTCCACCTTTATGATTTGTGTGAATGAATTGACGGCACAAAAATGCACAAGCAAGGCCATTTTGGAACCCCTGGCGATTTTGGTATCGCCCTATGCCCCCCATATCGCTGAGGAACTTTGGGAAATGATGGGCCACACGGGTTCCATTGCCAATGTACCCTTTCCGAAACTGGAAGGGAAATATCTGGTGGAAAGCACCAAAGCCTATCCCATTTCCTTTAATGGTAAGATGCGTTTTAAGATGGAACTTCCCCTGGATATGGCGAAATCCGATATTGAAGCTGCTGTTATGGCCCATGAACAGACCGCCAAATATCTGGATGGCCGAACACCCAAGAAAGTCATTGTGGTGCCCGGTAAAATTGTAAATGTTGTCGGGTAATGCACTTCTGCTCTATTGTGGAGGTGTTTTCGTCAATTAAGGAAAGGAGTTAAAATTGTCCAGATTCCAGAATCCAGGGGCGAAGTGGTCTTACATCATTTTTAAGCCAACCCTTACGGCTATCTACCCTATTGTGGCCGTGTGCACCGATGCTGTTTTTATTCCTAAGGCCAAAAGGGATGGGAACATAAATCCAGCCAGGACAATCAGCTTATCATGCATTTGGTATTCCTTCTGGGTCCAATTTTTTGGATGATCTGTGATTTCCATGGCAAAAGCCCTGCCTTTGTTTTAGCTATTTTGTTCAAGGGTACTGACCAATATGATGTTGATTTTAAAATAGAAACATAAACAAGGGTATTTTTAGCGGTCAAGAACTAAAAAAACAATTTTTTTTGAATGACCCCCTATTTTTTAGGGGTATGAAAATAAAAAAATGCTCTTTTAACTGAATTACCCCTGCATTTCATCGATTTTATTTTTCATTTTTTTAGATTTACAACACTTTTGGCGCTATAATTCTATAAATACAACAACTTTAAAACAAGAACCATGGTTATTGGTGTACCTAAGGAAATTAAGAATAATGAAAGCCGGGTGGGGATGACCCCTTCCGGAGTTTTTGAACTGGTAAAGAACAATCACACGGTATACGTGCAGTCCACCGCTGGGGAAGGAAGTGGTTTTTTTGATGAGGACTACAGCAATGCGGGCGCACAGATTTTGCCCAACATAGAGGAGGTATATGCCAAGGCCGATGTGATTGTAAAGGTCAAGGAACCCATAGCGATGGAATATGGATTGATCAAGGAAGGACAGATTGTTTTTACTTATTTTCATTTTGCTTCCAGCGGGCCACTGACCAAAGCCATGATCAACAGCAAGGCAATCTGTATTGCCTATGAAACGGTTGAGGATGAAGATGGGACGCTTCCCCTGTTAACCCCAATGTCTGAAGTAGCGGGTCGGATGGCCATTCAGCAGGGGGCCAAATATTTGGAAAAGCCTGTAAAGGGCAAAGGAGTATTACTGGGTGGCGTACCGGGAGTGCAACCTGGGAAAGTCTTGGTGCTGGGTGCGGGAACCGTAGGAATCCAAGCCGCAAAAATGGCAGCAGGTCTTGGAGCCCATGTCACTATTATGGATATCAATATGAAAAGATTACGATATGTGAATGATGTCATGCCAAACCATGTGGTCACCGATTTTTCCAACGAGCTCAGAATTCGAAAGCATATCAAGACCCATGATTTAATTGTGGGTGCGGTATTGTTGAAAGGGGCAAAAGCCCCGAATTTAATTACCAAGGATATGCTTAAGGACATGCATCCCGGGACAGTCATTGTGGATGTGGCCGTGGATCAAGGAGGGTGCATTGAAACAACTAAGCCAACAACCCATGAAGATCCCGTTTACATTATTGACGACGTGGTCCACTATTGTGTGGCCAATATGCCGGGTGCGGTGCCCTATACCTCCACTATTGCCCTGACCAATGTTACGTTGCCCTATGTTTTAAAATTGGCCAATAACGGTTGGCAAAGTGCCTGTAGGATGGACAAATCCTTGGAAAAAGGACTGAACATTGTTGAGGGGGAAGTGGTCTATAAGGAAATCATGGATGCCTTTGACTGGGATGCTCCGGTTTTAGAGCCTGTTTAGGAATATGTGATTGGAATTGTTATAGGTCATTTTTGTGCGGAACGAGGCGAATTTTTTGTGCATAGCTATAGTTATGGACCAAAATTTTAACGATGTGCCGGGCAAAAAGGGACATAAGAAAACAATTAACAAATTCCTAAACGGTCTCTTAGTATAAACTAACAAAATGTCAGTTTTTAAAGCCCCGTCCAATTTGGCGGGGTTTTTGCTTTTGAGTTGGTATATTTAATAAAAATTAAAACGAAAACGTCATGATGGGATATTATATATTAATCGGTGCTATTGCATTGGTCAGTTGGTTGGTGAGTGCCCGGCTAAAAAGTAAGTTCAAGCATTATTCCAAAGTGCATTTGCAGAATGGAATGAGTGGTGCGGAAATCGCCCAGAAAATGTTGGATGACCACGGGATACGGGATGTGAAGGTTATCTCCACCCCTGGGATGTTGACCGATCATTACAATCCGAAAAATAAAACGGTAAACCTTAGTGAAGGGGTCTATAACCAACGGAATACCGCGGCAGCTGCGGTAGCTGCCCATGAGGTAGGACATGCGGTACAACATGCCCAGGCATACGAATGGTTGACCATGCGGTCCAAATTGGTTCCCCTGGTAAGTGTTACCTCCGGAATGAGCACTTGGGTGGTATTTGGCGGACTCATGTTGGGAGCTGCGGCGGGCGTTGGCCTTGGATACTGGATTGCGGTGGCCGGATTGGTGATGATGGCATTTGCCACGCTTTTCAGTTTTATCACCCTACCTGTTGAATATGATGCCAGTAAACGTGCTTTGGTATGGCTCAAACAAAAGAATATGGTCACCCAAGCGGAGTATAAAGGTTCTGAAGATGCATTGAATTGGGCGGCCAGGACCTATTTGGTAGCTGCCATAGGTGCTTTGGCAACCTTGGTATACTGGGGCTTACAAGTTTTTGGAGGCCGGGACTAAAAAAGTAAAAAAACATGCAAAAAAGGTCCTTTCTTTTGGAAGGACCTTTTTTAGTGCTACCAACTGAACGCATAGGAAAGTTGAACATAAATATGTGACTCCGAACCCATGGTTTCGGAAGAATTGTAGCGCATACCAATTTTGTAATCATTTCGGTTAAAGCGATAGTTAACATCAAGCCCAAACCGTAAAAGTGAATTTTCGGATTCCCTAAGAATGGGGGAATCGTCCCCAAAGAAATTCCCCTCGATCAATCCGTTATAAAACACTTCACGATACGCAAGTCTGAGTACAAAAAAGATTTCACGCGCATTGTTCCCCAAACGATTGTATGCAATGCTCTCTCCAATAGGGGTTCTTCTGCCAAAATGGAAAATAGCTTCGGTCTCCCCAAAAATATCCCTGGACCCCATTGCCAATTTAGGTTGCAGGGCAATTAGGACACCAAATGGGTTGGGAGCCAATTCCCATTCCTTGGTATAGGAAGCATAAAGGTTGACATGGAAACTATTGTTCAGTTCATCAATCCATTGGGGTGTCTCAAAAATGGCCACGGCCCTATGATACCACCGTTGGAACCCTCCGGCTCCCGAGTTGTTTCCCACAAGACCGAAAAGTGCTTCAATATCGATCAGGGAATTTTTGTAGGCCGAAGACCAACTGCTTAACAAACCGGTGAATCCGGCATAGGGCCTATCAAACGAAGTGGATTCAACCGATTGGGTCTGGGTAGGGGTATATACTTCCTGTCCAAGTCGGAAGCGAAGCTGTTCCCCTTCCCCAAAAACACCTTTTTTCAGAATAGTCCTGTAGGTCAAGAACAGTCCGGACGAATAATAACGGTCGGTTGATAGAAAAAAATCATTGTCGTGACGAAACTCCAACTGATGTGGGAAGGCATTGGGCTCATAACTTCGCTGTGAAAAGAGTGAGGTTTTCAAAAAGCAGATAAAAATGCCAAAGAATAATCGCTGCATTAGGAACTAAATGGAAATCTGCCTATTGATTTGTTGATTTAATGAGATGAAGGTTTCTGTCCGGGAAACACCTTCAATCTGCTGAATGTTTTTGTTCAACACCTGCATTAAATGCTCATTGTCCTTGCAGAGCACTTTAATTAGGATGGACCAATTGCCGGTAGTATAATGGCACTCCAAAACCTCGGGTATTTTTTTAAGGGCTGCCACCGCTTTGGGATTGCTCATGGCCCTGTCCAAAAAAATACCAATATATGCCATTGTGGTATATCCCAGCACCTTGGGGTTGATAATGAACTTTGAGCCGGAAATGACCCTGGCAGCTTCCAATTTACGTAGTCTTTGGTGGATGGCCGCTCCTGAAATACCAATATCCCGGGCAATCTCCAAAATCGGTTTTCGGGCATCTTCCATTAAATGCCTTAGGATTTTTTTGTCTATCCCATCCAGTCGTAACAAGTTGTTAGTGGATTTCATAGAAATGCAAACTAATTGAAACCCAAAGATAGAAAAGCCAATGGGAATTTAACTGGCTACCGAGTCAGGATTATACCCTAGATAAGGTGCTTGAAACTCATTGAATTTAATGCCATGGTCTTCCAATTCCGATAAAATTGGACCATAGACCTCCTTGGTAATGGGAATCTGCACCCCGGGAGAGGTAATCTTTCCATTTAGAATATTGAGAGTGGCCATGGCCACTGGAAGGCCAACGGTTTTGGCCATGGCGGTATGGGTTCTATTTTCCCCCAGTACCACCATATTGGCATCCAATTGTTTTTTCTTTCCTTCCAATTCGTACCCAAACTTATGGTACATAACAATCATGTCTTTTTCATTGTCACTAAGGGTCCAACTTTCTTCCAGGATTTGCTGGAGTGCCTGGGCGGGCGTTGCATTTTCACGTGTAATTGTCTTTGTTGCACTAAAAAGGTCCAATTCCTCCAATTTCTCCCACATAATATCATCTTGGTCAATTTTTAGGTAGTGGCGCAGTTTCAGTTCTATGGAGTCCGTGGGGGAATAGGGCAGGAAAAGATTCACGAATTGCCGATAGGACATTCCTGCGGAATTTTCAATTTGGTAACTGTCATCCGTCATGCCCAATTGTACAAATATGTTCCAAGCCCTTGAAAAACCTACCCTGCGCATGGTTCCTCGGTAAAGTGTCAACACATCTTGTAACCCGTAGGCGTCCCGGTACCAAAGGGAGTCCCGATTGGCGTACCCTTCAAACTTTCCGTACCCTTCAATGTCCAAAAACTCGGTCCTGCGGAATAGTTTATGGTATGGTATGTATTTGTACGTTCCTTCCTGGATAAATTTGGCTGCCCCACCCTGGCCGGCCACTACCACATTCCTGGGATTCCAGGTAAATTTATAGTTCCAAAGATTGGTATCGTTTTCAGGAGCTACCAGGCCACCCGTAAAGGATTCAAAAAGAATCATTTTGCCGCCCTTATTTCGGATACGATCAATGACTTCCATGGCACTCATATGATCAATTCCCGGATCTAAACCAATTTCATTCATAAAAACCAGATTGGATTCCCTGACCTCCGGGTCCAATTTTCTAATGGTATCACTGACATATGAGGCGGTTACCAAATGCTTTTTGAATTGAAGGCAGTCCTGGGCAACTTTGGTGTGTAACCGCACAGGTAACATGGAAACCACGATATCCGCACTTTGTATGGCCTTGCTCCTGGATTCGTTTTCCATAATGTTCAACGTCATTACATTGCAATTGGGATGGTTCACAATATCCTTGGCAATGTTTTTTGGGTACAAATCCCCTATCGTGAGATGGAGATCTTGGGAAACCGAATTGTCCAAAAAAAAGTCCAATAGATATGAGGTGGACTTCCCAGCTCCCAAGACAAGAATTTTTCGGGCCATAAGTTTAAATTACCTTTGTGACTAACAGATACGAAAGTATCAAATTGTTATATTTTTAAAAAAAGTGACCTTTTAAGTTATGAACAAAACAATTTTGGTAACGGGATTAGTGCTAGGAATGTTGGCGGTAATACTAGGGGCCTTTGGGGCCCATGGACTAAAAAAAGCAGTAGGTCCAGAGGAAATAAACACGTTTGAGACTGGGGTAAAGTACCAAATGTACCACGCCCTGTTCCTAATTCTCCTGAGTACCATTACCCTGGCTTCCGAAGGAACAAAAAGAGTGGTCTTCTACCTTATTCTTATTGGGGTTGTTCTTTTTTCCTTTTCCATATACTTGTTGGCTACCAATACGTTGACTTCTTTTGACTTTCGGAAAATTGGAATCCTTACCCCCATAGGAGGTCTGCTCCTTATTTTGGGATGGGGCTATTTACTTTTTAGCCTACTGGTCAAAAAGTAGAACGAAAAAACAATAATCCAAGGGTATTGGGATTTTAATAAGTAGTTTTGCGCCAACTTTAAAAATTTAACATATGGCAAATTCCATCCCTGGGACGAAAACGATTTCGCTAAATGACCACGGAATCACCCATAACAATATCCATTACCAGCTCTCATCTGATGAATTGCATGATGCTACGCTGCAAAAAGGACTTGGAAAAGAATCCTCTTTGGGGGCACTGGCGGTAAGTACGGGAGAGTTTACTGGAAGGTCACCAATGGATCGGTTTATTGTAAAGGATGCAATTACTACAGAAAAGATTTGGTGGGGAGATATCAATATTCCCTTTGAACCGGACGCCTTTGATCAACTGTACACCAAGATGGTCTCTTATTTGAATGATAAGGAGCTTTATGTGCGTGATGCCTTTGTTTGTGCCGATCCCTTGTATAAAATGGGTGTTAGGGTCATTAACGAATATCCTTGGTCCAATTTGTTTGTATACAATATGTTCTTAAGACCAACTCCGCAAGAGCTTGTGGACTTTGAACCGGAATGGACGGTATTGAATGCTCCCGGTTTCCTTGCCAATGCCCAAATGGATGGAACGAGGCAACATAATTTTGCCATTTTGAATTTTACAAAAAAGATTGCTTTGGTTGGGGGAACGGGATATACCGGCGAGATTAAAAAAGGCATTTTCTCCACACTTAACTTCATTCTCCCTACATTCAACAACGTACTACCTATGCACTGTTCTGCCAATCTGGGGGAAGATGGTGATACGGCTCTTTTCTTTGGCTTGTCCGGTACGGGGAAGACTACCCTTTCCACGGACCCCAATAGGAAGCTGATCGGGGATGATGAGCATGGTTGGACCCCAAAAAACACTGTATTTAACTTTGAGGGGGGCTGTTATGCCAAGGTCATTAACCTATCCCAGGAAAAGGAACCGGAGATTTACGGAGCCATTAAAAGAGGGGCGATTTTGGAGAATGTGGTCATGGATGATGATGGCAATGTGGATTTCACCGACAGTTCCGTTACACAGAATACCAGGGTAAGTTATCCGATTTACCACATTGAAAATATTCAGCAACCTTCCGTGGGTGAGAATGTGAAGAATATTTTCTTTTTGACAGCCGATGCCTTTGGGGTATTGCCGCCAATATCAAAATTGACACCTGCCCAAGCAGCATACCACTTTATTTCCGGATATACGGCAAAAGTAGCTGGAACGGAGGCTGGGGTAATTGAACCGCAACCTTCTTTCTCCGCCTGTTTTGGTGCACCTTTCATGCCTTTGCACCCCACGGTCTATGCCGAAATGTTGAGCAACAAGATGAAAGAGTCCGGAGTGGATGTCTGGTTGATCAATACGGGTTGGACCGGTGGCCCCTATGGGGTTGGCACGCGAATGGAACTAAAATATACCCGTGCCATGATAAGCGCTGCATTGGAGGGGAAATTGGGATTGTACAATTATGACAATTACCATATCCATTCCGTATTTGGGGTAGCACAGCCCCGAGAATGTCCGGGAGTCCCTACCAGTGTGCTTAGTCCACGTGCAACCTGGAACGATGATGATGCGTACTATAAAACAGCATTTAAGCTGAGCAATGCGTTCAGGGAAAATTTTAAGAAGTTTGAAGCCTATGCCAATGAGGAAATCCGGAGGGGTGGGCCCCAGCGTTATGCGTTCTGACCATAAAAAAAGCCCCTATTTTAGGGGCTTTTTTAGTTTTTCCTGTTTATTTATTCACATCAGAAATGTATTTCTGTAATGCCATTGTCATGGACGGGTTCTCTGGTGTGGGAGCCTTGATATCAATTCTTAGGCCTGCGTCGGTCGCAGCCTTGACCGTGCTGTTTCCAAAGACTGCTATTCGGGTATCTTTTTGTTCAAAATCCGGGAAGTTTTTTAGCAGGGACTCAATACCGGAGGGACTAAAGAAAACCAGGACATCATAATAGACATCCCTTAAATCGGATAGGTCACTGACCACCGTCTTGTAAAAAATACCGCGTTTCCAATTTAGGTTCAATTCATCCAATACACTGGGAACCTGTTGTTTTAAGGTGTCGGATGACGGTAACAGGAACTTTTCATCCTTGTACTTCTTGAACATTGGAATAAGGTCCCCGAACAAACGTTGTCCCACGTATATTTTACGCTTTCGATAGACCACATATTTCTGTAGATAATAGGCCACAGCTTCAGATTGGCAAAAATATTTCATGCTATCCGGTACCTTAAAACGCATTTCATCAGCTATCCTGAAAAAATGATCGACCGCATTCCTACTGGTCAATATAATGGCCGTAAAATCGTTTAAATCAATTTTTTGCTGGCGAACACTTTTGGCCGTTTCACCTTCAACATGGATAAAGGGTCTAAAATCAACTTTTACCTTCGATTTTTCAATCAGTTTGGAATATGGAGAGTTTTCCATTTTCGGTTCTGGTTGGGATACCAAAATCGTTTTTACTTTCATAAGTTTCAACTGTTTAAATAGCTGACGAGTACAGCTATAGGCGAAATTTCGAGAGTGCAAAGGTACAAAATAAAATAGAATGTGTTGCCTATAATCAACTTTTGATGGGTTCTTAGGATTTTAATGATACCAATACCGTTTATACCTATGAGAAGCAGAAAGATCAAATAAATTATGGACTTATCTCCTGGGAACACATAAATCACCAAGACATTTCCTAAAAAAGCAATAAGTCCCCCGTAATTGAAGTAGGTTAACTTTTCGAAAATAATATCGCTCATCAATTCATTATTTTCAAAAAAATACCCATTCCCTATCTGTAATACCGTTTTAACAAAAAGGAAAACCAGAATACCCATAACCACAACAACATAAAACTCCGGAGAGCTTGTGAGGTGTTGGTCAAAAAAAATGTTTCTGGAGATGAAGAGGAAAAGGGACAGGTTGGCAATTTGGAATACGGATATAATTAAATGAAAACCATAAAACAGCTTGCCCTTTTTCTTATTGAGGGTGATGTATTTATTATTAAATGGGAGTATAATGAAATTGAAAAACGACGTTTTGAACAAGTATTTGCCCAACACCAGTAAAACAAGGCAGAACAAGAGTATTAGTGTCATCCAGTCGAGATAAGTGATACTGCGATAAATTGGATTCATGGTTTCACTTTTATACTTGAACTGTTGATACCCCACAGCAAGTCATTCTCGGATATGCTGAATTTAAGGAATTTAGGTTGTTGTTTTTGGGGTTTGGGATACTCAATACTAAAGACTGTGGTATCATTGGCCTTTAGAAACGTAATTTCAGGTGTTATCGGTTTTATGGGTATGGGCAGAATTTCAATGATATCCTTATAGCCGTCCAAATAAGCTATACTAAATTTTAATTTTTTGATAGGGATATCTTCGGAATACGGATTGTGGATTTTAAGTGTTTGCCCGGGACCATTCAAGTTTATTGGTTTTGAATCCACAAAACACCTCAGTTTTCGGAAAGATTCAAAATCATCGATATACCATCCGTAATATGTGTTGGACCTTGCCGGAACGTAGGAGAACTCTCCGGAATCGGCAAATGGGGTAACATAGGCCACTCGTCTATGCTGTACCTTAAATTCCGAACTATCTATACTGTACTGATTTTGACGATAATGGATGTTGTTAAGGGAAAAGGACGTATGACCGGAATAGAAAGCATACATGGGTGCACGGCGATAGCTATTCTCAAATATTACTGGGGTATCGCCAACAATTTCATTCAATGTTCCAACCCATTCCTTTGTGCCATGGGTTTCATAATCCATAAAAGGGATAAGGGGTTGGTACAAAAGCCAGGCCCTTGCATAGAAGATTAGAACGGTGCCAATAATTCCTATCCTCCACACCCATTTTCTGTTGCTTTTTTCACTGGCAAGGTGGTTAAATGTGAGTATGAGCATAGGAATACAAATAACAATGATCCATTGGGCCTGTGCCCTGCGATGCAAAGTGGACAGGAAGAAAAAAAGGATAACCCCATAAGTTAGAAACAATAAGCTTCTTTGGAATTTGTCTTTTGGTTTAGCTTTAAAAAGTGCCCAATAGAACCAAGGGAACAAGAGTCCAAAATTTACCACCAGATTTAAAAGGTAACCCAAGGTGAACTCATCAAAACTATAGGGTTGGTTGGGCCGCTCAAAAAGGTGGTACTTTACGGCAATAAAATCGTTATCAAACAACCATACAAAATGGGGAACATAAGCCAGTAAGGCAACAAAGACCGAAAACCATGCATATTTGTTGAAAACTAATCGAGGATTGGAGAGTACTACAAAGATGATGACCAAAACCGCATGGTACTTACTGTACAATAGGGCTGCCATGCAAAGACCCAAAAGAAAAGCAGTACCCACCGTATACTTACTTAAAAACTTTTTATAAAGCCAGAGAAAAAGGGCCGTGAAAAAAAGCAAAGGCGTGTCGGGAAGGGTAAAAAAGCCGTAGGCATTGAACAATGGCATGGAAAATACCAGTAAGAAAAATAGGGCGGTATAGCGCTCTTTTTCCCTTTGTCCAACCATTGACCAAAGTAGTACAATTGTTCCAATGCCAAGGAGGCTGCCCATGAAACGAACGCCCAACTCCCCAGGAAGGAGAAGCCCACTTATTTTGGCAAGTAAGGCTACCATAGGGGGGTGGTCAAAATACCCCCAATCCAAATTCTGGGAATAGTACCAATAATAGGTCTCATCGTAGAGAAGAGGGGTAAAATGGGCTTGTAGCAGATTGAGCAACAATAATATCCCTAAAAAAATAAAGAAGGTTTTGGAAAATTGATTCCCCATTAAAAAGCGTATTTATGGGATTCAAAGTTATGAATTATGCCCTATCCATTTTTAGTGTATAACAAAAGGGAGTAAAACACTATTTTTACGTCCTAAACAGTGTTTTGTGGCAGACGGATTGGTCATTATACCTACTTTTAATGAGATTGAGAATGTAGAGGCAATCATCAAAACGGTTTTTGACCTTAAGAAGGATTTTCATGTGCTGATCGTGGATGACAACTCCCCGGATGGTACGGCAGCGAATGTACGACAACTACAGGAGCAATTTTCGGACAATCTTTTTTTAGAGGTTCGGACCGAAAAATCAGGATTGGGCACCGCTTATATCCATGGATTTAAATGGGCACTTGCCCGGGACTATGAATATATTTTTGAGATGGATGCGGATTTCTCCCATAAACCAAGCGATTTGCTACGCCTTCATAGGGCATGTTTGAATGGGGCCGACATGGCCGTAGGTTCGCGGTATAAAAAGGGAATCAACGTTGTTAACTGGCCCTTAGGTAGGATACTACTGTCCTATGGGGCTTCTTTTTATGTGAAACTGATTACCGGTATGCGTATAAACGATCCCACTGCCGGATTTGTTTGTTACCGGCGTAAGGTATTGGAATCCATTGATTTGGATTCGGTGCGTTTTATAGGCTATGCCTTTCAAATAGAAATGAAATTCAGGGCCTATCTCAAAAAGTTTAAAATTGAAGAAGTGTCCATTATCTTCACAGATCGAATCAATGGACAGTCCAAAATGAGTTCCAAAATTGTATGGGAAGCGGTGTTTGGGGTTATAGTCATGAAAGTCAGAAGTATTTTTCAAAAGGGATTGTTTTAATATGGGAAAGGTTTTAATAAAAAATGCAAGGGCCGTTAATGAGGGAAGGCAATTTGAAACGGATGTTTTAATTGAAAATGGGCGGATCGTACGTATCGATGCCAATATTTCAGATGCCAATGCCAACATTGTGGATTTTAACGGCAATCTATTACTTCCTGGAGTTATAGATGACCAAGTTCATTTTAGGGAACCCGGCCTGACCCACAAAGGAACCATTTATACGGAGAGTAGGGCGGCAGTTGCCGGAGGGATTACCACTTTTATGGAACAGCCCAATACCATTCCACAGACCACAACGATTGAAGAGCACGAATCAAAATTTGCCATAGCCTCAAAATCCTCTTTTGCCAATTACTCCTTTAAGTTTGGAGGCACAAATGACAATTTGGAGGAGATCAAAAGATTGGATAAAAACAGTTGTTCCGGGATAAAGCTTTTTTTGGGATCTTCAACGGGCAATATGTTGGTGGATAATGAGGCCGTTCTGGAGAATATCTTTAGGAATACCGAGTTGGTCATTTCCACACACTGCGAAGATGAGGGGACCATCCGGGCCAACCTGGCCCATTATAAAGAAAAGTATGGGGATGATATCCCTGTGGAGCTTCACCCTGTGATAAGGAGTGTGGAAGCCTGTTACCTCTCTTCGTCCAAAGCAATAGCATTGGCCAAAAAGACCGGCGCCAGATTGCACGTATTTCATCTTTCCACCGCAAAGGAAATGGATTTGTTCACCAATAAAATTCCTTTAAAGGAAAAGAAGATCACGGCGGAGGTATGTATTCACCACCTTTGGTTTTCCGATGAAGACTACAGGGACAAAGGAACACTGATCAAATGGAACCCTGCCGTAAAAAGTGCAACGGATAGGACCGCTCTTTGGGAAGCCCTTCTGGATGATCGTATTGATGTGATTGCTACGGACCATGCACCACACACCTTGGAAGAAAAAGACAATGTATATACCAAGGCACCTTCCGGAGGACCATTGGTACAACATGCTTTGGTCGCCATGTTACAGAAGCATAAGGAAGGTAGGCTTTCGTTGGAGGAACTGGTCCGGAAAATGTGCCACAACCCAGCTATTCTATTCGATATTGAAAAAAGGGGATATATTAGGGAGGGATATTTTGCCGATTTGGTCGAAGTGGACATGGATTTCGACTGGGAAGTTAAAAAGCCCAATATTCTCTATAAATGTGGTTGGTCACCCTTTGAAGGAACTACCTTTGGTACGCGGATAAAAAGGACTTTTGTAAACGGTCATTTGGCCTACGGGAATGGGGTCCTGTCCGATGAAAGTAAAGCAATGCGCTTAACTTTTGAAAGATAACTGAGACATGCAGCGTTTATTGATTTTTCTTGTTTTACCAATTCTTTTCTCCTGCAAGGAAAAGTTGATCGAGCCCCCTTCAGATTTAATTTCCGAAGCACAAATGACGGAAATTCTTTATGATCTGGCATTGATCAACGGGTTGCGGTCTACAGATGATAGGATACTTAAAAGGCATGAAATAGAAACCATGCCCTATATCTATGAAAAATATGGAGTGGATAGCCTGCAATTTGTGCATAGTGACCAATATTACGCATCGGTTCCGGAAATCTACCAGAAGATGTACGAATCCATCCAGCAAAGAATAGAAGAAAAAATTAAGGAAATGAACAGGATAAGGGAGCAAAAAAATGATAGCGCCCGTAGTAAAAATAAACGTGTTCGGGATAGCATCAGGAAAGCATCGAATTCAGCTAGTCCCCAAACTCCAGCAAAAAAATAGCACAGCAGGTCCTTATGCTTTCTTCCAGGTCTTCGTATTCAAAATTTAAGTCCTTTTTCAGTTTGGAGTTATCGTAGATTTCCGTTGTCCCAAAAAGGGCAGCTACCGGTTTGGAAAGTCTTCTTCGCTTGCCCAACAGGTTGCTTCGTATCCAATCCAGCCTCCAAAAAACCTGAAGCATCCAGAGCTTTAGCGCCTTTTGGGGAGGAGGTTTGTCCAACCCCTTTGCCAGCAAATCAAAGAAGTATTTGTACGTCCAGTTTTCGCCAACAAGAATGTAACGTTCATTGGCAATGGTGCCATCCATAAGTTGGATCATGGCCAAAGTAACGTCGTTCGCGGAAACAAATCCAGTTCCACTGGGCAAGTAGTGCTTGGGCTCTTTGGCGGAATAGCGAAAAAAACTTCCGCTACTACTTTTCCAAAAACCTGGTGCGATAATGATCCCGGGGTTTACGATAACAACTTGAAGGCCTTCCTGGGAAGCTTTCCAAACTTCCATCTCCGCGTAATGTTTGGAAATCCCGTAAATTGTGGTATTGGTGTTGGTCCATTCATTTTCCTCGGTGACCATTTCCCCATTGACACTATTGCCCAAGGCCGCTATGGAACTTACAAAACAGAGTTTTTCGACCAAGTTTGCGATGCATAGGTTCACAATATTTGCCGTTCCCTCAATATTGGTCTTAAGAAGCTTTTTGTCATCCCTGGGATCAAATGAAACCAGGGCGGCGGCATGATACACTTTTTTTACCCCTTTAAAGGCAACTTCCAGGGAAGACAAATCAGTCACATCCGCTTTGACCCATTGGACATTGGACAATAATACACTTGGATCATCGCTGTAATACGAAAAAATCTTTTCAACGGTCTTGATCTTATCCGGGTTGCGATAGGTAGCGGTTATGTTCTCCCCTTTTTTGCAAAGCCCCAAAAGTAGGTGCGATCCTACCAATCCTGTTCCTCCCGTGACCAAAATCATGTTCAAATGTACCTATTTGAGGGCATAATTTTTAGCGGTACCACAACAAGATTCTATATTTGCAGGGATTTTATAAATTTTAGGATATGGCAAAGAATTTTGTGGCCGAGTTACAATGGAGGGGGATGTTACACGATGCAATGCCGGGTACGGAAAAGCACTTACTATCCGGGATGCAGGCAGCTTATGTAGGTATAGATCCCACCGCAGATTCTTTACATATCGGACATTTGGTGAGTGTGATGATGTTACGCCATTTTCAATTGGCAGGTCATAAACCATTTGCCTTGGTGGGTGGGGCAACCGGAATGATCGGTGATCCCTCAGGAAAATCAGTGGAGCGAAATCTTCTGGACGAGGCCACACTTCGTCATAATCAAGAGGCCATTAAGAACCAGTTGGCCAAGTTTTTGGACTTTGATGGTGATGCTCCCAATGCTGCGGTTTTGGTCAATAACTATGACTGGATGAAGGATTTTTCCTTTTTGGGGTTCATTCGGGATATTGGAAAGCACATTACGGTCAATTATATGATGGCAAAGGATTCTGTAAAAAAAAGACTCTCTGCCGAAGCCAAGGAAGGGATGTCCTTTACGGAATTCACCTATCAATTGGTACAGGGATATGATTTCCTTTACCTCTACCAAAACCACAACTGTACTTTGCAGATGGGCGGAAGTGATCAATGGGGGAATATTACAACGGGTACCGAACTGATAAGAAGGATTGGAGGGGGCAAAGGTTTTGCGCTGACCTGCCCCTTGATCACCAAAGCGGATGGCACCAAATTTGGGAAAACGGAGAGCGGCAATGTTTGGTTGGATCCCAAGCGGACATCACCCTATAAGTTTTATCAGTATTGGTTGAACACCTCTGATGACGATGCGGAGCGTTACATTAAAATTTTCACCTTTCTCAACCAGCAGGATATTGAAGAACTGGTACGTTCACATAAAGAAACACCACATCTTAGAGCCTTGCAAAAAAAGTTGGCGGAGGAAATCACGGTTATGGTCCATTCCAGGGAAGATTTGGATAATGCGACTAAAGCAAGTTCCATATTGTTTGGAAAATCGACTTCGGAAGACTTAAAACAGCTGGATGCAAAAACATTTCTGGACGTGTTCGATGGAGTTCCACAAAAACAGCTTTCCATCCATGAGCTTGAAAAAGGTCTGGACATGATAGCTGCCTTGGCGGCAAAAACACATTTTTTGGCCTCAAATGGTGAAGCACGAAGGGAGTTGAAGCAGAATTCCATTTCAGTAAACAAGGAAAAAATCAAAGAGGATTATTTGATTACCACTAAGGATTTGATCAACAATCAATTTGTACTGCTACAAAGGGGTAGGAAAAACTACTTTGTCTTGGAGTTTAAATAGTTTGGATAATGGATATCCAATAATTGGGCGGTCACCTTGAATTTGTTTCAAGAGCCCACCGGAATACAATGATTTGCTTATTTTATGGGATGCCGAAACAAGTTCGGTACGACCAACGAACCATTTTTGTGATTGAAATGGTGATTAGATGACCATTAAATTACAGCCCCGGACCTCTGAGTGGTCAAATCGTCCCAAGACCTCAAAAGAATCATCATTATATGTTTTTCCCAAGTCCTGGGTGGCAATAAATGCACAGGAATTTATGTTCGCCAGATCAATGACATTGATACCACCAGTTTTCCCGTGTATTTGGGCACTTAGGGGATCCTCGGTGTCCCTGGTCAGGACTTTCATCCATGGTGGGCAATTGAAAATTCCGCCCCCTATTGAATAGCCCTGTGATAAAAGCTCGGTCATCCCATACTCAGAATGGATTTCCTTTACCCCAAACGCCCGCTTTAAAATAGCGTGCAGTTCATTTCGTACCATTTCCTTTCGTATACCCTTCATGCCACCGGTTTCCATGACAATGGTATTCCTTAAAGGGGACCTGACCTTCTTGGCTAAATCCAATAAGGCGAAACTTACCCCTATCAATAAAGTCTTTTGCCCTTTTCCTGATAAGGATAGCAGTTTTCCGGATAGATCTTCCAGGTTATTTAGGTAAAAACCGCTCTCCAAATGTCCGGATTTTTTAATCAGGGCATCCACCATATAAATCAGGGAGGAACCTTGACGTTCAAGATAACTGGGGAGAAGGGCTAGGATACAATAGTTGGATATGGGACCATAAAAAAGTTCAAAAGCCCGTATAAAACTTCTTTTGTAGAGTTTTAAATCGGTGACCAGGTGTTTACTGGTAACCATTCCTGAAGTCCCGCTACTGGTAAAAATGGTTTGGGGTTCCCCATTGCCCGTTAGAATGTTTTTGGATTTAAAGAATTGTATGGGCAAAAAGGGAATTTGTTCAATGGATCGTATCCTTTCTGGGTGAACTTTAAGATGATGACAAAACTCGTGGTATACCTTATTTTGATGGTATTGGTATTGAAATACGTGCAGTGCATTCTCGATAAATTGGTCGTCGTTCCTTATGGAAAATATGCGGTCTTGGTTTGGAAACATCACACTGCAAAACTAAAACAAAAAGCCCCGATAAGTAACTCATCGGGGCTATGGAAATGTTAGCTTGGATAGTTATTTTACCACCAATTTTCGGGTCATTGTTCTTTTTTGCTCGGTTACCTGGAGCACGTATACGCCGGGGACCAACCTAGAGATATTTAAAGTGTTGGTCGTTATTTTGTCCTTTAATACCACCTCTCCAAAGACATCGAATACTTGAATTTCCTTTGTTCCATTATTCGCTGTTGTAATATAGATTTCCTCGCCATAAGCGGGGTTTGGATACATTTTAAATCCTGTTACTTCAACCGTTTTTGTATCGTTTACGCTCACAAGTTCTTGTCCAAATGTCAATAGTGGTGCCATAAATAGGATGATGTAGAGTTTCTTCATGCATTGCTGATTTGGGATGTTAGCATTATAAAAGTATGATAATCAGGAATGAAAAGGTAAAATATGTTGTGAAACCCAAAAGTTTGTAGGTGTGTCCGATGAACGGTAACCAGGATGTGGGTAAAAAGGGCTAATTACTTGATGACCAATTTTCTAGTGGCCGTCCTATCCCTTTCTATCACACGAAGGATATACACCCCTTTCTCAAGTGTGGAAATGTTGAGCTCTTTCCCCAGAATGGTGGTTTGCAATACCAAGGTTCCCAATACATCAAAAATGTGGATTTCCTTTGGGGCATCCCAGTACGTATCAATGTACACTTTTCCATTGATCGTAGGGTTTGGATATAACTTAAAGCCATCGATATCGACACTGCCATTGTTCTGCTGAGCACATACAAAGAAGCTAGTGAAGAAGAAAAATACAACGTAAATCTGCTTCATAAAGTATTGGTAACAAGGGCTGTGTTACAAATATAGTTATTTTGGCGGGCCGTCCTAAAGGATGTTGAAGAAAATCCCCACAATTTTCGATAAACTGCATAAAAAAGCCCAGCATTTGCTGGGCTTTTCGCTTTTCTATTTAGGATTTTAAAACCTTAGTTTCCAATCCAGGCAAAATCCGCTTCCACAATAGTAGAGCTGGTATATGCAGCGGCCTCGTTGGCATCTGCACCATCAACTTGTAATTCTGCAGGTCCGGAAGTACCTGTGAAATCAAATTGGTTGGCATAACCTGTTAAGGTCAAACCAGTTATAGTTGCTCCAGAGGCATTCTTCATTTGGATACCTACACCACCAACGGTGGAGATAGCTGTGAAATTGGTTAACGTTGGATTTTCATTGACACCATCGGCTTCAATTGCAGTTGAGAAACCAGGAAGGGTATGCTTAACAAACGTATCGGCCAAAGTACCGTTCCAACCTTCAGTCCAATCGACCGAGTCATCCTCTAAGTCTTCGGCGTAAAAACCGGTTACATTAACTGTTCCACCAAAGAATTCAATACCATCATCGGAACCGCCTATACAGGCTACGTTATCTATTGTGGTACCAGAACCAACGGCGTAAAGCGTTAAGCCATTAAACTGGGAATCTGCATTGATTTGAGCTCCGGTATCCCTTAGGATCAAATAATCAATGTTACCGGAAGATTCAGTATCGTTGGTACCACCATACACTAAACCACCAACTTCCGCTGTGGCATTTTCACCTGCTGTGGTTGTAGCATTACCACAAATCAATAATCCACCCCAAGCATCTCCGTCATCTGAACGCATTTCTACAGGATTGGCCATAGTTCCCTGAATATCAATTTGACCCCCTTGCAGTACGGCTAAATAGTTAGCGGTACCGGAAGCCGATACAATTTCAGTACCAGCGGGAATAGTTAAGGTTGCACCACCATTAACCAAAACTGGACCGCTAATGGTGTACACGGTAGCGGCATCCAAAGTAGTATCAGCCGTAATGTTTGCAGGTAAAGCTTCCGAAGTTAAACCACCTGTGGCCCAAGCAAAGGCACTGGCATTGGTTGGTGAAGATGCATATGCAGCATTGATTCCAGTATCGGCATCCGCGCCATCAATTTGTAGTTCAGCGGGGCCGGAAGTACCGGGGAAATCAAATAAATCGTCAAAACCAGTGGCTGTAAAACCATTGATTGTTGCACCGGAAGCATTCTTCATTTGAATGGCCAAACCACCTGTGGATGATATTGCCGTAAAATTGCTTATCGTAGGATTGTTGTTCACTCCATCCGCTTCAACTGCGGTAGAGAAGTTTTCAATGGTATTGACCACGTAGGCAACATCCAAAGTACCGTTCCAGCCCTCTGTCCAGTCGATGGCATCATCTTCAATGTTCTCGGCGTAGAAATTGGTTACGTTTACCGTACCGCCAAAGAACTCTATACCATCGTCCGCCCCTTCAATTACGGCAACATTATCAATCATTGTACCGGAACCTACGGCATACAAGGACAGACCGTTGAATTGGGAATCCGCATTAATTTGCGCCCCTGTGTTCCTTAGGATCAAATACTCAATACTACCGGAAGATTCGGTGTCGTTACTACCACCGTAAACCAGTCCACCAACTTCGGCAGTTACATTTTCACCAGCTGTAGTGGTAGCATTACCGCATACCAATAAACCACCCCAATCGCCACCATCATCGGAACGCATTTCTACAGGATTGGCCATGGTTCCCTGAATATTGATTTGACCACCTTGCAATACTGCTAGATAATTGGCCGTACCGGACTCGGAAACGATTTGTGTTCCCGCTGGAATGGTCAAGGTAGCACCGCTGTTTACAAGCACAGCACCACTAATGGTGTATTCCACAGCGGAATCCAGGGTTATATCACCGGTAATGTTAGCGGGTAACGCACTTCCAACAATGGCATCGGTAGCCCACGCAAACAAACTTGCATTGGTTGGAGATGAAGAGTACACAGCATCATCAGCAGTATCCGCATCTGCCCCATCAATTTGCAATTCGGCAGGACCGGAAGTACCTGGAAAATCAAATAGGTCGGAAAAACCAGTAGCGGAGAAGCCATTGATTGTTGCTCCGGAAGCATTTTTCATTTGAATGGCCAAACCTTCTTGGGACGATATTGCAGTTAAATTGTTTATGGTAGGATTGTTGTTTACCCCATCCGCTTCCACTGCAGTGGAGAAGCCTGCTACGGTATTGGTTACATAGGCGGTGTTAAGCGTTCCGCTCCAGCCCTCTGTCCAATCAATAGCGTCATCTAAATTATTCTCTAAATAAATGTTAGTGGCATTAACGGTACCACCAAAAAACTCAATCCCGTCATCCGTACCGTTTATTATGGCAACATTAGCAATGGTGGTTCCAGAACCTACGGCGTATAGTGAAAGACCATTAAACTGTGAGTCACCGGTAATTACGGCACCGGCATCCCTAATGATCAGGTAGTTAATGTTACCGGAAGAATCCGTATCGTCGGTTCCTCCATAAATAAGTCCTCCAACTTCAGCAGTTGCATTTTCGCCTGCAGTGGTGGTCGCGTTACCACACAGTAACAATCCACCCCAGGATCCTGCGTTACCATTAGATCGCATGATAACGGGATCGGAGGATGTACCTTGAATATCGATACTACCACCTTGCAACACGGCCAAATAATTGCTGGAACCAACATTTGATACAATTTCCGTACCGGCAGGAATGGTCAAGGTTACCCCTGAAGCTACCAAAACCTCGCCATCAATAGTATACTGTTCCGTAGCATCCAATGTTGTATCTTCTTCAATAGTGCCCGAAAGGGTAGTAGTAGTGGGGCAAGCATTAGGACAGGACCCTCCACAATCAACCCCTTCTTCATCTCCATCCTGTACCTGGTTTGAGCAGGTATCTGGAGCAGGATCGTTATCATCATCATCGCTACACGCTGTAAACAAAACTCCAGCGAAAAGAGCTAGACCAAGAAATTTAATTAACGTTTTCATCATTTATTTAATTTAGAATTTATAGTTGATACTTAAACTAGCGTTTATCCCTCTGGTATAGGTCAGTACCTCTTCTTCCCTGGTACGGGTAGAGACATCAGGTTCGTCCGAAACCAATTGGGTACGACGGACAACCGGATTTAAAAGGTTTTTGGCGGAAGCCCCTATACTTAAATGTTCATTGATATCTTTTGTGAATATGAAATCCAACACGACAACACCATTTTCAATAATCTCACCGTTAAAATTGGTGTCCTCCAAACGTACCCCATCCGTGTCAAGAGGGCTTTGGGCCCTAGGCGCTCCCAAGGCAAAAATCCTGTCCGATGCATAATTGCCCGAAATGGTAAATTCGTACGGAAATTCGTTCCCTGTATTTAGGGTCAAAGCAACATTGGTAGTCCAATCCGAGGCACCTTCCAAACCAATTTCATCCAGTCCCCTGTATCGGAAAGTCCGTCGACTATTATTTACGTTTCGGCCATCCTGCCTTAAATCTTGTTTGTGATCTATGTAGGACAAATTTCCTGATACCCTTAAACTGGGTAATGAGTCCCTTGACTTGATCAGATCCAATCTGGTTTCCAGTTCCACTCCAAGCACTCTGGCATTATCACTTGTGTTGAAAAAAGAAAATCGGTTTGATCCGCCCCCAAAAATCAAGGACTTGTTTATGGGGTCCTGAATATTTTTGTAATAGGTTGTTAAGGATAAAAGTTGACTTGCACTTGGGAAAAATTCAAATTTCAAATCCACATTGGCACTGGTGGATGCCTCTAAAAAGACATTACCCCGTTCAATTAGTCCTATGGCAGAGATATACTCAAAAGGGGCGATTTCCTTAAATTCCGGTAAGGTCTGACTTAAACTGCCCGCGAGCCTAAGTGCCATCTTATCATTTAAATCGTATTTCAAATTGAGGGCAGGATACAATCGCTCATAAGACTGATTTGAAGATCCTATCCTTGGCTGAAAAGTTACGGGGTCTATAAAATTGGTGACGTCAAACTCAACATCAATCTCATCACTTTGAAAACGTAGACCTACCTCCGCCGTAAGCTTACCAAAAACACCTACAAAATCCACGTAACCCGCATAGGAGGTCAATTCTGCATCATAGTTGTCAAATTGGGATGTGAGCGTTAACAATTCGGCATCAATATTTTGTTGTGTAAATACTTCGGTCAAATTGTCTATTGAAGTGGGATTCAAAGTACCTCTTGAGCTGTCGTCAAAACCTTCGAATACGGAGTTGAACTCCCTTTGTTTGAACCTTCCATCACCGCCAAAACTTATTTTATAAATGGCATCACCGTCCTCATTCTTCTTTAAGGTGATGGCGTCGCTAATACGTCCATTGTATTCTTCGTCCAAAATTTCCTGTGAGGTCTTACGTTGTTGTAAAGCCCCCACATTTCCCAACTGTATTTGTCCTTGGGGAATACCTAGGGTCTCATCTTCATTCATTATGTTCACCTCGTTTCTAATACGATTGGGTTCATCAGCAGCCAACCTATTATAGCCCATGGCCCAATCCAAGGTGTTATTTTCAGATATATTGTGTGTTCCCAAAAGCTGTGCTATGGACAGGAAGGTGTTTTTAATATTTTGATCCCTAACAAATTGAAAGCCACGTTCCTCTGGAGACAATTCCTCAAATATTACGGCCCCTCCACTTCTACCGGCCTCATAGGTCTCCTCAAATACCTTGCTAATGGCAAAAGTGTTAAAGCGTAACCTATTGGCATCATTTATTCTATACTGTGCCGTTAGGATACCACTGGTATTCACGGTGCGTCTCCAAAACCTATTGTCGCCGTCCGGAACGGAATCATTGCGTTGCCCCCTATCAAATTCAAGGAACAATCCTTCACGATATTCGTGGTCTACAGATTGTCCTCCCGCAAAGTACACACGGAATTTCCCCTCTTTGTCCACATAGCCACCTGCATTAAAGCCAAAAGAATAGTTTAAGGGAACATCAACGGTTTGTGTATTCCAACTTTGGCCCGTTAAGGCGTTCTGCAAGTTGCTGTTCTGAAATGGTCTTGAGAAAATTCCCTGACTAATATCACTGTTAACTGCGGTGACCTTAAAATCGTCATAAACAGATTCCGCATTGGTATTGATACCACCGCCAAAACTTATACCAAAATCACTTCTGGAAGTAACATCCTTAGAGGCTATATTGATGTTTCCAGATGCCTGATCTGCAGAATTGTTGGGAGCAAAGGTTTTGCTTATAGATACATTCTGGATAAATCTGGAAGGCATCAAGGAAAGATCTATATTCTTTTTGTCGATATTATCTGAAGGCACGGGCAAACCGTTTAAGGTGGTTGTTAGGTATCTGTCACCTAAACCCCTAACATAGATTTGACCGGAACCTTCGGATTTGGAGACCCCGGAAATTTTGGTGGTAGCGGCAGAAGCATCCGAAACACCGAGTCTGCTCAGTTGTTCCGCACCTATACTTTCAACCACGGTCACCGCCTTTTTTTGGTCCAATAAAAGGGCGACTTCGGAATCTTTCCGTGCAACGGTGGTTACGACCACTTCGTCCAGTTGAAACTCCCCACCTGCACTCATGGGAACATCAACATTGGTTACTTTTCCCGCCTCTACAACTACATTGGGAATTTCAATGGTTTCATAACCCAAAAAGCTATAGGACACGGTATAGGTGCCTGGTTCCAAGCCAGAAATCTCATACAGTCCGTCAAAATCAGAAGTGGTCCCTGTGGTTGTGCCTTTTATCAGTACGTTGGCGAATGGAAGTGGGTCATTGTTTGCCTCTTTATCAGTAAGTTTTCCGATGATGCTTCCAGTAGTTTCTTGAGCATTGGTCACACTTAAAAAAAGCATGGCAAAAATCATCAAATAAAATCTCATTGTCCGTCAAGTGTTTGGCGCAAAGAACGTCTGCTGCTGTAAAAGCGATGTTACGCGTACGTTAATAGTTTATTTCAGAAGCATTACCATAATGTTATGACTTTAAATCAATGTTAAGCCTTTAAGGGGTTATTGTATTATCTTTACATTTGGGCGAATAACTATTTTTTCCAACGATGAAAACAAAGGATATAAAGATACTTTTGGTCGATGATGAACCCGATATCCTTGAGATTGTAAACTACAATCTTGCTTCAGAGGGATATGAGGTTTTTACCGCAAAAAACGGGGTTGAAGCCGTGGCCAAAGCAAAAAAGAAACAGCCCCATTTGATTATCTTGGATGTGATGATGCCAGAAATGGACGGGATAGAGGCATGTGAGATCATGCGAAGTACACCCGGTCTGGAAAATACCATTATTTCCTTTTTAACGGCAAGGGGAGAGGACTATTCCCAAGTGGCCGGTTTTGATGCCGGTGCCGATGATTACATTACCAAACCCATTAAGCCAAAAGTTTTGGTGAGTAAGGTAAAGGCCTTGTTGCGAAGGTTGAAAGAGGACAAAAATGAAGTTGAGGATATTGTAAAAGTGGGCAATATTGTTATTAATAGGGAAGAGTATAAGGTTGTCAATGATGGTAAGGAAATCGTTTTGCCCAGAAAGGAATTTGAGCTTTTGGCACTATTGACCTCAAAGCCGAGCAAAGTATTTAAGCGAGAGGTGATCTTGGATAAGGTTTGGGGCAATGAAGTAGTGGTAGGTGGACGTACCATTGATGTCCATATTAGAAAATTACGGGAGAAAATTGGGGACCATCACTTTAAAACCGTCAAAGGCGTTGGCTATAAGTTTGTGCTGTAATGGCCGTTGCGATTAAAAAATCCTATCGTTTTGCGATACGTTCTTCCCTGTTTATTTCCATTTCACTTACGGTAGTAGTCGTTCTGCTACTATATCTCTCCAATAATTTGGTCTGGCACGTTCCGGTAACCTTTTTGGTGATTTCCTTTTTATGTTCCTTTTTTATTATTCAATCCCGAGTGGAACGCTTTATCTATAAGCGTGTCAAAAAGATTTATGATGATGTTTCGCTCTTGGAGTCGTCATCGTTCTCCTCCAAGCCCATTACTACGGATATGAAAACCCTTACGGAGGAAATAGAAAAATTTGCCAAGGATAAAAAGGTCGAGATAGATACGCTAAAGATCCGGGAGGAATACCGAAGGGACTTTCTGGGCAACGTCTCCCATGAACTCAAGACCCCGCTTTTTACCGTACAAGGTTATATTTTGACACTCCTGGATGGCGCCATCAGAGACAAAAGGGTCAGCGAAAAATATCTAAAAAGGGCAAGCAAAGGTGTTGAACGCCTCATTTACATTGTCAAGGATTTGGATATGATCACCAAACTGGAGTCTGGTGATATGAATCTGAAAAAAGAAGAATTTGATATCATTGAACTTATACGGAACGTATTTGAACTGTTGGAGATGCGAGCCGCAAAAAAGGAAATCGCTTTAACGTTTGATATGGAATATGATGATCCAATAATGGTGATTGGGGATTCTGAAAAAATACAACAGGTACTGTCCAATCTTTTGGTAAATTCCATTAAATATGGGCACACGAACGGCACTACGGAAGTAAGTGTTGAAAATTTGATCAAAAACCGGGTTATCGTACGGGTAACCGATAATGGTGAAGGAATTCCCAAACAGCATATCCCCAGGTTGTTTGAACGTTTTTATAGAGTGGATCAAAGTGGCAGCCGAAAAGAAGGTGGCTCAGGACTGGGATTGGCGATCGTAAAGCATATTATTGAGGCCCACGGTGAAAAAATCTATGTGGAGAGCGAGGTGGATGTAGGCTCGGAATTTTCCTTCACTTTGGAAAAAGCTTCAAAAAGCGAAGTATAATCAACACTTTTTTCAACGTTGTTCAATCCGGAATAGTCCCTTATCCTATTTAAATCCCCAACCTGGAACTCTTCTTGTTTTGCATAAGGGAATATGCCTTTTTTGTCCAGTCGTTTGGCCAGATATTCTTGCTCGTATTGTCCGGGAGTTGGAATAAAGAAAGCTTTCTTTTCCAATTTGGCCAAATCCATAATGGTGGTATATCCGGAGCGGGATAGGACAAGTTCACTGGAATTTAGGGCCTCTTCCAATTGTTCGGACTGCATAAAATTGCAAATGGTGATCTGGCCATTTTTTAAGGCCATGGTTTCCGAGGTTTGTTGTTCTTCAATTTTACCTTTTACAAAGAGGACATTTCCAGAAAATGCCTTTAACTCTTTAAGGAGTTTTTTGGCCAGTAGGCCCCTTTGTGGCTCAGGTCCGGAAAGGAGTACCATTAAGTCGTACTTTTTGGGGAGTTCCTTTTTTTGGAACCTGCTCAATGGCCCCAAATATTTTATATCGAGTTTGGATTTTTTTAGATGTCCCAATCTACCGGTGAGGTTGGGTTTTCCTGCCGTGTCCGGAACCCAACAGGCATTGAATTTTTTGACTATGCCCTGGTGCATTTTTGAACTCAGCCATGTGGTGTTCCCGGAAAGGACATTTAACTGATGGGTAATAAAAACACAGGGTACCTTTTTGGAGTATACACCCAATCGATTATCAGAAATAATACCATCAATGCTATATTTCTTTACAATCCGTTTAATTTCCTTTTTCTCTTTGGCCATGGCCTTGAGCACCTTTGGGGAATCCCAGATCATTTTCAATTTGAAATTTTTCCCTTTTTGGGCATACTCAATTTTGTAGGAGGGCAGCTCCAAGGATTTCAGTGAAGGAAATTCTTTTTGCAATAGGGAAAGTGCAACGCCATCTGAAGCGATAATGGGTTCAAATCCGTTGTTCTTCAATGCTTCGATTATGGGAATACAACGGGTTGCATGTCCCAATCCCCAATTCAATGGGGCTACGAGTATTCGTTTTTGGTCAGGCATAATTTACAAAGAAACGATGTCTTTCCTGGATGTAGATTTCCTTAGTTTTGCCAAAACTTTAAGTTTTTGTTTTGGGCAGTAAGAATAAGTTAAAGCGCTTTGCGGAGAATGAGACATTTCCCAATGTGATCCAACCCAAACGGGTTGAGGTCATGGAAGGATTTCATTTAAAAGGAAAGTGGGCAGGACATTTTGGTAACGGCAACCCTATTGTACTGGAACTGGGTTGTGGAAAAGGGGAATATACCGTGGGATTGGCCAAACGGAATCCCAAAAAAAACTTTATCGGAATCGATATTAAAGGTGCCCGATTCTGGCGGGGAGCCAAGACTGCCCTGGAAGATAATGTGACCAACGCCGCTTTTTTAAGGACCCAAATTGAACTTATAGATTTCATGTTCGAAGAAAATGAAGTATCCGAAATTTGGATTACTTTCCCTGATCCCCAAATCAAATACAAACGGACAAAACACCGGTTGACCAACAAGATTTTCCTAAATAAGTACCGAACCATTTTAAAACCAATGGGAACGGTCCATTTAAAAACGGACAGCGAGTTCATGCATGGCTATACCTTGGGCCTGTTACACGGTTTGGGCTGCACGGTTATCTACGCCAATCATGATGTGTACAAAAATGAAGGGTGCCCGGAAGAAGTTTTGGAAATCCAGACTTTTTATGAAAATCAGTATCTTGATGAAGGGAAACCCATAACCTATATTCAATTTAGACTGACCAACTAAATAATGACCCAATTGTTGATTCTTTTCATGGCGACACTAATTGCCGCAGTGATGGCCTCTGCCCCTCCTGGGCTTTTGAATGTCAATGCCGCAAAAATTAGTGTTGAGAAGGGAAGGAAGAATGGAATTATGTTTAGCTTGGGGATTGCGGTAATGGTGATGTTTCAGGCCTATCTGGCCGTTCGGATTGCCAAGTTCCTGTCCAGAAATCCGGAAATCATAGCGTGGCTGATGAAGGCCGCAGTACTGATTTTTGCCGTATTGGCAGTTTTTTTCCTTATCAAAGCCTCGAAAAGTGCAAAAGAGCCCGTGACCTTGGAAAAAGGTGATATGCGGAACAGTTTTACCAAGGGAATGTTTTTGGCAGCATTGAATTTGCTTCAAATTCCTTTTTATAGTGGATTGAATACATTTTTCCATACCCAGGGCATTATGAACTATGAGATTCTGGATGAAGTCCTGTTTATTTTGGGTGCCGGATTGGGTACTTTTTTAGTGATGTATTCCTATGTCCTGTATTTCAATAAATTGGAAAACAACACCAATACGTTTTCAAAAAATTCCAACTATATCCTAAGTGGTCTAATGATCTTGTTATTGATCATTACCCTAATACGAATTTCTTATGAGTAGCACCGAAACCCCCAATTTCTTTGACAAGGTTTATGAAGTGGCCCAGCAAATTCCCTACGGAAGGGTGACATCCTATGGGGCCATTGCCAAGTATTTGGGCGCAGCACGCAGTGCCAGAATGGTAGGTTGGGCCATGAACAATTCCGTGGGGAAAGATGTCCCGGCACATCGGGTAGTGAATAGGGTGGGTGTTTTAACGGGAAAACATCATTTTGATGGGACCAATTTAATGCAGCAACTATTGGAAAATGAAGGCATAAAAGTAGTGGATAACCAAATTGTGGATTTCCAAAAACACTTTTGGGATCCGGCCAAAGAGTTGATGTAAAAACATCACCTTGAGTGAAGTATAAATATTTTTATGACAGCAATGTGTCAAAATCTTCGCCTTTCCAGTAGTTTGAAGATTTTTTATTGATAGCAATCTTTTTAAGATAGCCTTTTCTTGCTAATTCATCTAAATCTGTTCTAGCAGTTTGGTTGGTGATGGAAAAAACATTTTCTATTTCTTTGACCGTAAAATTTCGGGTCGAATCCTTTTCTGCCCATTGCAAAATTTGGGCCTGACGGTCATTGATGCCAGATATTTTTAAGAACTTGGTTAAATCTTGCTGTTGTTTCCTTTTTTTGGCCATATATTTCTTTAAGTCCTCGAAGGCCTTTGTTAGGACCCTTACCTGATAATGGATAAAATAGGTGACATCCATATCATCGTTTTCGGTGTAGAGGTAAGCTTTTTCATATTGCGTTTTGGTCTCCATGATGACACGAGATATAGAAAGATATTCTGCAAGCCAGTAGCCGTTTTGAAGCAAATGCCAATAAAATATGGCTCTTGCCGTTCTTCCGTTTCCATCATAAAATGGATGGATGTAACCAATTAAAAAATGAAGAATAGAAGCTTTAACAATAGGATGGACAAAGTTTTCCTTTGGGTTTTCATTAAAGAAAATGCAAAATGAGGACATTAGGCTTTTTAGTTCTTCAGGCTTTGGGGGCGTATGTACAATCTCTCCCGTGATTTCATTTTTTACATGAATGTCATTGGAGGTTCTTAAAATGCCTACATGTTCTTTTTCTAGGGTGTTTTTTGTGACAATAGCGTGGATTTCAAAAAGTCTTTCTAAAGAAATGGTTTCGTTTTGATGCTTACTAATATATTGAATAGCCTCATAGTTGTTCAGAATCATCTGTTCTGATTTGTTTCTAGGCTTCTTTTTCTTGCGCAACATTTCCTTTGCTTTAATTCTGGTAGTAGTTGCACCTTCTATCATAGAAGAAAAAATAGATTCTTCCATTAAAGCATTCTTAAGATATTGTTGCTTATCTAAATCCGAAAGCAGCTGTTCTTTTTGAATTCCTGCACCAAAGTTGAAGTCTAAATAATGCAGCGGTTGATTTAATGAGTTATTACTAGTATGATAAAAATTGATGTTTGTGCTATGACCTCTAAGCTCAAGAGTTTTCTTAGCCATTGCTCTTTTACTTTTTATTATTTGCCAAGCAGCTTCTGAATCTATATCCCTAAACTTCAAATACTTGATTTTGTCCCAATAAAGATATTCGACCTCGACTTTTTTAAAAGTAGGGTCGTCAAATTCAGCTAACTCTATGCTCTCTGGGAAAACAAAATCTGTTTCAAAATCAAATACTGGTGCTTTTATAATCATTGGTTCGCAATTTTGTCCTAATTTTTCAAAAATTAGGACAAATCATTATGTTTCAAAAATACACTAAAATATCCTAATTTTTCAAAAATTAGGATATTTTGTTGTTTTCGAGCTGTTTCAAAACAGCTGCCCATCCCTATTTTAGCAAACATTTAGCTTTTGCTCTGCGTTGATTTTCAATCTTCAAGCTTCCCTATCTAACAGCTTCGCCGTATCTTTACCCCTTGAAATATGTTTAAAAAAACAGGTTAAAAGTAATCTGTTGTCAACAGTTCAAATACAATATGAAGTTTACAAAAAAGGAAGTTTTTGCAGCTTTGGAACATATTACCGTACCCGGGGAGGGGCAGAATATGGTGGAGAGTGGTGCGGTGACCAACGTACAGGTTTTTGGGGATGAGGTGGAAGTGGATATCACCATTAAAAATCCGAGTTTGCAGGCCAGAAAGAAAACCGAAGTGGAAATCCTAAAGATCATCCACGAAAAGGTCTATGCGAAAGCAAAGATCAAGGTCAACTTAAAGGTGGATGCACCTGCTAAGCCCAAGGTCAATCAAATAAAAGGGAAGCCCATTCCCGGAATCAACAATATCATTGCAGTGGCATCCGGTAAAGGTGGTGTGGGAAAATCAACCGTAACGGCAAACCTGGCGGTCACCCTTGCCAAAATGGGCTTTAAAGTGGGCTTATTGGACACGGACATTTATGGTCCCTCCATGCCCATTATGTTCGATGTTGCCCAAGAACGTCCACTTTCGGTAAAGGTTGACGGTAAAAATAAAATGAAACCCGTAGAAAATTATGGGGTAAAAATGTTGTCCATTGGTTTTTTCACCCAACCCAATCAAGCTGTGATTTGGAGGGGTCCTATGGCCAGTAAAGCCTTAAACCAAATGATTTTTGATGCCCATTGGGGGCAATTGGACTTCTTATTGTTGGACTTACCTCCCGGGACTGGGGATATTCACCTGAGTATCATGCAATCACTGCCCGTAACCGGGGCCGTTGTTGTCAGTACCCCACAGGAAATTGCCTTGGCGGATGCCCGAAAAGGGGTGGCCATGTTCCAACAAGAATCCATAAATGTTCCCGTACTGGGGATTGTGGAAAATATGGCCTATTTTACCCCTGCGGAACTTCCTGAAAACAAATATCATATCTTTGGTAAGGATGGAGCCAAGAATTTGGCCCAGGATTTGAACGTACCTTTCTTGGGGGAAATCCCGTTGGTACAGAGTATTAGGGAGGCCGGGGATGTGGGAAGGCCCGCAGCCCTGCAAACGGCAACCCCAACAGAAGAAGCTTTTGAGGAACTCACAAAAAATGTGGTGCAGGAACTGGTAAACAGAAACAAGGAACTGCCTCCAACGGAAGCGATAAAAATTACAACAATGGCGGGATGTTCCGCTATTAAAAAGAAACGAATATGACAGCGGAAGAAATACATACTAACGTAGAGAAAGCCTTGGATGAGATTCGTCCCTTCCTACAAAGTGACGGGGGTGATATCTCATTGGTTTCCATTGATAACGGTACTTCGGTAAAAGTGAAGCTGGAGGGGAACTGTATTGGATGCTCAGTTAATCAAATGACCTTGAAAAGCGGGGTGGAAATGACCATAAAAAAATACGCCCCTCAAATTGAGGAAGTAATTAATCTGAGCTAAGTCGAGTATTTCCCATTGGACCAAGATGTTCAAAACCTTGGATTTGCCCTAATTTATTTAACGTATGATTAAAACCGATATCTTGATTATTGGTGCAGGCCCTGTGGGGCTTTTTGCCGTTTTTGAAGCAGGACTCTTAAAGTTAAAATGCCATTTGATCGATGCTTTACCCCAGCCCGGCGGTCAATGTGCAGAGATTTATCCCAAAAAACCAATCTATGATATTCCTGGTTTTCCTGAGATATTGGCTGGGGATTTGGTCGATAATCTAATGGAACAGATAAAACCATTTCAGCCGGGATTTACTTTGGGGGAACGGGCAGATACCATTGAAAAACAGGAAGACGGCAGCTTTGTGGTGACCACCAACAAAGGAACCAAACACCATGCCCCTATCGTTGCCATTGCCGGAGGGCTGGGAAGTTTTGAACCCAGGAAGCCACAATTACAGTACTTATCAAAATATGAGGATAATGGGGTAACCTATATTATTCGGGATCCGGAGGTTTATCGGGATAAAAAGGTCCTTATCGCGGGCGGCGGCGACTCTGCTTTGGATTGGTCAATCTTCCTGGCCGATGTGGCAAAGGAAATCACCCTGGTACACAGACGGAACGAATTCCGGGGAGCACTCGATTCGGTTGAAAAGGTACAGGAATTAAAAAACAAGGGTAGAATTAACTTAATTACCCCGGCCGAGGTTGTCTCGTTGGAAGGCAATGGGGTATTGGAAGCAGTTTATGTGCGCAAGAACAATAACCCAAGGGAGGATATGAGAATTGAGGTGGATAATTTTGTTCCGCTTTTTGGACTTTCCCCAAAACTGGGTCCAATAGCCGATTGGGGCCTGGAAATTGAAAAGAATGCCATTAAGGTTGATAATGCCCTCGATTATCAAACCAATATTCCTGGCATTTACGCCATTGGCGACGTAAATACCTATCCGGGGAAGCTAAAGTTGATCCTTTGCGGTTTTCATGAGGCAACGTTGATGTGCCAAAGTGCCTATCAACGCATTTTTCCGGATAAAAAGTATGTAATGAAATATACCACTGTGGGTGGTGTGGAAGGATTTGATGGTAGTAAGAAAGAAGCCCCAAAGGCTGTGGTGAAAGCAATTGAATAGGTTCCAGTTGGCAGGAGTAAGGAATTAGAAAGAAGAAATGGCTGTAAAAAGGTTTGAAGACTTGATCGTTTGGCAAAAAGCCCAGGATTTCGCAGTTCTTATATACTCGAATTTCCCCATGGTAAAAGATTATGCCTTTAAAGATCAAATAACCAGAGC
This sequence comes from Muricauda sp. SCSIO 64092, assembly GCF_023016285.1. Taxonomy (GTDB): domain Bacteria; phylum Bacteroidota; class Bacteroidia; order Flavobacteriales; family Flavobacteriaceae; genus Croceivirga. The sequence continues at coordinate 2,969,498 of NZ_CP095413.1, forward strand.
TTCTTTATCTATTTCCAATAATATTGCAGAAGGATTTGACAGGAAGACCAATCTTGATTTTACAAGATTTTTATATATAGCGGTTAGTTCCAACAGTGAAGTAAGGTCTATGTTGTGCCTATCAGAAAGACTAGGTTATTTAACTACTGAATTAATGGGAGAATTTCTGGACAAGTCAACTGAAATTGCAAGAATGATTTTTGGACTTATACAATCCATGAAAGAAACCAATTCCTAACCCCTTTTTCCTAATTCCTTTATAATAGAAATGGATATCAAAATAAAAATAACCGATAGGGAAGGTATACTTCACGAGGTTGAAGCCCCGACCGATATGAACATGAACCTAATGGAAGTAGTTCGTTCGTATGAACTGGCCCCGGAAGGTACTATTGGGATTTGTGGCGGTATGGCCATGTGTGCGTCCTGTCAATGCTATATTAGATCGGAACATGAACTTCCAGAAAAATCGGATGATGAGGAAGCCATGCTGGCCGAAGCATTCAATGTTGAGGAGAGTTCAAGGTTGGGATGTCAAATTCCCATATCACCGGAACTTGAGGGACTGGAGGTAGAGTTGGCACCTGAGGAACTTTAAATCCTCGCTTGATAGGTAAATAGATTATAATATCTACCCTTGGATGCAATAAGGTCATCATGGGTCCCCTTTTCGGCAATACGCCCATCTTCAATCACTAGAATTTGGTCCGCCTTACGAATGGTACTTAGGCGGTGGGCAATAACAAAAGTAGTCCGCCCTTTGGTCAGTTCCGCCAAACTTTTTTGGATCAACGCTTCACTTTCCGTGTCCAAGCTCGATGTAGCTTCGTCCAAAATCAAAATTCTAGGATTTGCCAAAACGGCACGGGCTATGGCAATACGTTGCCTCTGCCCCCCGGAAAGCTTTACCCCCCGCTCACCGATCAACGTATCCAGACCATCGTCGAACCGGTCGGTAAACTCATTGACATAGGCTGCTTTTACCGCAGCGTCCAATTCTTCCTCTGAGGCGTTGGGCCTTGGAAATAGAATATTCTCACGAATGGGTCCTTCAAATAAAAAATCGTCCTGTAGGACCACTCCCAAAAACCTCCGGAAACTGGTCAGGTCTACTTGGGATAAATCTTTTCCGTCTATGGTAATCGTGCCCGAATCCGGATTCAAAAAACTGGCCGCCAAGCCTGCAATGGTACTTTTTCCAGAACCGGAACTTCCCACCAGGGCGATTACTTGGCCCGCCCTAACGTTAAAACTGATATTGTGCAGCACTTCCTTATCTTCTTCATAAGCGAAGGAAACATTTTTAAATACCATATTGCCATGGATGCCTTCCAAGGTAATGGTTCGGTCTTTTTCCTTGGCTTCCGCAGTTTTGTTCATCAATTCCTCGGTACGGTCAAGACCGGCCAGGGCCTCGGTCAGTTGACTGCCAATATTGCTCATTTGTACGATTGGGGCCACCATAAGTGCCAATAAGAAGGTAAATTCAAAATATTCACCGGTGGTGAGTTCACCTTGCATCATCTCATAACCACCATAGCCCATCATAATACCTGTTGTGGCAAGTCCGAGGAGAAAAGTTGAGGAACTGGTCATTACGGCCGTAGCCGTTAAGCTCTTCTTTACATTTTGATACAGTCGTTCCACCCCGCTTTCAAAGACCCTTGCTTCTTGTTCTTCCGCATTGAACCCTTTGATGACCCGTATACCCCCCAAGGTCTCGGTCAGCCTACCTTTTACTTCCGCGTTGATTTTTCCCCGTTCCCGAAAAACAGGTCTAATGATTTTAAAGGCCTTCAAGGCAATGATTGAAAAAACCACTAGGGGGATAAAGGTCAATAAGGTCATTTCCGGACTGATCCGAAGTAGTAAGATTAAGGAAACCACAGCCGTAATACTACCCCCTACCAATTGTACCAATCCAGTACCGACTAAATTTCGTATGCCTTCCACATCGCTCATGATTCGGGAGACCAAAGCACCGGATTTGGTATTGTCAAAAAAGCGGATGGGCAAGGAAAGCACCTGTTTCTGTACCTGTGCCCTAAGCTCGGAAATCATGTACTGGGCCTGTATGCTCAGGACTTTGGTCAATAAAAAGGACATAATGGCTTGGATCAAGAAGGAAAGAATCACTACGGCTACCAAGATTTTCAAAAACCCGTAGTCCTTATTTGGAACCACATCATCCAAAAAATACCGAAGGGACACCGGAGGGATAAAACTTGCGCCCTTGTTTATTACAATCAATAATAGACCTAGGAACACCAAATTCCTTCTGGGCCAAATAATAGTTTTAAACGCCTTTAGGACGCTTACTTTTTTCTCTGCCATGCCGTTGTAAAAGAGCTGCAAGTTAGTTTAAAAATAGACCAAATGGACAGGTGATATGGCCGGGGGTTTTTAAGATGGGATGGGAGTGTTATCTTTAAAGCAGTGAAATGTATAAATCTTAACTATGAGAACGGTATTCCTTATTTGCACAATGCTTTTGATGGCTTGTAAGGGAAATGAACCCCAAACCGAGGTGGATCAATGGAAAGCCCAGGCAGAAAACATCACCATTATTCGGGATGATTTTGGGGTGCCCCATATTTATGGAAAAACGGATGCTGATGCGGTTTTTGGATTATTGTACGCCCAATGTGAGGACGATTTTAACAGAGTGGAGCAAAATTATATTTGGGCCACAGGGCGGTTGGCAGAGGTTGAAGGTGAGGATGCCCTATACAGTGATTTGCGTGCAAAACTTTTTATGACGGAACAGGAAGCCAAGGCCAATTATGATAAAAGTCCGGAATGGCTTAAAAAACTATGTAATGCCTTTGCGGACGGCATAAACTATTACCTACACACCCATCCCGAAGTAAAGCCTAGATTATTGACCCGTTTTGAGCCCTGGATGCCCATGTATTTTAGTGAGGGAAGTATTGGTGGGGATATTGAACGGATTTCTACAAGAAAGATCGAACGATTTTATGAATCCGGTATGGAACTTCCGGAAATGGAGTTGTTGGAACTAAAAAAAGAAAAAGGAATGGTAGAACCGCAGGGGTCCAACGGCATTGCCATTTCAGGGGATTTAACACAGTCCGGCAACGCCATGTTATTGATCAATCCACATACCTCCTTTTATTTTCGAGGGGAGGTCCATATGGTCAGTGAGGAAGGATTAAATGCTTATGGCGCAGTGACTTGGGGACAATTTTTCGTTTATCAGGGATTTAACGCAAAAACGGGATGGATGCATACTTCCACCTATACGGATGTTATGGACGAGTTTAAGGAAACCATGGTAAAGAACGATGGTAAACTCTTTTATCAATATGGAGAAGAATTGCGTCCTGTGGATTCTGCAATGGTAACCCTAAAATATAAGGATGGGAATAATGGGCTTAAGGAAAAAGCCTTTCCTAGGTACCGCACCCACCATGGACCAATAACCCATGCCGTGGATGGCCAGTGGACGGCCTCTGCCATGATGTGGGAACCGGTTAAAGCATTGGAACAGTCCTATATAAGAACCAAACAAGAGGGTTATGAAGGGTTTCGAAAAATGATGGATATCCGCACCAATTCCTCCAACAACACCGTGTATGCAGATGCTGGAGGCAATATAGCGTACTTTCATGGTAACTTTATTCCGAAACGCGATACCAATTTTGATTATACGGTACCGGTAGAGGGACATGATCCCAAAACGGATTGGCAGGGATTGCATACCGTAGATGAAAACATATTAATAAAGAATCCACCCAATGGATGGATTCAGAATTGCAATTCCACACCTTATACGGCTGCATTGGAGTACAGTCCCAAACGCGGCGATTATCCCAAATACATGTCGCGGGACCAAGAGAACTTCAGGGGACTACATGCCATTGAATTGTTGAAAGATGGAAGTGGCTATACCTTGAATAGTTTAATACAGCTGGCCCACGATCCTTATTTGCCCGCCTTTAAAGCATTGATTCCTGGACTGGTCAATGCCTACCATTCCAATGATGACAAAGACCCTAAAATGAAAGAAGCTATTGAAATTCTTCATAATTGGGATTATAAAACGTCCAAGGAATCGATCGCCATGACCTTGGCCCACTTTTACGGTACGAACTATTATCGAACAGGGGCGTATCCCAAGGGCATGAGCCCAATGGAACGGGTTATTTTTTGGGGAAGTGAAAAAGGAGAGCAGTTAAAAGTCTTTGAAGGGGTGCTGGCGCAATTAAATGAAGATTTTGGCACTTGGAGAATTCCTTGGGGAGAGGTCAACCGTTACCAGCGCCTAAATGGTGATATCCGTCAAGCCTTTGACGATGCCAAACCCAGTATCCCCATTGGTTTTGCGAGTGGGCGATGGGGTGCATTGGCCGCTTATGGTGCCCGATACACCGCGGAAGGAGCAAAGAAATTGTACGGCACCCGTGGAAATAGCTTTGTAGCTGTGGTAGAATTTGGGGATACCGTAAAAGCGAAAACCATTTTGGCGGGTGGTCAAAGTGGTGATCCGAATTCTCCCCATTTCGATGACCAGATTCAAATGTATGCGGATGTGCAATGGAAAGATGTGGCCTATTATAGGGGAGATGTGCTCAAGCGGGCCAAGGAGACCTATACACCGGGTAAAAGGGAATAGTTTTGTTAGAAGTTAGAAGTTGGAAGTTGGAAGTTGGAAGTTGGAAGTTGGAAGTTGGAAGTTGGAAGTTGGAAGTTGGAAGTTGGAAGTTGGAAGTTGGGAATTGGAAAACCTTTGGAACCTACGAGACATGATTTTAATCTACTCCTGTTCTTCTTCTTCCTCAAGATTGGGTTCTTTGACCACTATTAAGCTGGCTTTTGAACCTGTTGATAGGTTCCAGCGATTATTGTGCAATACTTTTCCAGCTTCGTCAGTAACCACAACCTGTGCGGTATTGGGACCGGATGAGCCTTGGTTCAAGGCTTCAAAGTCCAGCCGGTTAAATCCTTCGATCAAGTCAATATTAATGCCTTTAAAAGCGCCGGAAAGGAGTAGATTGTATTCGACCACTTCACCGTTGACATAAATCTTTACCCGATCTCCATCCACATATTCATGGTCCCGTGCTACGATTCCAACAAACTTTGCGTTGGTCTTAAAGTCCCCCAAATACTGGTCACCATAGAATTTGTTGGAACCCTTTTTTTCGCGTTCCCCAACTTTGGGATCAATTTTCAGGTCATGCCCTGCCTGTAGTAACTGCCTATCCGGCAGCATTTTAACAGGATTTTCCTTGGAAATGAGATCATTATCCAAAACCGATGGAAACTTGAGTACTGTTCCCCTATTGCTGGGTAGGGCATCCAAATTGTTCTGCCGACCAATTTCCAAAGGCTTGGTCGTAGGCAAATCACCTTGGCCCGTCATGGAAAACGGAAGCATTGCTATGAACAGTAGGAAAGTAAGTCTTTTCATCACAATTTTTGTCGCATAAGCTAATTAAAGTTAACAAATACCTTACCAAGGACTTGATAAAGTGCTGTTAAAAGTGATGTTATTTCGATATAAGGGCCTTTTTTAATCCAAAATGAGGAGATAGTGGGGAATTTTGAGAATGATAAAGTGCTGTATGATCAAAGAAATACCAAAAGTGTGGAATACCAAAATAGTGGCCTTTGCCCATAAATTATATGGCAAATCCATTACTTGAATGGGCAAATCGTCCCGTTTCGTAAAAGCCATTTACAAACCAATGTGATAAAGGGAAATGCACCAACCAATCGATTTTTTTCTTTTTAGTTGTAAATTGTTGATGCGCTTAAACATCATGGTACACTTTTGTACATAGGGGGCTGGATGCCAATGTAGAACAATACACTGCGATGGAAAAAAGACAATTTTTAAAACGGTTGGGGCAAGCCACACTTGCCACACCTTTCCTGACCATGCCCATGGAAGGGAATTCACAGTCCGCAAACCTGCCCTATCCTTCAAATGACGATGAGGCATTCTGGGAACGCATACGCATGGATTATGCCCTAAAACCGGATTATATCAATTTGGAGAATGGGTATTACAATTTTGTTCCTACGCCCATTCTCAACAAATACATGGAACATATCCATATGGTCAATTATGAGGCTTCCCACTATATGAGAACGGTACAATGGGACAATAAAAATAAGGTTGCCGCACGTTTGGCCAAATTGGTGAATTGCTCGGAAAAAGAGCTCATTGTAACCCGGAATACCACAGAATCCCTGGATATGGTCATTGGCGGGTTTCCATGGAAAAAGGGTGATGAAGCCGTCTTTGCCAAACAGGACTATGGGGCCATGCGCATACATTTCCATCAACAGGAAAAACGTTATGGGATAATCTGCAAAGAAGTTTCCCTGCCCAACCATCCTGCATCGGACGAAGAAATTGTGGCCTTATATGAGTCCAAGATCACCCCCAAAACAAAACTTTTGATGGTATGCCATATGGTCAATATCACGGGACAGATTTTACCTATCCGTAAAATTTGCGACATGGCACATTCGCACGGAGTGGAGGTCATGGTGGATGGTGCCCATTGTGTGGGCCACATTAAGGTTGATATTCCGGCATTGAACTGTGATTACTATGGTTCCAGTCTGCACAAGTGGTTAAGTACGCCTCTGGGGGCCGGGCTATTATATGTTGCGGAAAAACACATTCCCAAAATTTGGCCGCTTTTTGCAGAACATGAAAAAGATGAGACGAAAATTAGAAGGTTAAACCATACGGGGACCCATCCGGTCCATACGGATTTGACCATCAATGATGCCATGGATTATTTGGGGATCATTGGACTGGAGCGCAAAGAAAATCGCTTGCGTTTTATACAGCGCTATTGGAGCGACCAACTTCGTGAGGTGGAAAACATAATGGTCAACACCCCTGTTGAAGAAGCACGGAGCTGTGGGATTGCCAATGTGGGAATACGCCATATAAAACCACATGAATTGGCGAAAATCCTATTGGATGAATTTAAAATCTGGACCGTGGCCATTGATTATACCAATGTGAAGGGATGTCGAATAACGCCCAATATCTATACTACTACAGAGGAATTGGACCATTTTGTAGCTGCCATGAAAACCTTGGCAAAAAGAATTTAACCCATATAATCCACTAGTTTTTCCGGACCCTCCAACAGCACTCGAACAATTTGGAGCGTACCGTCGGGTTTGGTATCAATATGCCATTTGATCAATGAGATTTTCCCATTTTCCAGTTCTATTCCCGTTATGCTTCTTGGATGTACGCAACTTCCATCATTAAAGAAAGGTATCTGTCCGGGTTCGGGAAACCGGGGTCTATGGGTATGACCGGCAATGGTGATACGAAGGTTGTTCTGTAAAATCCACTTTTTGATCCGTTTCTCAATACGTATCAACTCCTTGTAATTCTTGGCAGGACTGGTGGGATCCGCAATACCCAACACCTGTAAAGGTTTCCATAGGATACGGACCAAAAAACGTCCTATGCGCCAAAAGTTATAATTCCACCAATCTGCTTGATGGCCGTGGCAACAGAAAAGCTCTTGACCGGTTTCCTCGTGTTTTAGAACAATTCCCTCATGGTAGGTAATATTTTCAAAAAGCTCAATATCCCTGCCATCAATAGGTTCAAAATAACTGGATAGGTGTTTCTCCACATAGTTGGGGTCTTGGTATACCATATCATGGTTCCCCCAAACCATGTGCAATCGGTTTTCCAAGTGGAATTGCTTTAAGAGCTGAAATACGTTTTTATGGGCCTCAAAAATGGCCTCGAAGTTTAGGTTTTCCCAAAGCTCATCCCCATCCCCAAGTTCACAATATTCAAAACCCTCCCGATAATAATGGTTCAAGGCATGGAAATAAATGTTTCGATTATTGGCAAAATCATCGGCAAAACTATTGTCCCCCCTGTGGCAATCACTAAAGAAAATAAACTTGGAATCGTTATTAAATGGGATGGTTTTTGCCTTAGCGTAGCATCTGTCCAATCTGTTGCGGGAAGACATGGTTTATTTTTCATTAAATATCCAAAAAATGTCCAATAAACCATAAACAACTCGTTAACAATGTGGAAGAAACACTTTTTGTAACTTTGAAGACTAAATATCGACTAAGTCAATATGAACGGACAGTATACAGGAGAGGTACCGTTGATTCAACTTGTTAGTTTCAATAAGTTGTTGGAACACTATGATGAACAGCTCAAGAGCAAGGATGAATTCCTTGCGGCAAGGGCAAAATATGTATTGGATGCTGTAGCGCCGTATCCTGAATTACGGGAGGGCTTTGATGATTTGTCCCTCATAGGGAAACATAACGATGTCATTAAAACCATCCTGGCAGATACTTTTTCCCCGGTTTTGACCCATAACGAGATAAAAGCCGCGTCCATCCCTTTTGCCAATTTGGTTTTTAACTCCTCCGAGCGGTTCAAAAAGATACTAAAGGAAGCCGGGGATGATTTTGAACTTGAAATACGAAACCTTCCCGACAACCTGCACTATATCATGCAGTGTACGGTTGTCCTTAGTTTTTACTATGGCTTCCAACTGGACTTCAAACGTCCTTTGTTTTATGATATCCCGGATGCCAAAGGCTTAATGCGCCATTATCGCATTCTGTACAATGCCGATTTCATGGAGATAACACCAACGGAGAACGCCAAGGATCTAAAACAGGAAGACTTTGAGGAACTGTTGGATAATTTTGATAATCTGGAACTTTGGAAAGAAAAGATTCCGCCCAATAGTTTTATTTCCAAAGGGTTTGTGATTTCAAATATGTTCGATGTGACTGCGGAACACTCCATATCCGAAATCAAATCCACACTGATAGGAAGCAACAAGCGTGGTGCCGAGAACTTCATGGATGGTTTTCAGGATACGTTTCGGTCACTGTTCAATTTAAAGAACATCAACGTAGGTTTTGCTGGATATGATCTTACCAGCAACCGGTTTTTAAAAATATATGGAAAAGGAATTGAAAGCTTTATCCTAAAGGGCAAGGAAATGGAATCCTGTGACGCAATGCTTTGCGGTAGCTCTTACAGCAAACTTTTGGATGAAAACGCCTTCTTTGCCATTCCCAATGTAGATAAGTACTACAAAAATTCCGGCGGTGAACAACCTTATAAGAACCTGTATGACCAGGGTATAAAAAGTGCCATCCTGGCACCCATAGCGGATGAGGGGAATCTTTTGGGGGTTTTGGAGTTGGTTTCCGATAAAGTAAACGAACTGAACAGTATCAATGCCAATAAATTGGCAGATGTAATGCCGTTCATCGTTTCTGCCGTCATTCGATCTATTGAAGAGGAGCAAAACCTTATCGATGCCATCATCCAACATGAATGTACAACGGTCCACTCCTCAGTATACTGGAAGTTCCAGGGGGAAGCCAAACGTTTTATGAATTATGAGCTGGTCGGTGAAGAACCCTTTTTCAACGAAATTGTTTTTAAAGAAGTTTATCCACTGTATGGACAAATAGACATCAAGGACTCTTCCAAGGAACGGAATTTGGCGATACAACGCGATTTAATGATCCAACTTTCCGAAATACAGACCATTTTGGAAATGGCCTATAAAAAGTTGAAACTTCCTATTTATGAAGAATTGACATTTAGGGTCAATAATCACTTGGAAGAGGTAAAAGATACCCTTTACACCCATAGTGAACAGGCCGTATTTGATTTTGTCCAGGAAGAGGTCAACCCTGCTTTCCACCATCTTAAAAGGGAAGATAAGGAGATCAAAGTGTTGATTGAAAACTATGAGGGACAAATAGACGCCACTACCGAATCGTACTATGACCATAGGCGTAACTACGACGAGAGCGTAATGGAAACAAATATGAAACTGGCGGCCTTATTGGATAAAAAACAACAAGATGCCCAAAGGATGTTTCCCCATTATTTTGAACGGTATAAAACGGACGGTGTAGAACACAATATGTATATAGGCACTTCCATTGCAAATGATAGGACCTTTGACGAGCTCTATTTAAACAATTTAAGGTTATGGCAATTGCAGACCATGGTTGAAATGGAGAACAAGCACTACTCTTTAAAGCCCAATTTGCCGGTACCATTGGATGTTACCTCCCTACTGTTGGTGTACAGCACGCCTTTGGCCATTCGTTTCCGTATGGACGAAAAGCGATTTGATGTGGATGGTACCTATAACGCCCGTTATGAAATCATTAAAAAGCGAATTGATAAGTCCATCATCAAAGGAACGAATCAACGCCTTACACAAAAAGGAAAACTGGCCATAGTGTATTCACAGAAAAAGGATGAGCGTGAGTATCTGCGTTATGTCCATTTCCTTAAAGCCAAGGGATACTTTACCAATTCCATTGAAATTGTAGAATTGGAAGGATTGCAAGGGGTTACCGGATTAAAGGCCATTAGGGCCGAAATCCTTTATAAGACCGATGCTACTTCCGAGAAGACCTACACCTATGATGACTTAATGGAAGAGTTAAAGCACTAAAGTCTTAGAACACCATACGCTCCGGGCCAAAGAAACGAAAGGCAATTCCAAAGGCAAGTACGGAAACAACAATTCCAAAGATAAAAATACTATAGGTCCACCTGAGGATTTTATATTTTCTGTTCAGTACCAATCCCAGAAAGTAAAGATCCTTGGTCAAGGAGCTATAGATATAGTCCTTATCCTTTACCAGCTCCTGAATGGCCCATTCATATTCATTAAGTTCCATTTTATGGAAGTTGCCAAAAAAGAGTAGGTTCACCCGTTTTTGTTCAACATCGGCCTTGGTAAATTTGCCACTGGTAACATTGGGCCTAGTGGCTAAAACCGCCAGTATCATTGAAATAACGCTAAAGACAATAAAAATAGTGGTCGGATAGATCAAATAGGTATTGGACGGGTTGTCCAGTTTGGGAATGAGATTGGAAAGGGCAACCGAAATGATAATCGCATTTACGGAAAGAAGGATATTGGCCTTGGTATCTGCAATATCACTTAAGGTGAGATGGTTTTTTAAGGTAACCCTAAACAAGGTCTGTATACCTCGATCGGGGCTTTCACTCTTATACTTTGCTTTTAAGGATTCTTTCTTGGCAATCTCTTTTTCGGTTTTCTTTTCCTTGACCAATTGTTTTAGGTTCTTTTCCTTTCCCGGCTCCCAGTGCTCTTGGGCATACTCGGTATGGAATTGATGCTCGCTGCGAAACATTTTAATGTTAATATCCCGCCACTGTTTGGGAGAATGGGTGGCAATTTCCAAAAGTTCCAGTTCTTCCTTAAGGTAATCCGTGGTCTCCCAATAACTCTTTTGTGCAAAATGAGAAGCATCGGCATCCCGAATGATTTCTTCGTGTAAATTGGTAGGACTATGGTACCGTTCGGTAGCCAGAATTAAAGACTGTACATGTTCCAATGCCTTTTTATCATACCCTTCCCCATTTAAAAAGTCCCCAGCCAATTCACTGCTTTTTTCCTCATGCTTATCCACTCCTTTGGTATATCCGGTGTCATGAAACCACGCGGCCAATACCAATTGCTCGGTTTCGGCGGGACCGAGGTCATAATGCTCCAATAGCTCCTTTGTACTTTTTACCACTCGTTGTGTGTGTTTAAGATTGTGGTATAAAAACCTGGAATCCAATTCCGTTTCCAAAAGTCTTGTGACAAAATCTTCAGCTTTTTGAACGATTTCCGACATAGTTGTATATTGAATAATCCAAAATACGAATTTTTGGAACGAAGCACGTGATATGAAACATCTTTACCTAACCCTCGCATTCATCCTTATTATTTCCGGTTGTGCCACTTATAAACCAAAATATGCGGACATCAAGGCGGAAAAGCTATCATTGGATCAAGACGATCCTATCCACACATTCTATTTAATAGGTGATGCCGGAAAGTCGCCCATGGGAAGCCTGAACCCTGCTTTAAAAGCTTTCCAATCCGAAGTTTCCTCGGCACCAAAAAACAGTACGGCCATTTTCCTGGGGGACAATATTTACCCTGCTGGGCTCCCAGATAAGCAAAATGGTGAAGCCTATGAAATCGCAAAAAACCATTTGGATGCCCAATTGAAGTCCGTCAACGATTTTAACGGGCAAACCATTTTTATTCCTGGCAATCACGATTGGTATGCCAAAGGGCTGAAAGGGTTAAAAAGGCAGGAAAAATATATTGAGGACAGGCTTAAAGGAAAAGATGTGTTCTTACCAGAAAATGGATGTCCTTTGGATAAAGTTGACATTGGCGACGACATCGTTTTAATCACCATAGATACCCAGTGGTATCTAGTGGATTGGGACAAACACCCTAATATCAATGACGGCTGTGAAATTAAGGATAGGGAAAAGTTCTTGGAAGAATTGGAGGGCCTTATTAAAAAAAATAGGGGCAAAACCACTATTTTGGCCATGCACCATCCCATGTTCACCTATGGGTCCCATGGTGGTCAATTTTCATTCAAACAGCATATTTTTCCAACCGAGGGAAGCTTCCCTTTACCTATTATAGGTACATTGGCGAACGTGCTGCGCAGAACTACAGGTGCTTCCAATACCGATTTGTCCAATAAGACATACAATGAGTTGAAAAAACGTATTGTTACACTTGCCCAATATTCGGAAAAGGTAATTTTTGTTTCTGGTCATGAACATACCCTTCAATATATCGTTGAAGAGAACACGCCTCAGATCGTAAGTGGTTCGGGTGCCAAAAAAGGAGCAACGCGGTTATTGAACGGCAGCCAATTTTCCACAGGTCAAATGGGATATGCCGTTTTAAAGGTGTATGCCGATGGGGCATCAACAGTTACGTTTAAGGGTGTTGAGGACGAGGTCAAGTCCACACTTTTTGAGGCCCAGGTACTTCCGCCAAATCAACAACCTGCCGAATTCAAGGGGGAAAGTAGTTTTCCCGCTTATGTGAAAGCCTCGATCTATACCGATGAGGAAGTGGATAAAACCGGATTTTATAAGATGGTCTGGGGGGAACGGTATCGAAAGTACTATGCTACAAAAGTGAAAGCCCCAACTGTGGATTTGGACACTTTGTACGGTGGACTGGTTCCCATACGAAAAGGGGGCGGGCATCAATCCAAGTCATTGCGGTTGCAGCATAAGGATGGAAGGCAATTTGTGATGCGGGCATTGCGAAAGAGTGCGGAACTCTATTTACAGGCACTGGCTTTTCAGGAAAAGTATGTTGTTGGGGAATTTGAAGATACGTTCACGGAATCCATACTCTTGGATTTTTACACGGGTTCCCACCCCTATGCCCCTTTTGCGGTCGGTACCTTGTCCGATGCGGTGGGCATTTTCCATACCAACCCAAAACTCTTTTATATCCCAAAACAAAAAGCCTTGAAAGGTTTTAATGTGGATTTTGGTGATGAATTGTATATGATTGAAGAGCACGTTTCGGAAGGGCATGATCTGGATAGTTTTGGAAAGACCGAAAAAATTGAAAGCACGGACGATTTCATAGGGAAATTGCGCAAGGATGAAGAATACCTAGTGGACGCCAATACCTATGTAAGGGCACGGCTTTTTGATATGCTCATTGGGGATTGGGACCGGCATGTGGACCAATGGCGCTGGGCACGTTTTAAAAAGGAAGATGGCACCAAAGTCTTTAAACCCATTCCCAGAGATCGCGATCAGGCGTTTTCCATAATGGGCGATGGCGCCTTAATGGCATTTGCTAGTAGGGCCGTCCCTTCCCTGAGATTATTTGAAGGATTTCAGGAGGAGATACGGAGTGTAAAGGGGTTCAATTCATCTCCAATGACCTTTGCCTTGGATATGGCCCTCTTGTCCGAAACAACCTTGGAAGACTGGATGGAACAGGCGAAATACATCCAACAACATATAGATGCCAAAACGGTGGACAAGGCTTTTCAGCAGTTTCCCGAAGAGGTCCGGGATGAGACCGTGGATAACATGAAGACCATACTATTAAAAAGGAAGGAAAGTCTGGTCAAGACCGCTGAGTCGTATTACGGAGTGCTCAATAAATACAGTGTCATTACGGGAACGGATAAGGATGACCACTTTGTCATCAATCCATTGGATAATGGAAGGGTGGATGTGAAAGCCTATCGGATCAAGGGTGGGAAAAAGACCGATCTTTTCTTTGATAAAGTATTTGATCCCGATCAAAACAAGGAGATTTGGGTTTATGGCTTGGATGATGACGATATTTTTGAAGTGAATGGGAACACGGGTCAAATAAAGGTACGGTTGATAGGGGGTCAGAATAATGATGTGTATAAAATCAATGAAAAGGCCAAAAATGTCCATGTCTATGATTTTAAAGCAAAAAAGAACAGCTATGAAGAAGCATTTGCCGGTAAGATCCACAAGATAAATGATTATGACACCAATACGTATCAGTTTATAAAAATCAAGTCCAGCAACAATCAATTCCTACCATCAATTGGTTTTAATCCAGACGATGGATTACGAGTGGGCGCCACCAACACCTATACGTTTAATGGATTTCGTCAAAATCCCTTTACCCAACAACACACCCTAAATGCTGCCTATTATTTTGCCACAAATGGGTTTGATTTTGGGTATCGTGGTGAGTTTGCCAATGTTTTTGAAAAGGTGAACCTGGAACTGGAGGCAAAATTCACCAGTCCAAATTTTGCCATTAACTTCTTTGGTTTTGGAAATGACACCCCAAACTTTGATGATGATGTGGATTTTGATTTCAATCGAGTGAAAATACGGCAACTTCATTTTTCACCTTCTTTGGTGTGGAGGGGATTTCTTGGATCCAAAGTTAAATTGGGCGTTTCCTATGAAAACTTTGATGTGGAAGAAACCGAAGGTCGGTTCATTGAAGGATTTTTTACCAATTTGGGAAGGGATACACAGCAAGAGTTTTTTGGGGTAAATGCGTCCTACAGCTATTCCAATTTTGACAATGAGGCTTTTCCGACCATGGGGATGGCGTTTTCCTTGGAAGGGGGGTATACCACTAATTTGAACGATGCCGATAGGACCTTTGGGTATGTCATACCTTCACTATCATTTGACTACAGACTGGTTCCCAGTGGACAATTGGTCCTGGCCACAAAATTTAAGGGCCATTTTAATATTGGTGATGATTTTGAGTTTTACCAAGCAGCAAGTATAGGTGCCAATAACGGATTACGCGGATTCCGATTCCAACGGTTTACCGGAAAAACAGCATACTTTCAAAATACGGATGTAAGGTGGAGCTTTCGCGAACGTAGAACCGGGCTTTTACCGGTCACCCCGGGAATTTATGGAGGGTTTGACTACGGAAGGGTGTGGATTCCCAATGAGGACTCCGATACTTGGCACAATTCCTATGGGGGAGGTTTTTTTGTCAATGGAGCGGATATTCTATCCTTTAATGCGGGCCTGTTCAATAGTTCGGATGGTCTACGTTTTGCTTTTGGCCTCGGTTTTGGGTTTTAATCCTTTTTGATTTGGTATCGATATAGGTTTCTTCCCCTGGTTTTTGACTGCTCATCAGCAATCAGGAGTGTAGTATCGTTCCAAAAACATATGGATTCTATTTGTGTTTCGTAGTTGAGGTCAATTGTTTTCTTTTTGAATTTGGAAAAATCGTTTAGGTCAAATTCCGTGAGCAAATAAATAAAGCCATATCCTATAAAAGCAATGGTTTTTCCATCTTTGGAAATATCCGCAGCTGTAATGGAACAATGGTCCTGGTCTTTGCAAAGAATTAATTCTCCCAGGAACTCGGCCTCATATTCCCCTTTCTTATCCGGAACTCTATAGGCCAATGTTTTTCCGGAATACGGTCTTGATCTGTTTTTGGTAAAAACATACAGGTATCCGTTCCAATGGAAAAAGCCTTCAGAATCAAACAATAAGTTTTTCTTCTTGGGCGGAAATTTTGTTTGTTGCGGATAGGAAAACTTGATTTTCTCGGCTTTCGGTGTTTTCTTACGTAACTCTGTTTTTGGAATTTTATAGATGACCAAATCTTTTCTTGTATTGGAGTTGTTTCCAAAATCGCCAATATAGACCGTTCCATCGTTTGCAATGCTCAAGTCCTCCCAATCTTCGTTCTTTGCATTATCAATACGCAATCCCTTTACAAGGCGTGCATTTTTATCAATTTGGTATAACTTGTCCTTATTGCCGTTGTCCTCGATTACCCAGAGGTTGCCATTATTGTCCCTATCAATACCCGATACTTCGCTTAGGTTGGAAGGAAAACGTCCCAGAAATTCCAAATTCCCATACCAGGGAGGTTGGGCACATCCCTGGATAACCATAACCATCAGAAAAAAAAGACTGAATCTATTCATTGCCCTCCTTTATAGGCATATAAATCTCCGCTTTCCAATGCAAGTCATCGCTGCCCATGGGTTTATTAAAGAATACTTCGACAGGTTTTCCATCCACTTCGATCTTGTTTTTTTTTGCATAGTCCATCAATGCATACCAGGCGCGATCCGAAGTGATATAATTTCCATTGTATTCCGCTTTTAACGCCCGCTTTTTAAAAATCCGTTTGTACTTGATATCGGTGCCAATGGGCAGGCGTTCGGAACGGATAATG
The DNA here is from genome assembly GCF_023016285.1 of Muricauda sp. SCSIO 64092. Taxonomy (GTDB): domain Bacteria; phylum Bacteroidota; class Bacteroidia; order Flavobacteriales; family Flavobacteriaceae; genus Croceivirga. The sequence continues at coordinate 2,986,048 of NZ_CP095413.1, forward strand.
GGCTGTCCAAAGTTATAGTGCAAACTGTCATTCTCCATGTCCCATTTTGTCACTTCAATCATTGGTGGGCCATCCAGTTGTACACCATTTATGTACAGTTCTCCGGTGAGATATGAAAAATTCTTCATCATGCCATTGGCTTTTTTGGACTGTTCAACCTTTAAGGGAACATAGGCAATATATTTACTGGGAACATCCTCCTCCCCAATAATGGTTATCTTAAATTTTTTGGTGTGCTCATCCAGACTTTTCATAAAGTCCAAAACGGTTTTCTTGCTTCTTTTCTCAAAATCGGTTTCTTTAAAAGGAACTTGGATTTTGTTCATTAGGCTATGCTCCTTATCCTTAATGTCCACAAAAACTTTGGAAGTGGAATCCGTTAGAGGTTCAATCCGCCATTCATATTGATGGATGGAATCCCCAAACCTTACTTTTTGTGTTAGGTGATAAAGGTCCTCTACTTGTTTTATTTTATGAAGGGTATCCAGTGTTTGGTCCCAGACTTTTAGATATTGATTGATGGCACCGGGAAACGTTTTGGCTTCAAAGCGAATGGTATAATCCGAAGGTTTTAAAAACAAGTACCAACACAATGCCGCTACCAACAAAAACAAGAGCACGGAAGTCACTTTTCTCATAAGAATTTATTTTGTCACAATTTGATCCGTGGTGTCCATTTTAAGTTTTTCAACCACAAAAGCACCCAGATCCCTTCCCTGTTTTACACCTATTTCCACTGCGGCTCGATAATGGATGCCACCATACATTCTACTGATGGCCGCCTCATCCGCTGCTTCCCTAAAAGAAGTAAAGGAACGAACGGGAAGACCGTATTGTACTTCGGTATCGTCATCAAAAGCAAAGGCATCCCCATAAATACTGGTAAGGGCGACCGCTGCAGCACCGGAAACCACACTATGACCGCTGGTATACTCGGGAAAGGGAGGGGTCTGCAGAACGGGCTCCCAATTTTCATCTATATGCGTATTGATCAATGTTTCTGGACGAATTAGACTGCTCCTATACTTTTCGTCCCAACAACTGATAAAGGCATCGGCTATGGCTATGGAAGTTTTGGTATAGGTATAAACGGCCTTGGCCACATCTGCCTCGGTTTTTCTGGCCGCGATCTTGGCAATACCTATCCAGTGGGCCCCGGGGGTAATCTTCTTGGTGGCAAACATTAAATGCCCCCGTGTTACGGAAACATAGGGATTGCAATCCCAAAACTGGGCAATGGCCACTTCTTCCGAGGTATCGCCCTTTGCGGTAATCTCATTACTGATATCATAAACTTCCTTTACCTCTTTATAGAAATCCGAATCTTCCTCCATGGAAAAAGGAGGGGGAGGGGTAGGTTTAAACTGGTTTGCAGAATCAATGACAAAAGGACGTATTTTGTTCCAGTGTGGCTCAATGCCATCCATATAGGAAGGCGGGGTCGGCTGCCAACGTGAAGCGTCCTCCGTATTTACGGAAAACTTGGGCATGGTCCGGGTCTGTTTGTAATTGTCCTTGTCCATCCATTTGGCGATGTGATCCGAAACTTGAAGTCCATAAGTCTTGGAGGTTATAAATTCTTCCCTGTTCCTTTCTTCCCAAACGCCATATAGGCTGTCCCTATAGGAAGTAATCATATCCTCGGAAAAAATGAGCATTCGGCTCAAATCCATATGGGCAATAAGTGCGGCCAATTCAAAGTTGACATTTTTCGAATCGGGTTTTGGAATGGGCTGTAGCCCTTCCAATTGGCCGGCTAGAGGACTGTACCCAGGATGGTTGTTGGCCAGAATTTCGTAGGCGCCAATATTTGGATAGACATAGATGCGACTGGCTACGGGAGGGGAAAAAATATCATGGACCATTACCTCGGTCACCTTATCCACGGATGCGTGAAAATCTTCTTGGGTTATTGGTATTGGTTTTTGCTCCTTAGTACAAGAGAAAAGCATAAAAACCGAAAAAAATAAACTTGCTATCCTTTTCATTTGTTCCATTTTTATTTTGAATTGATTTTGTAAACCTCTGCCGCTCCGTTATTGAATACTGCCAATAAATAATCTTGCCGATTTACCGTTAAGGTTTCCATATGCCTTATGGATTTTTGGGTGAAATCCAATCCCAGAAGATTTCCCAAAACTATTTCATTTTCATTTTGTATCAATGCTCCAGGGAAAGAATCAAACCTTCCGTGGTAGGGTTTGACCCCAAAATAGTTTCCTCCGACAAGAACCTCTTCTTGACCGTCACCGTCAAAATCTCCAGAAACAAAATCCAAAAGTGGTGCAACCTGCATGACATTTGGAAAGGGAACAAACTCAAAAGCCCCCTTATTGTTCTTTAAGTATCCGGAAGCCAAGGTGGTCACTTCATGAATTTTGGCAGATTGAAGCTGTTTGGGATCAAACAACTCCTCAATGGATTTTCCAGCAAAAGATTGATAGGAATTAAATTTTTTACGAAGACTGACCATTTGTGAAGCCAGTCCGTCCAGACCTTCCAGGGTGTAATACTTTCCATCTTTTTCAAAAGCAGTGATGGTTTCGGTTTGTCCGTTTCCATCAAAGTCTGAAAAATACAGTCGAAGCGGATGCTTTTTGGAAGCCTTGAATTTACTGTTAAGTCCCCAGTTGCCCAAAAGATAGTCCCTATCCCCGTCACCGTCGATATCAAAGGGATGGATACTTTGCCAAAGCCCTGAATTGGTAAGGACATTGGTTTCAACAAACGTTCCATTCTTATTTTGAAAAAACCTTGGGGACATCCATTCGCCAACAATGATCAAGTCGGTATTCCCATCCTGGTCAAAGTCATCCCAAATCGCATCAGTGACCATTCCGGAGAATTGAAACCCTTTATTGATTTCAAATGTTCCCTGGGTATTGGTGAGCACGTAAGAGTTTACTTCCTCTCCAAACTTTGCCGTGATGGTATGTCCGCCAACAAAAACATCCAAATCCCCATCTTGATCATAATCGAAAGGTTCAATAACCGATGTGTTTTGAAATATTTTTGGGAAATCCTTAGCTTGAAAGCCGTCTTCTTTGGACAGGTAGTACCTATCTTGTAACGGTTGTGCCTCATTGTAGAAGTCTCCGCCTCCATTTCCAACAATGATATCGTTTGCACCATCAGCATTGAAATCGGCAATGGCAACAGCAATATTTTCCGTGACCGAGTCCTTTTGTATCCGTGGAAGTTCCATCTTCACAAAGGAGCTATCCAACTGTTTGTAAAAAGTACCGGGAAAGAATTTTGAACCACCAAAAAACAAGTCTGCCTTTCCATCGGAATTCAAATCACCCATTGCAAAAGCAGGCCCCCTATCCGAAATTCGATAAGGAATCAGTTTCTCGCGGTTGAAATCCAGATAATTGTCCTCTTTGTGGGTAAAATTGATTCCCAAACGAGATGTATCCTTAGTGAACATGGGGTTGGATTTGGTGATTGGTCCCTTGGTACCAAAGGGTTTAGTGTCCCGTGGTGATACCATTAAGGTTTGGTTGGCCCTAACTTTTGGTATGGTTTGATGGCTTCTGTCCGGCCAAACGATTTTAAGGGAATCCAAGACATTGATTTCCCCCAAGCCAAAATGGACCAAAGGTTCTGACGAGGCTTGAAAACCCCTGGAAAGAAACAACTCCTTTAATTGTAGTGAACCATTGTAATAGGCGTATATTTTTGAGCCGATCCCGTATCGGTTCTTGGAGTTATAGTCCAAACGTACCTTTAAGTAATTGGCTTTGTCGTTTGTTTTATTTTCATAGATGAGTGCAGGACTATTAAGGTTGTTGACCACCAAATCCAAATCCCCGTCATTGTCCAGATCGCCATAAGCGGTTGCCCCGGAAACCAAAGTATCATTGGAAATCCAATGTGCCGATTTGTCATCAAAAGATAGTTTGCCATCTCCTTTGAAGATAAAATTCCTTGTAGTTCCTGATGGCATGAGCTCCAAAGCCTCTTGGTCCATCAGGTTGGTATTGTTGATTTTTTGTTGGATCTGTTCATTGGAAACGAACTTGATAAAATCCAAATTATTGGGTCGTTTTGGAATGCCATTGGCCACAAATAAGTCTTGATGTCCATCTTGGTCATAATCCCCAAAAAGGGCGCTCCAACTCCAATCTGTTGCCGCCACGCCGCTCATTAGGGCAGTTTCCATATAGTTACCGTCCGGTTGGTTTACATAAAGCATATTTCGAGTGAACTGATAATGGTACCCAAAATCATCAATCCGCAATTTCTGTACTTGAAGGTTTTCGTCCCCTTCAGAGGATTTTAAGACCACTTCTTCTTCTGGGAGCATATCCAAGGAAATCAAATCGGGTAGGCCATCATGGTTAATGTCCGCAACGTCATTACCCATTGAAAAACGGGAGGTATGACCAAAATAGCGACGAAGGCTCTCCGTAAAGGTTCCGTCACCATTGTTCAAGTAATAGTAATCGTCCTCATGAAAATCGTTTCCTACATAAATATCGGGATATCCATCCATATTAAAATCGGATATGGCAACTCCCAGGCCATAACCGTTTACTCCTCCATAAATGCCGGCTTCTTCACTAACATCAACGAATTTACCATTGTCATTTTTGAGCAATCTGTCGCCAGTCTCATAGTTACGCCGGTACCGTAAATCTGCCTTTCCATAGGATTCCGAAGTGTGTACGGCATGATTTAAGAGGTACATGTCCAAATCTCCATCCAGATCATAGTCCAGAAAAGCGGCTGAGGAACTGTAAGATTCAAAATCCAGTCCGTATAGTCCGGCTTGTTCGGAAAAAGTAAGATTCCCGTTGTTTATAAAAAGTTCATTGTATCCTACAAAACCGTTGGTGCCCACTACGGCACAAACATAAATATCCAGGAGCCCGTCCCCGTTAACATCGGCCATGACACTTCCGGTGTTCCAGGAACTCTGTCCCCCAACACCTGCTTGTTCTGTGATATCCTCAAAATTAAGGCCGCCTTTGTTCAGATAAAGCTTGTTCTTTACTTGGTTCCCGGAAAGGTAAATATCGGGAAGTCCGTCATTATTGATATCCCCAATTGCGACCCCACCGCCATTATAGAAATATAGGTAATCCAAAATATTGAGCTCGTCATTTTCAGTGATGCTATTGGCAAAATCAATTCCGGTTTCCCGCGGGGAAGGATTATGGAACAAGTCCCCACTTTTTTTGCATCCTGCGAGAACCAAAATTACCGCATAAACAAAACAGTTTTTCATGGCAAGGCGTAGATTTTTGGTTTTCCATCATTGATGGCGGCTATTAAGAATCGATTATTGTCCTTGTCCCTTACCATTTTTAGATGCTTTACCTCATCCCGAATAAAAAAACCAGTTTCACCATAGTTTTGCCATTCAAAATTTAAATCACCATCCCCCAAGAGGACATTACCGTAGTTTGCGTCCAACCTGGAGAATTGCGGTTTGTACTCAAAATTGTTTCCCGCCATTATTAAATCAAGATTGCCATCGTTATTGATATCAGTACAATTGATGTCACAAACACAGGAAAACTGTACCCTAGGGGGTAATTTTTTAATTTGGAACTGTCCGTTTCCCTGGTTAATGGCAAATACGGAAGCAGAAATCATACTTTGTTTTACAATGGATTGATTGATGATTTCTGGCGGGAAGAGCTCTTGAATGGTCCGCTGCGCATAGTCCGAAGCTTTTAGGTTCTCCTTTTTTAAGGATACCACCTGTGCCGTAACCTCTTTCTTTTGATGGATTGGATAGTCACCCCCTTTTTCACTAATGGTGACCAATTGTTCTATAGTGCCATTATTGTCAAAATCATTGATCCAAAGCTTCATGGGCTGACCAGCTGCTGGCCTATAATGCAGGTTTTCACCCTGATTGCCCAAAATAAGGTCCAAGTCCCCATCACCGTCCAAATCAGCTGCCTCTACCGTGTTCCACCAACCGTAGAGACTATCAAGGGAGGTTTCAATACGTTGTATCCTTCTCCCCGAATTTTTATGGATTTTGGGGACATCCCATTCAGAGACCGTAATCAAATCACTTTTTCCGTCCCCATCCATGTCTGCCCAAATAGCATCGGTGACCATTCCTTCATCCTTAAGGTCATACCCCCTTCGTTCCGTGGCATCAATAAAAGTTCCGTCCCTATTTTCCAAAAGAAGGTGATTGGGGTCTACCCCATAAACGCCAACGACACTTCTGGAACCTATAAAGACATCGGTGTCCCCATCCCCATCATAGTCATGGGGGGTTATAGTGGCAATGTTCTTATACGTGGTGGGAAGATTTTGCGCAGAAGCCTTAAAACTTCCCTTTCCATCATTTAGATAGAGACGTGCCCTATAGGAATTTTCCTGACCTACTTCATTGCCCCCGCTTCCGACCATTAGGTCCAAATCCCCATCACCATCGGCATCCAAAAATGCGGCAGCGGTGTCCTCAAAAGAGCGATCTTCATCAAAGACCTGAGAAGGTTTTGATTGGAACCTTCCGTTGCCCCTGTGTAAATACAATGTTCCCGCACTTCCTTTTGCGCCGCCAATGAAAACGTCCTCATTCCCATCCCCATTTACATCAGCAATGGCCATGGCAGGACCCTCTTGGGACAGTTTTTTATAGATAAGCCCTTCATAGTCAAAATCGTTATAATTGTTTTCCCTGTGGGAGGTCCATGTACCATTATCCAGCTCCTGTATCAGGAATTTTTTTGATGAATTTGTTCTAGGTGAATATGTATTATGGGCATCCTTTTGGTTCAATTCCATTCGCTGGTTTACGGTCACCTCCTTTAATAGGGTGGTTGCATTGTTGGGCCAAATAACGCGGATGGAATCCAATTTTTTTACTTTGCCCAAGCCCAATGTCATTATGTAATCCATTGAAGATTGAAAACCTCGGGAAGGGATCAACTCCTGAAGCACTGTATTGTTTTCAAAATAAAACTTAACCAACGCACCAACGGCAAAGGGGTTTTTTTCATCTCCATTAAGTTTAAGTTGCAGGTAATTGTGCGTAAGTTGTTCATTGCTATTATTTCTATAAATAAAGGAATTGGTGTTTACGTTGTTGATGACCAGGTCCAAATCACCATCATTGTCCAAATCTCCATATGCGGCTCCATTGGAACGCGTGGGGAGGTCAAATCCCCAACTTTTGTTGGCATTGTCAAAGGTAATGTCACCATTATTTCGGAAGGCATAATTGGGCTGTGGCTTAATGGGCATTTTGTTAATGATGGAATCAATGGACTCCTTTTTACCGGTCAACGCCATTTTTTGAATGATTTCGTTGGCAAAAAAATCAACAAAATCCAGATCTGTTAGGTCATGGTTAATACCATTGGTAATAAAAATATCTTTTAGCCCATCATTGTCCATATCAAAGATAAGACCTGACCAACTCCAGTCCGTTGCATCAATACCACTATAATAGGCAACTTCGGAAAATGTGCCATTGCCGTTGTTGAGCTGTAATGTGTTTTGGATGTACTGCTGGTAAAAGTCTTTGCTCCGTTTTAGGTTGTAGATATTGTATCCCTCAAATTCCATTACCGATTTTACACGTTGCTCGGGTTCTGGCAGCATGTCGGTAATAAAAATGTCATTGTGGCCGTCATTATTGATATCGGCAATATCAATACCCATGGCCGATAGGCTCAGGTGCTGGGTGTATTCTTTGATTTCTTCGGTAAAAGTGCCGTCTTTCTGGTTGATGTACAGATAGTCGCGCTCATAAAAGTCATTGGAAACGTAAATGTCCGGCCAAAGATCGTTGTTGATATCGGTAACCAATACACCCAGTCCAAAACCGATAAGACTTCCATAAATACCCGCATCTTCACTGACATCCACAAATTTGCCATTGTCATTGCGAAGTAGCATATCGCCAACACCCTTGAATATGTGTGGTACGCCTTCCCAGTCCTGGGCGCGAACCTCACGTTGTTCCGCATAACCCAGACTACTTACGGGAATGTTGCTATTATTTAAAATATAGGCATCCAGGTCCCCATCCTTATCATAGTCAAAAAAAGTGGCATGGGTAGAAAATCCTGTTTTGGCTAGGTTAAAGTCGTGCGCTTTTTCCGTGAAAGTGAGATCTCCGTTATTTATATAAAGATCATTGTCATGATTGTTACCTTTTAAGTTTCCAGCATTGCTAACATAGATATCCAATAGGCCATCGGCGTTTATATCTACCATAGTTACCCCTGTTGACCACGGTTTGTTGCCCTCAACCCCGGCTTTTTTGGAGATATCCTCAAATTTAAAATTGCCTTTGTTCAAATAAAGTTTATTGGATACCATATTTCCCGTTAAGTAGATGTCTGGAAGACCATCGTTATTGATATCTCCAATGGCTACCCCACCACCGTTGTAAAAATTTCGGTACTTGAAAATGTTGAAATCTTTTTGGTTTTCAACCTCATTCACAAAATCGACTCCGGTTTCCTCCGCTGAAAGTAATGTAAACAGGGTGTTTTGTTGTGCTATGTCAATAGCAGGACTTTCTTTATCCTGACATGAATAAATTGTGAAAACAATAATGAGCAACGTTACAAAGGAAAACTTCATTTTTATACTTAAAAATTGATTGTATTTATAGCATTGGAATTCAAAAAAGGGGAAGTCTTATACGCTCCTCAAATTTCACTTGTATTAGTGAATTTGGATAATTGTAATGCTAAATATAAAACCTCAAAGATATTGTATAACACACTTTTGTGGATTTAGTAAGACTTTAGATTTTAGAAGTTTTTTTTGCTTTTCCAATTTGATATTTGTCCGTAACCATCTTCAACTCTTCCAATCAGGGGAAAAGGCGGTAAGGGCTATGTATTTCTTAAACCATCATTTTAGAATACGAATTATCGACCGGCAATATAAGTAAACTTCCTTAGTGGAATTGATAATGAAAAACTAATGTGGCTTACCAAATATATCTACTAAGGGATATTTTGACACGAGCGGATAGCGTCACATGGTCCAAAGTACGAAAAACAGTGTGCGTATTGTTAACAATTTATTGGTCAGTTGATAAGACAAGCGTTATCACCTGGATTAGGAATGGGGACGGGGAAAATGGCAAAAGAAAAAACCCGCTCATTGAGCGGGTTTTTAATCTTGTTGAAACAAAGTTTCCTTTTAATATCCAGGGTTTTGGACCAAATTTGGGTTGGCCAAAACATCCGCCACTGGAATTGGAAATATAAAGCGGGTTTCGTCACTGGCTTCTTTAAGGTTCCATGCTCTCGAAAATTGACCAAACCGAATCAAATCTTGTCTTCTTACCTGTTCTTGATACAATTCCCGGCCCCTTTCGGCCAATAAGTCGGCTTCTCCAACGGCACCCAATACTGATGCACCCCGAGTGGTTCTTAACTCATTGATCATTACGGTTGGGTCACCACCCATTCTCCACATGGCTTCCGCTTTCATTAAAAACGCATCTGCATATCGGTACCTCACAATGTGCCTTCTTCTATCTGGACTTTCAATCTCAGTTGGCTCATTGGGATGGTATTTGAACATCCGTATTCCTGAGGTTTCCAATAGTGCATTATCCTGTGGAGCGACATACTCAGCTTGCTCGGTTTCCCTTGTAAACACCAGCGGCACGCCACCGACATTCTCCCTGGCATTTAGAGGTGTCCCATCCTGCTCATATTGTTGATTGATCAAGAAGCCTAAGCCAATACCTAGGTTTTCTTCGTTTGCAGTACTTGGGTCGTGTACCACACCTCTTCGCTCTTCTTGTCCATCACCAGGATAATTGGTTTCGGCAGGCCCTTCAAATAAATCATAAAATTCGGCAAGTGTGGTAAATCCATTCCAGCCTCCATTGTCATTAAACCCAGGGAAGTTTTGATTGTAATGTAGGGTAAGCCAAGTTCGTGGTCCAGCATCGGCTGGAGACCACCAGATGGTCTCTGTGTCATTTGTTGGACGGAAAATTTCAAAAAACTCTCCGGATGGAGCCAACGTATAACCATCTGCCGTGATTGCATCAACATTATCGATGACCACTTGCATATCCGCAGCGGCTGGTGCGGTCCCAAGGTATACATGCTTGTTTAAATGAACCTTGGCCATTAAATGGCGGGCTGCTGCCTTTGTGGGTGTCGATTTGTCGCCAATGACATCGCCTGCCGTTTTCGTTGGTAAATCGGCAATAGCTATATTTAAATCGGCCACAATACTATCTAGGGCTACTTGGCCGGTCAAAACCTCAGGGAGGGCACTGTTGGGTAGATTTAAATCCCTGTAAGGAACTTGCCGCCACATGTCCAAAATCCAATGCATGGCCCATGCCCTATAAAATCTGGCTTGGGCTTTGAGCTCGGTAACATCACCCTCCGAAGTATTGACACTTTTAGGACTAATAACCCTACTGGCATTAAAGCTAACTGCATTCAGTTGCTGCCATGGCTGAATAATGTCAAAAAGCTCTGGAGCCCAAGTATGTCTGTGAATGGATAGCCACCGACCGTTGTCCCCCCAGTCCGTTCCCCGCGTGGGAACGATATATTCATCCGTGGTTACTTCGTTCAAGGCGAATAAACTCTCTTGGTTGGCAAGTGCCCCACCAGCAACGCTATTGGTAAGGTTCGCCACCTCACTTTGTATATCTGCTACTCCAGCAAATCCGTCCGTTATCAACGAATCTGAAGCCTCGATCTCTAAATCCGTACATGAAAACACCCCAGAGACCAAGAGTGCCATGCCTAAATAATTTGTTATTTTCTTCATAATACAATTTTTTTAAAAGGTAACATTTACACCCAGACTAACGGTTCTTGGTCTGGGATACGCTAAATAATCTATGGATGCGGAAGGAATACCCCCCGTAACCGCAGGAACATCAGAGGTACTTACCTCTGGATCAGGTCCACTGTAATCCGTAATCAATAGTAAATTTTGACCTGTAAGGCTTAATCTCATGCTCTTAAGGGCTCCATCGCCACTTAAAGGTACATTATAACCTATTGAAGCAGTTTGTAACCTTACAAAGTCACCCTTTTCCAAAAAGAAAGTACTTGGATTTTGACTGGAAGGAACAGCCCCACCGTCCACAACACTTTGCAGATTGTTCCTACTACCGATTTGAGTAGTGGCAAAAAGCGCATTGGCGGTATTGTTGTAGACATAAAAACCAAACTGTCCTGAGAAGAAAAGGGAAGCATCCCAGTTCTTGTAAGACGCATTGGTTGAGAAACCGGCATTTACTGTAGGTAGGCCTGATTCTTCTTGGATGCTGGGATCGGTTTCTACATTCAGGTCGGCATCCACGTTTCGTAAATTATAGGTAAAGAGCGACCTTCCATTGGTCAGAACCTGCACAAAAGCATTGGATAAGCCTTGACCGAAAACTTGTCCAGCTTCTATTGTGGGACCGTCATAATCGGTAAACTCATTATCGTTATACGCAATGTTGAAATTGGCATTCCAGTAGAAATCTTCCCCGTTAACAATGTCATAGTCCAATCCAACTTCAATCCCTTGGTTGATAATGGTGCCGTCTACATTTTGAAATGAAAAAGGTTCGTTTGCAGGCTGTACGGCGGGAAGGTTCAATAGGATATCACGGGTTTCCCTCCTATAAAGGTCAATGGAACCGTTAAAACGATCGTTGGCAAATCCAAAATCGATACCCAAGGCATACTGCGTCGTCTCTTCCCATTTCAAATCAGGATTTTCAAAGGCAACAGAACGGGTGGCCGGCGTTGTAATTTGTGAATTTTCCGTAATATCCAGGGTTGGGGCATTAAATCTTCCCCATCTGGTCCTATTGGCAAAATTTCCAAAACCAATACCGTCTTGATTACCGGTAATACCCCAACTCAAACGTAATTTAAGGGTTGAAAAAGTATCTTCATTCACAAAGTCCTCTTCATTAAGTTTCCAGGCAAAAGCTGCCGAAGGGAAATATCCATACTGATTGTTGCCCCCAAATCTTGAGGATCCATCCGCCCTGATGGTAGCTGTAAACAGGTATTTGTCATAGAGCGTGTAATTGACCCTACCAAAAAAGGACTGCAATTCATCGGTAAAATCAAATGTGTCTACAGTAAGCACATCTGCAGGAATGTTGGGTACATCCTGTGTGGTAATGTTTGGAGCTGGAAATAAATTCAATATCCTGAATTGATCACCGATATCCTCCGTATCATCTTCGAAAGTACCGATACCATAGGCCTGATATCCGCTTGCCAAATTTCTCGTAGCCTCAAAAGCCCTTTGGTTTAATGAGGCAATTTCATTCAAATCGGAAGATCCGAAGCCTTGACCTAGAATGTTTTGGCCCTGTCTGTTGAAGTCCTGAAAGGAATATCCTACTAAAGCATCCAGGCTGGAATTCTCAAATTCCTTGGTATAATTCACCGTCAATTCAACCAATCGGTTTTCCGTTTCTAGATTATTTAAAGCAGCACGCCCATTGTTGGGCGCACCATTTTCCAGGCCTAAAATTTGAGGTCCAACTACTTGACTACGCTCAGAATCCGAGGCGTCGTACCCCAGATTGAGCTTTGCGGACAACTCATCCGTAAAGCTATACTCCAAAGAAAGGTTCCCTAAAAACCTGTTGGTATTTGCAAGATCCTGATAGTAGGCCAAAAGGTTCGCTGGATTTCTATCGGGTGCAACACTGATATCAGGATTTGCCGGTAAGGTTGGGTTGGAGTACAAAGCAGCGGCCAACAAGTCTCCCGTACTTCCTGAAGTCCTACTGACAAATGGCGCCCGGTCATTGATTCTGGAAATTGTGGCCTGTAACCCCACTCGTAGCTTGTCATCCAAGAAACGGTGATTCGCATTAATCCGACCGGTAAGCCGTTCCAAATCGGTATCTTCTATGATACCGAACTGTTTGGCATACCCAAAAGTGGCACGCACATTACCTTTACCATAATTTAAGGCATAGGAAAGATTGTTGTCGGTGGAAGCTGTTGTCCTGTAGATAAAATCCTGCCAGTCCGTGGCACCTCCTAAGTTTGCCCCACCTCTATCAATAAACTCTTCCGTGTTCAAAAGATCATAGGTCTCTCGGACCTCAGCTATATTAAGGTTAGAGGTGTAACTCCACTGACCATTTGCACCGGCTCCCTTACCGGATTTTGTGGTGATAATGACGACCCCATTGGCTCCCCTGGAACCATATATCGCAGTTGCGGAGGCATCCTTTAAGATACTCATGCTCTCAATATCATTGGGGTTCAAGAAATTCAAAGGGTTTCTGGACCCACTTGTACCTGTTCCAAGATCAGAACCCGAAGCAGATACCTCTTCATTGGTAACCGGTACACCGTCAATCACAAATAATGGACTGTTATTGGCCCGTACCGAACCCGTACCCCTAATCCTAAGGGCGATTCCTGCACCGGGTTCACCACTACTTTGTGTAATCTGGACCCCTGCGGTTTTACCTTGGATCAGCTGTTCGGGTGATGAAATAACACCTCCATTAAAATCTTCGGCAGTTACAGATGCTACGGCACCAGTGGCATCTTTAACCGTAGTTTGGCCATAACCAATGATGACTACCTCATCAAGTGCTTGCGCATCTTCCTGTAAGGTTACGGAGATTGTTGTTTGACCGTTAACTGCCACTTCTTGTGTGGCATAGCCAATGTAACTGAATACCAAAGTGGCGTTGCTGTCCACACCATCCAGGGTATAATTACCATCAAAATCGGTTTGGGTACCATTTGTGGTACCTTTCACAACAACACTAGCCCCTGGCAAGGGGCCACTTGCGTCTGAAACCGTACCCGTTACCGTCTGTGCCTGGACTGCTCCAAAGCACACAAAGGCGCCCAAAAGCAGCAGGCTTTTAAGTAGCGTAATCTTCATAAATAATTTGTTTTAAGTTTAGTTAATTTAAATTCAAGAGTTAAACATATGTAAAAAATGTGTTAAATTGACTTTAACCAAAGGATGCAAAAAAGACGAAAACGGTTTCGTGTTGATAACTTTGCAATTGTTGGGGTATTTCAATTCAACACACTCTAAACTATGTAATTCGCAATTCAAACTAGCGAAAAATATGAACTTTAACAAAAATCTGGACAAATTAAATGCTTTTGCCTCCCAAATGGATATGGTATAATGGGGAGATTCGCAATCCTTATTCGTAAGGATTTACGCTAAATTTTTAACACTAATGGAATATCACTATTTTCAAAAATTTAAGAATTGAGGTATATGTTGAAGCAAAAAATAACCCTAAAACATATTGCAAAGGAATTGGATGTTTCCATCTCCACAGTATCAAAGGCATTGAAAAATAGTGAGGAGATCAGTAGGGATACCAAGGAAAAGATCCAGGCCTTTGCCAAGCTTTACAATTACAAACCCAATAATATTGCCATTAGTTTAAAAAACAAGAGAACCAAAAACATTGGGGTCATCATTCCAGATATTGTCCATCACTTTTTTACCACGGTCATTAGGGGTATTGAGAATTATGCCAATGCCAAGGGGTACAATGTGATCGTCTGCCTCTCCGACGAGTCCTTTGATAAAGAAGTCATCAATATGGAAATGTTGGCCAATGGAAGTATTGATGGGTTTATAATGTCACTTTCGGCAGGAACCGAGAAAAAAAAGGACTTTAACCATTTAAAGGAAGTCACCGAGCAAGGTATTCCCATGGTGCTCTTTGACCGGGTTACCAGTGAAATCAATTGTGATAAAGTCTTGATAGACGATATTCAAGGGGCTTATGTAGCGACCAAAAAACTATTGGACGAAGGACGTCGCAAAATTGCATTGCTTACTACGGAAGACTTTTTTAGTGTGAGTATGAACAGGAATAAAGGCTATAGGAAAGCACTAAAGGATTTTGGTTTGGAAGTCAACCCGGATTTGGTTTTAAAGTTGCCCTTTATGGATATTGATGAGGCAAAAATTGAGGAATTTCTAAATCAAATTGAACCGGATGCCATCTTAAGTGTTAATGAGATTTTTGGCATCTATGGTATGCGGGTAGTCCAACGAAAAGGGCTGAACGTTCCCAAGGACATCTCCATAATCGGTTTTACCGATGGGTTGTTGGCAAAACATGCCAATCCGAGCATTACTTCTGTTGCCCAACACGGGGAACTGATGGGCGAGACAGCAGCGAAAATGCTGATTGAAAAGGTTGAGAGTGAAAGCGAAGAAGAAACCTATAGGACAGAAATCCTGCAACCGACACTCATTGAACGCGAATCCACATTAAATCAAGTATAAGCGGACAGCAATATGGGTCATTGCGCTTGATTGGAACACATTAAGACCGAGATTTATTCATTTCCACGCCTAAATGGTTGGCCAAACCCTCAAGATCCTTAATTTGACCTAAACTGGAATATTTGGGAATTTGAGCGGTTGTTTTCACTATCAATGGTAATCACGCTCCAATAGTAAACGGTATCAGCCGTTATAGTAGTTTCAAATGAAGTTTGGGTCACCGTACCGACCAGCGTTCCAGGTGGATTGGTTACATCAAGATACACTTCATAAGAAACGATATCATTGTCCAGGTCACTACCGGCCCAACCTAAGGTAAGGCTTCCGGAATTGACGGTTGCCCCGGATTTTGGGGATGGATCGTCCGCTGGGAAAGGGGAGTAATTTTCTATGCCGGGCCCTGCGTTGTAAAATCTCCATATAGCACTTTCGGCAGTTTCGGAAGTTCCATTGGCTTTGGAAACCACAGACCACGAATATGCGGTGCCGCGATTTAAGCGTATGGCCAATTCGTTTGTGTTGGCATTGATCTGCCGCCCGTCATCCGTATTTAAGTTTCTTAGGTTTACGGTGTAGGAATCCGTGTTTTGGGCAATGTTCCATCGAAAGATGACCTCACTTTCAGAATCGGACAGCAAGGTGCCCTCAGTGCATTCCGAATTGTTTTCCGGAAAAACCAGTGTGGTCGCGGAGGGAGCAGGAGTGGGCTCCGGATCGCTGGGCCCATCATCACTTCCGCCACAGGCCAACAATAATGGGAAAATCAATATCAGGAATAGGTATTTAGCGCCTTTCATTGTTTTGTAATTTTAAAGTGGTGGGTTTTTTTGGACGTCTTGGCATTGATTATATATAATCCTTTGGGCAATTGCCCCATATCAATGGTTAGCCTACCGTTAGTGGTCTTTTGGGTTTTATTTGTAATCAATCGCCCATCGATTCCGAAAATTTCATAGGATACGGAATCATTGGCCATTTTGCCCATTTCAATTGTCAATTCCCCGGAATGTAGGGGATTGGGATAAGCTACGGATGCCCCTTCCAAAACAATGGTTTCCTCAAAAACACCCTGACAACTGATATCGGTCCTGACCTGTAACGTATTCACCGATTTTGAAAGGGTCAACGTAATATTGTTCTCGGAGGTACGATAGCTTTGTCCGTTTAAAACAATCTCATAGACCGCCCCACCTTTAAGTGATAGGGTGGCTTTTTTACCCTCGGAATCGATTTTTGAACTTACGGATAGATCTTCTGGCTCGGTGATGACCACATCAAAGCATTGCTCATAATCGGCTTCCCCTGCCACAGTGATACAAACGGTATAACTACCGGCCGAAAGATTGTCAAAAAGAGTAGTATCGTTAAAAGATTGGCTCGCAGTGGCATCCCCGGAAAGGATGGCCGTATAGTCCAGGGCCTCCATGGCTACCACGGTGATCTGACCGTTGTTACTGTTACGACAGCTCTCACTGGTGGTACTTAAGGTAAAGTTATTGGCCGGTAGTGTAAAAATGGCACACCCCGAGACATCAACAGTTGCCCCCAGGGGTGTATCGGGACACAGGTCATTGGCATTTGGAACGCCATCACCATCCAAATCATTTGGGTCCATCATTACCTCGCTCGGACTGTCCGCCAGAACCATGAATTCACCCGGAGCAAGACTTATGGGTTCAGTTGCGTTGCTTACCGCTAAAGGACTGTTCTTCTCCAAAAGATCGTACCATGTTCCCGTCTCTTGAAAATTTGGATTGATGGCCTGTTCGACCATTCCAAAATTCCCGATAATAGTAATGTACTTGATAGCATCCCCAGAGGCGGAGTTGTCCGTTAAATGAATGGTTTTCAACCCTGTTGGAGCACTCAGATCCATGCTAAAGTCGGTGGTTTCAAAGATAGCCTCACCCAATTTCAATTTAATGAGGTCTGCCCAGGTATCATAAATTGCCGTTCGATTGGCATTATCCAAATACTCCCAACGGATCGGTTTTCTACCGGTTCTTCCATTTTCGTCAATGGAGACCTCATAACCAAGTTCTCCAAATTGCCATATCATTTTGGGGCCGGGAATCGTAAAGAAAAAGGCTCCTGCCGTCCGTAGACGTTCCAATGCGGTATCCAGGTCGGTTACCGAATACGCCCCTTCCGAGTTCCCAAATTCCAGGTTTTTGAACATCAAACGTTCCTCATCATGACTTTCCATATAGGAAATGGCAGCAGGAATATCAAATCCTTTGACCTGATAGGAAACTCCTGAAAAATTGGATTTTCCATTTTCATGATATCCCATGGTAGCCTCATTATAGGGGTCCGTTTGTTTGTTCCAAAAAAGAATGCCTTTACCTTCGTCCAGACGGTAATTGGCCCATTGTTCTTCTTCCTGTATTCCACCCAGGTGTTCAAAAATCACATAAAAATCCTCATCCATCGCCCACTGGGTATCCGCATATCCCTTTAACACTTCAATTCGATCGGGCTGTGTGGCATTGGTGCAGCCGTCATCGCTGGCCGAACAGTTTTGGGTAAAACCCTTTGTGAGGTCCCAACGAAACCCATCTATCCTATACTCCTCTATCCAATATCGTATAGTGCGGTTCACATAGTCCTGGGTAGCTTGGGATTGATGGTTAAAATCGTTGAAAACGTTGAAAGAGTGTCTGGGTTCCGCGTTAAAAAAAGGATTTTCCGAACTGGCCACCCCACCAGTACCACCACCACTGGTATTCCATAAACGGAAATAAGGATGCTCCCCGGTACCATGGTTATAAACCACATCCAGGATAACGGCCATGCCCCGATTATGGCATTCTTCTATAAACTGTTTAAAGGCCGTTGGTGTTCCATAGTACTTGTCCAAAGCCATATGGAATGATGGATTGTAGCCCCAACTATCATTGCCATCAAATTCACTTACGGGCATCAATTCAATGGCATTGATACCCAAATCCTGTAGGTAATCCAGTCTGGAGCGAACGGCATCAAAACTATGGAGCTCGTCAAAATCACGGATCAAGAGTTCGTAGACCATCAAATCGGTTACTTTGGGTTTTTCGAAATTCAGGGTGGCATCGGACCACACAAATTCCGGGTCACCCGTTCGTAATAAGGTTACGGCCTGGGTGGTACTTCCCGAAGGGTATTCCGGAAGGTTGGGATAGGTAGTATCATCAATAAAACCATCGTTGAACTCATCCAAAATGGTGGTGGAATATGGATCGGCAATAGTGATGTCCAAGTCCACCAAGTATTGGAACAGGTGATCGGTTTGTGGGCTTAGGCCTGTGAGTTCAAGCCAAAACCGGTCTTGAGCACTGTCTTTTTTCATCAGATAGGTGTCATTGGTTGCCCAATTGTTAAAATTCCCAATAACATGGACAAATTCCTTGCCTGGGGCAAAAAGTACCAAAGTGGCCTTGGTTGGGTCAGTAGGGTCTAGGTTAATGCCATCAAGGAGTCCCAAGGGTAATGCTTCCTCGGTTACCGTAGGCCGTATAAGGGCATCAAAAGTGACACTTTCGGTATCCGCACCATTGGTGGCTTCCAATACAAAAGTTGTGTTTTCATTGACCACATAGGTGTTGCTGTACGTAGTAATGCCATTTTGTGTATCAACTTGTATGCCATTGGCGAGAAGGGAAAAATTGGCGGATTGACCAATAATTGCCTCAATGGACAATGTTTCGCCGGCTTCCAGTATCACCGTGCTGGTGGTTGGCGCGTTCAAAACCAATTGAAAGGCTCCCACATCGAATAAAAAGTCCTGCGTTTGACGACTTCCGTTCTGGGATTTTATCAAAAACCCGATTCGATCAATATCCGTAGCGTCATAAAAAACGGAGGGAATAAATGAGTAGGAATACGTGCCATTGCCATTGTTGGTAAAACGCGCCGTTTCTGGGGAATTGTTGAAGTCTGTTCCCGTATCGGAGGGATTTATTGCGTTTGTTCCATTTGTTTCAAAGTACCAGGCCCAGAGATATAGTTCCGAAACGTCCCATTCGGTTTGTGGGTTGAAATTGGAAACGGTGATTGTGATTTCCTGGTCTCTGTCAAAGGGGTTGGGGGATAGGGAAACGGTTTGGGCCGAGGCGACCATTGTTCCGAGCCCGAAGAAAAAATAGCGTAGAATTAGCTTCATTGTGTTGGGTTTACAGGAAAAAAAAGGGCTGATTGGACAGCCCTTTTAAATTCTCAAAAAGAAATATCTAGTCGTTTAAATTTGGAATAAGGATATAACTTCCATCCAAATCGTTGAACCAAACATCATAGGTTTCAGCAGATACCGGGATATTGTCATTTCCTGTGTCACCAAGGCTGGAGAATTCCACTCCACCGCCCCAGTTCACTGCCCAGTCGTCATCGGCCCTGAACTTTACCTCACCATCCACCAATGCAATATCATTGATGAACCAAAGGTGTGGATTAAATGCCGCTTGCGTCATGTCGGTATCGGCATCCCAACCGCCGGGGGTGGCACTACCAATAATTCCTATTGTAGCGTAAGTGGTGGCACCACTGGCATCATAGGGAGTAGCGGTATAGGTAGCATTTACAATATCGAGTTCAATCTCATAATAGCCTTCGGCGGGGATGGGAAACACACCGGGGTCACTGCCTAAATCAGCACTAGAAGTCAGGTTTCCTCCGGAAAGACCCCATTGAGGTTGCCATGAACCTTTGATTTCCAATGCTTTAAATGCCAATCCGCCACCAAAATTGCCTCTAAAGACATACCTATTTGCATTATTGGAATCCCTAAACAAAGGAGGATTGTTGCCATTATTATCCCAGTCCATATCATTGGCAATGCCATCATTATTGACATCAACCGCATTACCTACCATGAAAAGGTCCCTAAAAGGATATGTTGCATCATAGGGAGTAAGGGAAATCATTATCGCTTCGGAAAAGCGTTCCAACATTCCGGACTCACTTTCTATTACCGCCCGTAAACGAACTTCTACATTAGCTGCTTGTTCCGGTGTCAATCCCAAGCCCAAGGCAATGGTATTGATTTCATCGTGGGTAAGTGCCAAGCTTCGTTCATTGGTGGTGGTACTTGTAAAAATGATTTCAAAATTGGTGTCTGGGAGCGTAAATTCCAAAGTATAGTCCACACTTACAACGTCGCCTTCCCCAAAATCGGGATCATTGAACTGCATGGTCAATGCAATGGCGGCAGGATCGAAACTGGACAGCACTAGCTCAGTACCCGTATCGGGATCTGAGATTTCGGGAGGGGTCTCGGTGTAAGCCGATACACTATAACTTACGGTTGCCGTGGTTTCAGCTCCATTGGAAACCCTCATGTGAAGGATAAAAGGTGAAAAAGCCTCTCCTCCAGCTCCAATGACAACAGGGTTGAATTCTGCCACGGTCATGGTGAAAGTCCTGTTTTGGGTAGTTCCCAACGTAATTGGTGAAGCAAATGTTTCTTCTGCGGATGCCTCCACGGTATACGTTGCACTATTGGAGGCAACATCATTCCACGAAAGCGTAAATGCAGGATTGTCCGGCAACGTAAAATTAAGGTTAATGTTGGTTATCGTTGGGACAATGAGCTCAAAACTATCCTCTTGCAGCGGGACAACCTGTAAATCGGGATCATCGTCCTCGCATCCAACAAATAGGAGCAACAATAGGGTTAATGGACTTAGTAGCTTTACTATTTTTTTCATCACATGTTGTCTTTTAGGATTGGGAAAGATTTATCGGAATAAGATGATATTCACCGGTTATGGAGTTGAACCAAATCTCGTAGTCATCTTCAATATCAACCGGAATACTACCTCCGTTGGGTGTTGCCACTCCCGAGAACAAGGTGGTTCCACCCCAAACATCACTGCCGTTGGCCGTAAACGTAAATTCTCCAGGAATCAAACGAACACTGGGAATGTACCAGATATACTCATCAAATGTTTCCCCTTCTACCTCGTATTGTGTCAGGGTTGCCTCACCAGCAAGGGCGGAACCGTTTACGGTTAAACTGGTTAGGGTAGTTGGGAGTGCCCCTTCATAGGGCAAAAGTGTAAAAGTGAGCCTTTCAACATCTACCGAGAAGGTATAATATCCAGCGTCCATACTTTCCAAGTTATTGATGGCAGGTGGATCGTCTTGATTTTCGGCTGACCGGTAAGTGAGATTTCCCTCCTCTCCTTCACCGTACTGTGGTACCCAAGACCCACGTAATTCCAAGAATTTCAACGGACCACTATTAAACAACCCAGTGTATTTGAACCGACCAGGATTGTTGGCATCCCTAAACATTACGGCATTGTTGTTATTGTTGTTCCAACCAGAGGCACTGGCCGGCCCAACCAAGAAATGATCAACAAAGGGGTAATTGTAATAGGTTAAAATATTAATACTAACGGCGTTGGAAAAAGTAGCTGCCGATCCAGGGACACTTCCCAAAAATGAGGCTACCCTTATGAACAGATTGTTCCATTCAAAGGGGGGTAGGCCGGCGGAACTGGCAAAGGAGTTTACTTCATCAACCGATAGGGTGATTGAATTGGATGTAATTACGGCGCTTCTAGCGGGATCCGTAAAGGTGTCATCACTGGCAAACTCCAATCGATAGCTTATAGGGGTCTGTACGGAATAGCTTGCATTATCCCAAACCAACGTAATTACAGGATTTGTGACATTTACCCTGTCCAGTTCTATGGTGCTGATATCTACCTCCAATAATGTTGAACCATCTTCTGGAGTAACCGTCACCAATTCTGCATTGTCTTCACAAGCACCCAGTCCAATAAGGACTGCAAACGTTACTATTGCGATTTTTAATTGTTTCATCTTTACTTAATTTTTAAAAACCAGGATTTTGGGTTAAGTTCGGATTGGCCTGTATGGCTGAAATGGGTAAGGGATAGAGGTTGTAATGCTCAGGTATGGAAGTTCCATTTGCCACACCGCCTTTCCACGGCCAGATATAGGTGCCGCCGGTAAATCGACCATAACGAATGAGGTCGGAGCGTCGATGTCCCTCAAAATTCAGTTCCCGGGCCCTTTCATCAAGAATAAAATCCAAGGTAAGCTCGGAGGTCAATATGGTTTCTGCTCCGGCCCTTGAACGTATGTCGTTTACATATCCCAAGGCCGTGTTTACATCCCCACCGGCCCCTCTCAATACACACTCGGCGTACATAAGATAGACATCTGCCAAGCGGAAAAGCGGGAAATCCGTACTGGAAAATTCGGTAGAACTTCCCGATCCATCGGCATTGGTATTTCTGAACTTGGTGGCAGGATAACCATCCGTCCAGGTTCTGTAGTCGTTCATTTCAAAATTATGACCCTGAGTCCAGAAGAGGGAAGCCCTAACGTCATTGGAGTTGGCCAAGGCATTGGCACTTGAACCAAAAAGGCCGTACCAGTTTTGGGAGGATCGATGACCGGTCCAGCCATCTGTGGCACCAAAATCATCAGGATTCATGGTTTCCGTACTTAAACTGCCGTTGACCAGATAGGTGGTATTGCCAAAGCTTTGACTTATCAATGCGTCAGCCAATATGGGAAATAAGATTTCCGGAGAGGTGTTGTTATCTGCCGAAAAGAGTCTTACGAAATCCGGATCCAAGGTGTGGCCACTTTCATCAATGACCCTAGTGATATAGGTAAGGGCATCAGCATAACGCTGGGTTCCGGTATAGACTTCTGCATTAAGGTATAGTTTGGCCAAAAGCATCTGCCCGGCAGCCCTATCTGCCCTTCCGTAGGCCAGAGGAGTCTCTGCCAATAGGGACTCTATGGCCAAAAGCTCGCTTTCCACATAATCGAACAACTCGGTACGGGAAACCTCGGGCAAAAGCTCGGTACTACCAAAACTCTCCTCTGTGGACAACACCCCTTTTCCAAATACATCTATGAGGTAATAATAGGCCAATGCCCGTAGGAAACGCACCTCGGCCTCAACCACTTCCTCATTCTCAAAATCTTGGTTGCCCAGGATGATCAAGAGGTTGTTGCACTGTGGGATCGTGAAATAAATCCTATTGAACAGGTAACGGAAAAACTTGTTGTTTTCGTCCCATGCGGCTGTGGTGGTCAATTGGTCCAGACCATCATCCCCCCAACGGTTTTTCATGGCGTCCGCGGAAAAATCCTGTAGGTTTACGATCCCCCTTAAAAAAGGAGATTCTCCGGCATCATCCCCCAGGATATCACGGCTGCCGGAACCATCGATTCCAGAAAGTGCGTAAGAGGCATAAATTCTGGATAGAATACCATCCACGGCATTGGGATCTGAGTCCAATATCTGATTTAATGATTGCTCTACAATAGGCTCGGTGTCCAGGTCACCAGTACAGGAAACCAATCCGATTACAAGCAAAACGAGTAAAACTGTGTTAAACTTTATTTTATCTTTCATAGGTATTTTTTTTAAAAATCAAAATTCAAACCAAGGGAAAAGGTCCTAGGCCTTGGGTAAAAATTATTGTCAATGGCATTAAAGTTTTCCGGATCCTGACCTTCATAATCCGTAATCAGAAATGCATTATTGACCGCCGTAAAGATTTTTAGGTTAGCATCCGGAAGGATTTCCCTAAAGGTATAACCTAATGTGATATTTTCACAACGAAGAAATGCCGCACTTTCCAAAAAATAGTCGGAAAATTGTACGTTGTTAAATCTGTTCACTATCCTATCGTCCGCAGCTCCGGAGAAGAAATCCAGGACATTGGTCAAACTTTGGGCGTCGGTGGGAATGGCTGCTTCGACAAAACCTGAAGTTAAGCGCCTGGAATTGTAAATTTGTCCATCAAATTGACCCCTAAAGGTCGCTGCCAAATCCAAATTTTTATAAGCGAAATTCAACCCAAAACCAAAGGTCCAATTGGGGCGGAGCGCCCTATAGTACCGGTCGTCATTGGTAATCTGCCCGTCTCCATCCAAATCAACAAAGGAACCCAATATGGGTCTACCATCATCATCATAAACCTGACGAAAAACCCATGCGGAATAAACCTGTTCCCCTACCGCATGTCTTGCTAAACGAACACCAGTTCCAAAAGGGATGGTTGATTCTTGTGCTTCGATATCATCCAAGCCCTCCAGATCCGTCACCTCCGTCCTGCTATAGGCCACATTTCCGTTTAGGCTTAGGTAAAAGTCCTCAGTTTGGAAAGGGGTCACTTCCAAGGAAAGCTCAAAACCTTCCCCTTCCGTAGAACCAATGTTTTGTGGAAATAGGTTGGTAAATCCTTGCCCGGGTGCTACAGGGGCTTGTACCAACAAGTCATCTGTCTCTCGCATAAAGATGTCAAAAGAACCGCTTAGGAGCCCTCGCTCAAAAAAGGTGAAGTCCAAACCAGCATTGTATGTGGTTGTGGTTTCCCAGGTTAGATCCGGGTTGAACGGCCTGGCGGAATAGATGTTCACCCCATCCAAATATTGGCTGGCACCACCTCCTATATCAAATAGGGGCAAGGCAGGATAAAATCCAACTCCATCAAGATCCACAATGTCGGATTGTCCGGTCTGTCCCCAACCCAAGCGTAGCTTTAGTACTTTGACGAATGATACATTTTGCAAAAAGCTTTCCTCGTTCAGTTTCCATGCCAAAGCGGCCGCGGGAAAGTCGCCCCAGCGTTTGTCCTCTAAAAAAAATGAGGAGCCATCCCGCCTGTACGATAGGGTGAGGAGGTATTTGTCAAAAAAGTTGAAGTTGGCCCGTCCAAAGAAGGACTGTAGATTCCATTCATTGAAAAAACGTCTGTTGGGATTTCCAGGATTGGGTTCCACTTCCCGAATGCCAGTATCCGGGTCATAGCGATACTGCACTTTGTTTCCATCGTTTTTAAAATTTTGATAGGCATAGCCCCCCTGAACGTCAAAATTCCGCAAAAAGCTATTGTCCAAACTTTTGGTATAGACGAGGTAGGCATCTGAAGTAATGTTGGTAATATGTTGGTTTTCTTCAAAATTTACTCCTGGATTGAACACAAAACCGCCATTTTCATTATCCTGTCTGTAGGTGGAAATGGCATTTTCCGTAAAGCGCTCTTCTATACGTGCCCTTGAGGCCTCCGTTCCCAAATTCAACACGGCCCTCAGTTCTGGAAGAAAATGCATCTTATAGTCAAACTCAATATTGGCCAATAACCTTCTATTGATTTCCGGCCTTGATCTTTGGTTCAGGAGTGCCAAAGGATTGCTCCCTCCGAGCAAAGTTCCCTCTAATCCGGCAGAACCGTCGGATACCAGATTGTAAAAGCCACCAAAAGCGGAGTTTGCATCAAAAATCGGTTTGGTGGGATCATAGCGTACAATATTTCCTAGGGCACCTTCCTCATCAATGGCATTTTTTTCGGTATAGATACCTTTGGCATTGATATCGATTTTTAGATGATCGTCAAATAGCATCGGGGTCAACTTAATGGAACCGGTTACCCGCTCCAAATCGTTGGTGCGTACTACACCTTGAACGTCGCTATACCCCAGGGACGCCCGAAAGGGAATTTTATTGAACAGGTTGGCACGTACGCTAAAATCCGTATTTGCCGTAATTGCTGTTCTGTAGATGGCGTCCTGCCAGTCCGTATTGAATACTTGCCGCTGGACTTCGTTTCCCTCCTCGTCCAAAACGGTAATGATCCGGCTTGGTTCACTCGTGGATACGGTGCCCACCGGTACGCCCAAACGGGTGGCGGCATTGGGATCCAATCGGGAAAGTTCATTCCTATAAATGTCTATAAAATCCACATATTCATTCCCATCCAGCAAATCAATTTGATCGGTTACCGTAGCAAAGGACATATTGGATGAAAAATTGAATTTGGCTTCTCCACTGGTTCCCTTTTTTGTGGTAATGATGATAACCCCATTGGAAGCCCTGGACCCATAAATGGCGGATGCGGAAGCATCTTTAAGGACACTAAAACTTTCTATGTCATTGGGATTAATAAGGTTAAGTGGGTTGGAGACCCCCGCAGCATTTCGGGAATCGATAGGGATTCCATCAATTACAATCAATGGGGAGCTATTGGCACTAAGTGAGGCTCCACTTCTGATTCTGATGTTTGGAGCTGAATCCGGGGCACCACCATTGTTGGTGATCCGAATTCCCGGGGCCCTTCCCACAAGCAACTGATCGGCAGAGACGATAACCCCTTGGTTAAAATCTTCCGTGGTCACTAAATCCACCGACCCTGTGGCATCTTTGACCGTAGTGGTACCATAACCGATAACCACCACCTCATCCAATTGTTCGGTCGATTCTTGTAGGGCTACGTTTAGTGTACTGCCCGTTACGGCAATTTCCTGAGCGGTAAAACCAATGTAAGAGAACACGAGGATGTCCCCTGGATTGGCCTCAATCGTATAATTACCGTCAAAATCCGTAGTAGTACCTGTTAACGTACCCTTGATCAATACATTTGCCCCTGGAATGGGAAAGGCTGTAGCGGCCTCGGTCACATTACCCGTAACGGTTATCTGGGAGAATCCCCATAGCGGAACCAACAGGAGTGACAATGCGAAAAACTTTTTGAGTTTTTTCATAAAATCAATATGAGTTAGTTTATTTAAATTGGTTAACTTGCGTGATATTACCCACCCATTTTTCTTCTTGAAATCCAAAACTATCTTAAGAGAAGGTTAAAATTTACTGACAAATATCAGTTTTGCCATTTCCAACGTTTTCAGGTGCATAACTTTTTGATTTTTCAATAGTAACACTACTTAATTATGTAGTTGATAAAAACAGCCTGTTTTTCAGCTCGTTTTTTGTTAATTTCGTATTTCTCAAAGAATCCTTCGAATGAAACCAAAAATGACTTTAAAGAAGATTGCCAGGGAATTGGATGTTTCCATTTCCACGGTATCGAAGGCATTGAAGAACAACAAGGATGTTAGTCAGGAGACCCGCGATACCGTGCAGGCCTTTGCGAAGTTTTACAACTACCGTCCCAACAGTATTGCGCTTAGTTTAAAAAATCAGCGGACCAAGACCATAGGTTTGATCATTCCGGAAATTACCCACCACTTCTTTGCCAAGGTCATGACAGGAGTGGAGCAAACGGCCAATGAAAGGGGCTATACCGTGGTCATAGGCGTATCCAACGAATCTTTTGCCAAAGAAGTCATTAATATGGAAATGATGGTCAATGGCAGTGTGGACGGTTTTATGGTGTCCATTGCCAAGGAAACCCTGCTCAAAAAGGATTACCACCATTTAAATGAGATAATCAACCAAGGAATGCCGATTGTACTTTTTGACAGGGTAGTTGAAGAGGTGGACTGTGATAAAGTAATCGTCAATGACAGGGAATCGGCCAGGATAGCCACACAGAAGTTGGTGGATATTGGAAGACGGCACATACTCCTGCTCACTACTTTGGACTACCTTGGCATAGGTAG
This sequence comes from Muricauda sp. SCSIO 64092, assembly GCF_023016285.1. Lineage (GTDB taxonomy): Bacteria > Bacteroidota > Bacteroidia > Flavobacteriales > Flavobacteriaceae > Croceivirga. The sequence continues at coordinate 3,013,642 of NZ_CP095413.1, forward strand.
GGAGCGGACCAAGGGATATTTGGAGGCATTGGATTTTAATGGCATAGAAATAAAGGATCAATTGATCCTTAAGATGCCCGACAATATTGCCGAAGAGCGACAGGAAGACGTGATTGAACAACATATTAAAAACCTTATGGACAATAACGTACATTTTGATGCCATTTTTGGGGTGAATGAAATGTACGCCGTTGCAGCTTTGAACATCTGTAGAAAGTTGGGTTTAAAGGTGCCCGATGACCTTTCGATAATTAGTTTTTCAAATGGCGTGCTGTCCAAATACTCCAGGCCCAAATTGACCACTGTTAATCAATATGGCATGCAATTGGGGGAGACCGTGGCAACAATGTTGATCGATAGATTGGAGGAAAAAGTGGATGAGGATACCTTTTTTACCAAGGTCGTTAGGACCAATCTTATTGAAAGGGAATCCACTTTTTGATTTTGATTTCAAAATAAAATAATATCTTTGACCGCTGTACCACCTCCCCATTTTTCTTCTCTGGTATTGAGTGGTATACATTATTTTTTAGAATGCCCCGGACATTTGAATGTATGATTCATCGTCCATTCATCAGTTTTACGGTTTTTTCAAAATAAAAAGTTGTTTAAACGTAAATCATTTCATGTTTGGGCCATCCTTAAAATAACTGGTAATCATCTCAAAATTTTAAGAAGACAAAAGCCAAAATCTAAAAGATTTTGCTGAAATTGAAACGCTTGTTTAACAAAATAGCCAATTGTTATGAACCAAGATTATATAAGGCCAGATGTTTGGTCCATTATTGAGGAAGGATTTGATGCCGATCGGGTGAAATCCTCAGAAAGTCTCTTTAGTTTGGGTAATGGTGCCATGGGGCAACGTGCCAACTTTGAGGAGCAATACACGGGCCCTACATTTCAGGGCAGCTATATAGCTGGTGTCTATTACCCTGATAAAACACGGGTCGGCTGGTGGAAAAACGGTTATCCCGAATACTTTGCCAAAGTACTTAATGCGCCCAATTGGATTGGCATCAACGTGTTCGTGGACGGGGAACCATTGGATCTGTTTACCTCCAAGAAAGTGGAACATTTTCGTAGGGAGCTCAATATGAGGGAAGGTTGGTATAGGCGAAGTTTTACAGCTACTATGCCGAATGGTGTTCAATTGGAAGTGAAGGCCACTCGGTTTTTAAGCTTGGATTTGGATGAGGTAGGGGCCATAAGATATGAGGTCGTTCCCTTAAGCGGGGATGTGGAAATACAGTTCAATCCCTATTTGGATAGTGGGATACACAATGAAGACAGCAATTGGGACGATCAGTTCTGGAACACTACCAATGTCACGGCAGAGGGTGCCCGCGCATTTATTGAGAGCCATACCCTAAAAACCCATTTTTCGGTGACTACGTTCATGCAGGCCTTGGTGGAGTATCAAGGCAACCCAATTCAAGGGGAAATGGGCACAAAGACCACCAAATCCATAGGGTTGCACTTTACCCAAAAGGTGAGTGAGGGAGAAAAAATAGTTTTGACCAAGTTTGGGGGTTATACCGGAGATCGCAACCATCCCAAAGATGAACTGTTGCAAGTTGCCAATCAAGTTCTGGACAAAGCCTTACAACTTGGCTTTGAAGGGCTTTTACAACAACAAAAGGAAGCTTGGGGGCAAATTTGGGAAATGAGCGACATCACTATAGAAGGTGACATAAAAGCCCAACAAGGTATTCGCTTTAATATCTTTCAGCTCAATCAGACCTATCTGGGAAAGGATTCCAAATTGAACATTGGTCCAAAAGGGTTTACCGGAGAAAAATACGGGGGCAGTACCTACTGGGATACCGAGGCCTATTGTTTGCCCTTTTATATGTGTACAAAGAACCAAACTGTTGCCTGGAACTTGTTGAAGTACCGATATAACCATCTGGATAAAGCCATTGAAAATGCTAAATCACTTGGGTTTAGTAATGGTGCGGCCCTATATCCCATGGTGACCATGAATGGGGAGGAATGCCATAACGAATGGGAAATAACCTTTGAGGAAATCCATCGTAACGGGGCCATTGCCTTCGCCATTTATAACTATTACAGGTATACCACGGACTACAGTTACATCCCTGAAATGGGCCTGGAAGTACTTATAGGAATCGCGCGTTTCTGGCACCAAAGGGCCAACTGGTCTTCCAATAAGGAAAAATACGTTATTCTTGGCGTCACGGGACCCAATGAATACGAGAACAATGTTAACAACAACTGGTATACGAATTACCTCGCAAAGTGGTGTATTGAATTTACCATTGAGCAATTGGAAAAGGTAGAGGAGGGATACCCTACGGATTATGACCGTATCATTGCCCATACCAAAGTCACTGATTCCGAAGTGGAAAGTTGGAATGAAGTGGCGAAAAAAATGTTTTTCCCTAGATCCAAAAAACATGAAGTTTTCCTCCAACAAGATGGGTTTTTGGACAAGCAGTTGGTTCCAGTGCAGAATTTGGACACTTCCGAACGTCCAATCAACCAAAAATGGAGTTGGGACCGTATTCTCCGTTCCCCCTATATAAAACAAGCAGATGTATTACAAGGGTTCTATTTCTTTGAAGACCATTTTACCATGGAAGAGTTGGAACGCCATTTTGATTTTTATGAGCCTTTTACGGTCCATGAATCCTCACTATCACCTTGTGTGCATAGCATTCAGGCCGCAAAGTTGGGCAGGATGGAGCAGGCCTATACCTTTTACCTAAGGACCTCGCGCCTGGATCTGGACGATTATAACAAAGAAGTGGAAGAGGGACTCCACATTACTTCCATGGCCGGTACATGGATGAGTATAGTGGAAGGTTTTGGAGGTATGCGGGTAATCAATGATAAATTGAGTTTTACGCCCCAAATCCCAAAACAATGGAAGGCCTATTCATTTAAAGTGAATTTTAGGAATAGGATCATTAAGGTAACCGTAACGAATAAAGGAACCGATTTTGAATTGCAAGGCCATGAAGAAATGTCGATACGGGTCAATGGTGAACGTGTGGTGCTTACCCCTAAAATCATGAACCATGTATCATAGCTTTAATTTGTCCTGCCGGAGCAGACAGTTGGCCTGTCTTGCATTGTTGTCCTTCTCCTGTTTGGTACAAAGCCAGATAGAACGTGTGGAGCCACCCAATTGGTGGGTGGGATTTGAACAGGACACCCTTCAACTTTTGGTAAAAGGAAAGGAAATAGGTACCCATGTGCCCTTTATCAAAAAAGAGGGGATTCGATTAATTAGGGCTTCAAAGGGCGATAGTCCAAATTACCTTTTCCTGGATTTGGTCATCGCCAGGGATGCGCAAGCCGGGACCTTTGATATTGAGTTCAAACCCAAAAAAGGAAGGGCTTATTCGTTTTCCTATGAGTTGGGACAACGCAGGCGGAAACCTCAGGATTTTGGGGGATTTGACAGTTCCGATGCTATTTATCTCATTACCCCCGATCGTTTTGCCAACGGTGACCCCAAAAATGATGTGGTGAAGGGTATGCGTGAAACCAAGGTTGATAGGAACGAGGATTATGGGCGTCATGGTGGCGATATCAAAGGTATCATAGACCATTTGGATTATATTGGAGATATGGGCTTTACGGCAATTTGGTCGTGCCCATTGCTCACTAATGACATGCCCCGATCATCCTACCACGGCTATGCCATTACCGATTTTTATCAGGTAGATCCCAGATTTGGGACCATGGAGGAATATATTGAACTCTCCAATAAGGCTGCGGATATGGGCATTAAACTAATTATGGATCAAGTGGCCAATCATTGTGGCAGTAAACACTGGTGGATGGAGGACCTGCCCTTTGGGGATTGGTTGAATTTCCAGGAAGATTACGAGCAAGGCTTGCCCTTAAAAACGTCCAATCACAAAAGGACCGTTAATCAGGATGCCTATGCTGCGGACTACGACAGGGCCTTAATGAGTGGCGGATGGTTTGTATCGGCCATGCCGGACCTCAACCAAAGGAATCCGTTCATGGCCAAATATATTATCCAGAACAGTATTTGGTGGATTGAAACGTTGAAACTGGGCGGCATTAGACAGGACACCTATCCCTATCCTGATAAAAATTTTATGGCGCAATGGGCCAAGGATATCATGCGCGAGTATCCCAACTTCAACATTGTAGGAGAGGAATGGAGTGACAACCCACTTTTGGTGGGCTATTGGCAAGATGGGGCAAAAAACAGGGATGGTTATCGTTCCTACCTACCCACAACCATGGATTTTCCTATACAGACCACTTTTGCAGCCGCTTTTAAAGAATCTGAAAAGGAATGGGGTAAAGGTCTGGTAAAGCTCTATACCGCATTGGCCAATGATTTTCACTATGCCAATCCAAGTTCCATTATGCTTTTTGGGGACAATCACGATATGGATCGCATCCATACGCAAATGGATGAGGAAGTTGCCCTGACCCAAATGACAATGGCCTTTGTGTTAACGGCACCCAGGATTCCACAGGTGTACTATGGTACTGAAATCTTAATGCAGAATTCGGCCAAACCTGGAGATCATGGCCTCATTAGGACCGATTTTCCAGGCGGATGGACGGCAGATACCGTAAACGCCTTTTCGGGAGAAGGATTGACCGAGGATCAAAAGGGGATGCAGGATTTTATGAAGAAGTTACTGAACTTCCGGAAAACAAGCTCCGCCATCCATTCGGGGAATACCAAACATTTTGCTCCTTACGATGGGGTGTATGCGCTCTTTAGATATGATGCAGATCAAATTGCCATGCTCATTTTGAACAAGAACAGTGGACCCATCACCTTATATCTTGCACGCTTTGCCGAAATGGATATTGCGGGCAAAACATTTACAAATGTGGTTACCGGGACTTCACAGACCCTTGGAGCCGTTATGCAGTTGAATGGAAAGGGAGCAACAGTACTGGTACACCAAAAAAGATGACCATGATAAGCCGAACGGTAGTATTTTTGGCACTTGCTATGCTAGTAGCCTGTAAACAGGGCAAAAAAGAAGAAACCAAAATGCAGACAGATTTACGCAAAAAAGAACGTAAGGAGGTGGTCTATCAGGTATTCACCCGACTTTTTGGCAATACCAACACTACAAACAGGCCTTGGGGCACCCTGGAGGAAAATGGGGTAGGGAAATTTTCCGATTTTGACGATACGGCCCTTTCTGCACTTAAGGATTTGGGGGTTACCTACATTTGGTATACCGGAGTCCCGCATCATGCCGTAATCAAGGATTACACCGCCCAGGGTATTACTAATGATGATCCCGATGTGGTCAAAGGAAGGGCGGGATCTCCTTATGCGGTAAAGGATTACTACAATGTAAATCCGGATTTGGCCGTAAATCCGGCAAATCGGTTGGAGGAATTCAAAGCATTGGTGCAACGTACCCACAAACATGGGATGAAGGTGCTCATTGATATTGTGCCCAACCATGTAGCAAGAAATTACGTGGGATTGAAAAATCCTTCAGGGGTAGCAGACTTTGGTGCCAACGATGATACATCCGTGGAATATGCAAGGGACAACAACTTCTATTATATTCCAAAGACCGCGTTTAAAGTTCCGGAATGGCAAGGGGGATACCTACCCTTGGGTGGGGAGGAACATGCCTTGCCCGACTTTAAATTTGAAGAAACCCCTGCAAAGTGGACGGGGAACGGTTCCCGTTTGCCACAACCGGATTTCAACGATTGGTATGAAACGGTAAAGGTAAATTATGGAATAAGGCCAGATGGTTCCAAAGATTTTGAAGAACTGCCCCAACCCTATTCCGAAAAGGACTATAAAGCACATTTCGAATTTTGGAAAGACAAGGAATTGCCCGACTCTTGGTACAAGTTCCGCGATATTGCAACCTACTGGTTGGAGCTTGGGGTAGATGGTTTCCGCTTTGATATGGCAGAAATGGTACCCGTGGAGTTTTGGAGCTTTATGAATTCTTCCATCAAAATGAAAAATCCCGATGCTTTCCTATTGGCCGAGGTTTACAACCCTTCTCTGTACAGGGATTATATCCACAGGGGAAAAATGGATTACCTCTATGATAAGGTGGAGCTGTACGATAGCCTCAAACATATCATGAAGGGCTATGGCTGGACGGATCACATTCATACAGTGCAATCTGGGCTGCAGGATATAGAGCATCATATGCTGCATTTTTTGGAAAATCACGATGAACAACGTATTGCAAGTCCTGAGTTTGTGGGAAAAGCGGAAATAGCAAAACCGGCCATGGTGGTTTCTGCAACGCTCAGTAGCTCACCCACAATGATCTATTTTGGCCAGGAAGTTGGTGAGGATGGTTCGGAAGATGCCGGTTTTGGAAAACCTTCCCGGACCTCAATTTTTGATTACATCGGTGTGCCAGCACACCAACGATGGATGAACAACAAAAAGTTTGATGGAGGACAGCTATCGGAGGGGGAAAAATCACTTCGGGATTTCTACATGCGTTTGTTGAACTTCATAACTTCGAGCACGGCCTTGCTGGGGGAATATCAAGAAATCCACTATTACAACAAAGAACATACGGAAACGTATGACCACAGGGTTTTTTCTTTCGCGAGGTGGGACAAGGACGAAAAACTGATTGTGATATCAAATTTTGATACCACTAAAACATACGATTTCAATTTTAAACTTCCTCCGGAGGTCGTTTCCAGATGGCAGCTTGAATCCAAGGAATATCGGTTGAAAGAACAACTGTATGGGAATCCAAATCCAGTATTGAAAGTAGAGGATGGGATCGGGAGCGTTCCAATACGCCTTGCTCCTTTGGAGTCCTTTATTTTTAAAATAAATTGAGACCTTTAAAGAGTGATTAAAGAACCTAGCACTCAATACACTTGGTTCTAGTTTGTATTTTTGTCTGCCTAACTGAAAGTTTAGAATGATGAAAGTATTTCTATTTTCCCTTTTATCAATAGTGATTATGAGTTGCGAGATGCGTAAAAAACCCTTGGTCATTGGACATAGGGGCGCCATGGGCTATGAAACGGAGAACACATTGGCATCCGTACAAAAAGCAATGGATTTGAGTGTGGACATGATCGAAATCGATGTATTTAAGGTAAAAAGTGGTGAAATTGTGGTTTTTCATGATGAGCGATTGGAACGTTTGAGCAATGCCCCGGGAAATATTGAGGAATATTATATCGCGGACTTAAGAAATGTCATTCTGGATGGCAACCATAGGATTCCAATGCTCCAGGATGTTCTAAAACTGGTAAACAACAACGTTCCCCTCAATATTGAACTCAAAGGGGATGATACTGCGGAGAGGGTCAACTTTATTATGGACTATTACATTCAAGAGAGGGGTTGGTCCAGGGAGAACTTTGTCATTTCCAGCTTTAAATGGGATGAATTACGAAAGATCAGGGAGTTGGGGCCAGATGTTGCCATAGCCGTCTTGACGGAAGAAGACCCTTTGGAAGCCATTGAAGTGGCAAAGGAATTGAATGCCATAGCGATCAACCCGTGGTTCAAGACCCTAACTGCAGAAAATGTACGTAAAATCCAAGACGAGGGATTCAAGGTTTACACCTATACGGTCAATGAAACAGCGGATATTGAACAAGTTACCCAGTACGGGGTAGATGGCATTTTTACCAACTATCCGGATAGAATCAAATAATGTTTGACCTTATCGTAATTGGTGGAGGCGCAGCGGGATTCTACGGTGCAATACAAGCTGCCATTGCTGACCCAAAGCTTAAGATTGCCATTTTTGAACGTGGTAAAACGGTACTTGGCAAGGTAAGGATATCTGGTGGAGGTCGATGTAATGTTACCCATGCCGCATTTGAGCCATTTGAACTCTCCCAGAATTATCCGAGGGGACAAAAAGAGCTTCTGGGTCCTTTCCATACCTATGCCCCAGGGGATACCATACAATTTTTTGAAGCGCGTGCAGTGCCGCTTAAAGTAGAAGCGGATGGTCGTATTTTTCCACATACGGATTCTTCTCAATCCATTATTGACTGTTTTTTGGCCGAAACAAGGAAGAGGGGCATTACAGTGCTAAAAAACAGTGCCGTTAAACAGATTGAAAGGTCAAAGGATATTGCCAATGGTTGGCGAGTAACGACCATGAACAAACACTATCATTCCAAAAAGCTTTTGGTCGCAACGGGAAGCAACCCAAAGATTTGGGAACTGCTAAAGGGAATGGGGCATTGCATTGTTCCTCCGGTCCCTTCCCTCTTTACTTTTAATACAACGGATGTTAGGGTAAAGGGATTGCAGGGACTTAGTGTACATGCAAGGGTGGACATTATGCCGAAAACCCACTACGACTCCAAAATCCTGGTACAATTAAAAAGCAAGGTAGAGCGCGAACCCCTATTTACCGAAGAGGGTCCTGTTTTGATCACACATTGGGGCCTAAGTGGTCCGGCCATCTTAAAACTTTCCGCATGGGCCGCCAAGGAATTGAATGATTTTCACTATGTGTTCAGGATACGGATCAATTGGACTCCCGAGTATGATTTGGGTACCATGACAGGCTTTCTAAGTGAGGTAAAAATGGCCGAAGCAAAAAAAACCGTGTTAAAGTCCAAAATCCTGGAACTCCCCAATAGATTATGGGTTCGACTGGTAAAAGCTTCCGGCGTGGATGCACATTTAAAATGGGCGGATATGACCAAGGACCAATTACGGGCACTAGCCGGTCAATTAACGGAATGTGCCATCCCCGTGAATGGAAAAAGCATCTATAAAGAGGAATTTGTGACAGCCGGGGGTGTAGATTTAAAGGAAATCAATTTCAAGACTTTTGAAAGCAAATTATTGCCCAACTTATACTTGGCCGGTGAAGTGATCAACGTAGACGCGGTTACTGGAGGCTTTAATTTCCAGAATGCCTGGACAGGGGCTTACATTGCCGCACAGGCCATAGCAAATGGATAATTATTGTAAAAGGCCTACCGTCAAAGCGGCCAAAACCCCTCCTGCAATAGGTCCGATAACGGGTATCCAGGCATAACCCCATCCGTTACTTCCCTTGTTTTGCATGGGAACCAATGCATGTACGATCCTTGGTCCCAAGTCCCTGGCCGGATTTATGGCATAGCCCGTGGTTCCACCAAGTGCAAGTCCAATGACCCAGACCAATAGGGCTACAGGTAAAGCTCCCAAAGAGCCCAGACCAACAATGGTGTTGTCAGATGCCAAGGTGGCATCGGTGAAATAGAGAATGGTAAAGAGTAGAACAAAAGTACCGGTCAATTCACATAAGAAATTAATGGATGTGTTTTTAATGGCAGGTGCGGTACAGAATACCCCCCTTTTGGTACTACCGTCCTCGGTAAGTTTAAAATGTTCAAAATGGGTCACCCATACCAAAAAGGCCCCTAATATGGCCCCAATGAATTGGGCCAGGATATATTTAGGGACATCATAGACGGAAAATTCCCCGGCAACTGCCAATCCAATGGTAACGGCAGGATTTATATGTGCACCACTTATGGGCCCTGCAACCACCACCCCAACATAAACCGCCAGCGCCCATCCGGTGGTGATCACGATCCATCCGGAACCGTTGCCATAGGTTTTGTTCAAGGAAACATTGGCATTTACGCCACAGCCCAAAAACATGAGCAAAAAGGTACCTACAATTTCAGCGATAAACGGTGTCATGATGATTTTTTATTAAGGATCGATAGTTGTTGCTGACTAGTGTTCGGTCCAGTATTCCAGTGCTTTTATGGCACGATACCAACCAACAATTCCATACGAAATCGCCTCCCTTTCATTAGTGGGTTGGAACTCAACATCGGTTTGCCAGATGTCTTGGATCTCTTCTTGGTTTTTCCAAAAACCAACAGCCAATCCAGCCAGATAGGCTGCGCCCATAACTGTGGTTTCCACAATTTTTGGGCGAATGGTTTTGGTGTTCAATACATCTGCCTGGAACTGCATCAATAAATTGTTGACCGTGGCCCCACCATCAACACGCAGTTCTTTTATTGAAATACCTGAATCTTTCTCCATGGCCTTTAAAATATCCATGGTTTGGTAGGCAATGGAATCCAAAGCGGCCCTGGCGATATGGGCATCCGTACTGCCGCGGGTAAGCCCAAACAACGTCCCTTGGGCTTTTTGATTCCAATGGGGAGCGCCCAGACCTGCAAAGGCCGGAACAAAATAAACCCCATCGGAGTTTTCGACCGTGCCCGCCAAAGGCTCCACATCCGCTGAGTTTTTTATGATTTTTAGGCTATCCCTCAACCATTGTACCACGGCCCCGGCTATAAAAATACTTCCCTCGAGGGCATAAGTGGTTTTTCCATTTATTTTCCACGCTACGGTAGTAAGAAGGTTATTATTGGATTTTGTGGGTTCGCTCCCAATGTTCATCAACATAAAACAACCTGTGCCATACGTATTTTTGACCATGCCCTTTTGGGTACACATTTGACCGAAAAGAGCGGCCTGCTGGTCTCCGGCAATACCTGCAATGGGAATTTTGTGGGCAAAGAAATTTGGACTGGTATGGCCATACACCTCACTGGATTGTTTTACTTGGGGCAACATACTTTTTGGAATCCCAAAAAGATCTAAAAGATCCCAATCCCAATCCATGGTGTTGATATTGAATATCAGGGAACGCGAGGCATTGGTGACATCCGTTATGTGTAGCTCCCCCTGTGTCATTTTCCAAATAAGCCAAGAGTCTATGGTCCCAAAAGCCAATTCCCCGGCCTGGGCCTTTTCCCTTGCCCCTTCCACATTATCCAATATCCATTTTACTTTTGTTGCGGAAAAATAAGAGTCGATGACCAAGCCGGTTTTTTCACGGATCATCTCCGACTTGCCAGCCTTTTTGAGTTCATCACAGTAATCCGAGGTCCGTTTATCTTGCCAAACAATGGCATTGTAGATGGGTTCACTGGTTTTACGGTCCCATACTACGGCGGTCTCCCGCTGATTGGTAATGCCAATTGCTGCAATTTGCTCTCCTTTTAACCCTTTTTTAGTTACGGCTTCGGCAGCCATCCCCGCTTGGGTTGACCAGATTTCTATGGGATCGTGCTCTACCCAACCCGGTTTTGGAAATATTTGCGTAAACTCCTTCTGTGATACGGACACAATGGTCCCTTGCTTATCAAAAACAACTGCCCTAGAACTGGTGGTACCCTGATCTAAGGCCAATACATATTCGGCCATAGTTAAAAATGTTAGGGAATTTACTAAAATAAATTGAGTAGTTTCAAGCTTTAAATTCAATAGGGGTGAATACGTATCTGATATTTCTTAGGGGGATAAATGTAAGTGGGCAAAAGAAAATAAGAATGGTGGACTTGAAGGAAGGGCTTGAGAAATTGGGCTTTAAGAAAGTGCGTACCTATATCCAAAGTGGTAATATAGTTTTGGAAACCCCCAGTACCGATCACAAAGGGATTGAGGCCGATATCAAAAATAGGATCAAAAATGATTTTGGCTTTGATGTTCCTGTCCTGCTCAAAACCATAACATCACTTCAAGAAATCCTAAGGGACAATCCTTTTAAGGAAGAAGCAGTGAAAAAGAACCTGTACTTTACCTTGTTGTACGAATCTCCTACAGAGGGATTGGTGGAAGAATTCAATAAACTACATTTTAAAAATGAAGACTTTCACATTGCAGGGCAATGTGTTTATTTGCACTGCAAACAGGGGGCGGGCAAGGCCAAATTGAACAATAATCTAATTGAGAATAAACTTCGCCTTACGGCAACAACCAGGAACTTAAATACCATGCTAAAAATGATAGCACTGGCAGAGGCTTGAAAATGGCCAAAGCTTAGGTTGGTACAGCGCCTAAGTTTAGTTGAGCTCCCATATCTTAAAATTCAAGACGGTAGCAAAAGTCACCCAGACCAAATAAGGCACCATGAGATAGGCCGCTTTTTTGCTCACCACCAAAAACCACTTAATGGTAAGGACGATCAAAACCAAAAGGGTAAGGATTACAAATAGGGCTGCCAAAGGGTTCTTAAGGCCAAAAAAGATGATACTCCACAGGGCGTTCAACAATAACTGAAACCCAAAATGGTACATGGCCGTTTTTACCCAGAGATGATAAAAGCCCTTGGACCAAACTATTCCCGCAGCTATTCCCATAAGGATGTACAGGACGGTCCAAACAGGGGCAAACAACCAATTTGGAGGATTAAAACTGGGCTTGTTCAGTGTCAAGTACCAATCGTTCACGGAGCTTTGGGTCGCAAAGCTCGAAAGAAAGCCTATTAACAGGCATGCTCCTATACAAATGGCTATTTTTAGAATGGTTTTTCTCACAGTAGTTGGATTCCTACTAAAATAACAATTTAAACCAGATTCCAAACTTTGGGCAAGCCTTATCTTTGCCCAAAGCTTATTTCATGATGGAAAAGGATTTTGTGCCGACCCAAAATCCCCTTTATCCTTTAGAGGGAACTGTAGGGTGGAAAGCCCCGAGCAATATCGCTTTGGTGAAGTATTGGGGAAAAAAACCAAATCAAATACCCGCAAACCCTTCCATTAGTTTTACATTGGATGCTTGCGCTACAAGAACCTTCTTGAAATTTAGAAAGATGGACGAGGCCAAGGAAGCCTTTTCATTTGACTTTCGCTTTGAAGGAAAAGCCAAGGATAGCTTTAAACCTAAGATTGCCACTTTTTTAGGGCGAATTGAAACGTATCTTCCTTTTCTAAGGCACTATCATTTGGAAATTGAAAGTTCCAATTCTTTTCCCCACAGCAGTGGAATTGCATCATCGGCCAGTGGAATGGCTGCTTTGGCGCTCTGTTTACTGGAGTTGGAACGCTTGGCAAATCCGGAAATGACCTTGGAGGATTTTAAACAAAAAGCTTCTTTCCTGGCCCGTTTGGGTTCTGGAAGTGCCTGCAGGAGCATAGGGGGCAGCTTAATTCAATGGGGAAGGACACCGGGCCTATCAGGTAGCTCGGATTTGTACGGAATTCCATACCCTTATGAAGTCCACCCCACCTTCAATAATTTTCATGACACCATTTTGTTGGTGCATAAAGGCCAAAAATCGGTAAGCAGTTCAGTGGGCCATGGACTTATGAAAGGACACCCATTTGCCGATAACAGATTTCAGCAGGCCCATGAGAACCTTAAAAAATTACAAGCCATTTTTAAAGAGGGGGACCTGGAATCGTTTATCGCCATTGTGGAAAGCGAGGCATTGACATTGCATGCCATGATGATGACAAGTCAACCTTATTTTATATTGATGTTGCCCAATACCTTGGAAATCATCAATAGAATTTGGCAATTTCGAAAGGAAACGGGAACGACTATTTGCTTTACATTGGACGCAGGGGCCAATGTACATGTGCTATATCCGGAATCTGAGAAAACGAAATGTATTCAATTTATTCAGAATGAATTAGTTGCCTACTGCGAAAAGGGACACTATATTTGCGATCGTATTGGAAAAGGGGCTCAAAGAATTTCAACATCTTTGTGATACGTATTGAAGTAGGTCAACGTTATTTAAAGGCTTTAAGCTTAATTTTTCATAAAATTGTTGACTGGGAGATTAGGTTTGTTTACTTTTATCAATACAATGGTTGAACAAAATAAAATGAAAGGACCATTATTTTATTCGAAAATCCTGCTTTTTGGGGAATATGGCATCATCAAGGATTCCAAAGGGCTCTCCATCCCATACAATTTCTTCAAAGGCGCACTAAAGTCTGATGGGAAACCATCACCCGAAGCACTTAAGTCGAATGAAGCATTGCGGGCCTTTGCGGTCCACCTTGCCAAAATTCAATCGGAAGGTGTGGTTTCTTTTGATTTGGATGCGCTTGATAAGGATATTGCTGAGGGCATGTACTTTGATAGTTCCATTCCCCAGGGTTATGGTATTGGAAGTAGTGGGGCGTTGGTAGCTGCTGTTTATGACAAGTATGCCAAAGATAAAATTACCGTTCTTGAGAACCTGACAAGGGAGAAGCTCTTGAAACTTAAAAGGATTTTTGGGGAGATGGAGTCCTTCTTTCATGGAAAGTCCTCAGGATTGGATCCGTTGAACAGCTATTTGAGTTTACCCATTCTGATCAACTCAAAGGACAATATAGAATCTACAAGTTTACCATCCCAGAACAAGGAAGGTAAGGGAGCAGTTTTTCTTTTGGATAGTGGCATTACCGGTGAAACTGCCCCTATGGTCCAAATTTTTATGGAGAAGATGAAGCAGGAAGGGTTCAGAAATGTCATTAAGGACAAATTTATAAAACACACGGACGCTTGTGTGGACCACTTTTTAAAGGGGGATATCAAAGGGCTTTTTGGCCATGTGAAACAACTTTCACATGTGGTTTTGGATCACTTTAAGCCAATGATTCCGCAACAATTTCACCACCTCTGGAAAAAAGGAATTGAGTCCAATACGTATTATTTAAAATTGTGTGGATCTGGTGGTGGGGGCTATATATTGGGTTTCACCGAAGATATTGACAGGGCCAGAAAGGAACTTGAAGGACACAAATTGGAAGTGGTGTACAACTTCTAAAATCTAAAATGCTTAGTAGAAAAAATAGGCTCTTGCTCTTTAAGCTTTTGAGCTTGTTCTCCGTGGTTAGGGGATATAATATTCTTGTGATCACCCTTGCCCAGTATCTCGCTTCCATTTACATATTGGCTCCCGATCTACAACTTAGGAAAGTGGTCTTTGACCTTAATCTTTTTCTGATTGTAACGGCCTCGGCCCTGGTTATAGCTTCGGGTTACATCATCAATAATTTTTATGATGCTGAAAAGGATTTGATCAATAAACCTACCAAAAGTATGCTGGACCGTTTGGTAAGCCAGCGATTCAAACTAACCACATATTTTATCCTGAATTTTGTTGCCGTTATTGCGGCCAGTTATATTTCGTTCAGGGCAGTTTTCTTCTTTGCGGCCTATATTTTTGGGATATGGTTTTATTCCCATAAGCTCAAGCGTATTCCATTCTTGGGCAATTTGGTGTCCGCTACACTTTCCATTGCCCCTTTCTTTGTGGTGTTTGTGTATTACAGAAATTTCGAAACCGTTATTTTTATTCATGCCCTTTATTTGTTCCTTCTGATTTTAGCTCGGGAACTCATTAAGGATTTGGAGAGTATGGCCGGGGATATGGCACAGGGCTATCAAACCATACCCATTTTATACGGCCCAAAAGTTGCCAAGGTCCTTATTGCATTCTTGATAGTTTTGACATTGGTTCCGACTTACCTGTTGATTTATGTTTTTGATGTGGGCCATATGTCCTTTTATTTTGTTGCATCCGGAATTTTACTTTTAGTGTTTCTGGTCCTGTTGGGAAAATCAGATGTAAAGATGCACTATGTATGGCTTCACAACATACTTAAATTTATTATTGTTGGAGGGGTTTTCAGTATCTTGTTGATTGATGTGGATGTCGTCTTAAATCGGATTTTATAATGGAAAATAGGTTACATGTGGCATTGGCCCAAATTACACCGGTATGGCTGGACAAAGGGGCAACCATAGCAAAAATAGAAGCAACCATTACGGAAGCTTCCAAGAAGGGAAGTGAGCTTATCGTTTTTGGTGAAGCATTGTTGCCAGGCTATCCTTTTTGGTTGGCGTATACGGAAGGCGCGGCTTGGAATTTGGAGGTGAATAAAGAACTGCACGCCCACTATGTGGCGAATTCGATACAGATTGAAGCCGGGGATTTGGATTCCATCTGCCTGTTGGCCAAAGAACACTCCATGGCGGTCTATTTGGGGATTATGGAACGGGCCAAAGACCGTGGTGGGCATAGTATCTATGCTTCCCTGGTATATATTGACCCACGCGGGGAAATAAAATCCGTACACCGAAAACTACAGCCCACCTACGATGAACGCTTAACATGGGCCCCAGGGGATGGTAATGGTCTGCAGGTTCATCCCTTAAAACAATTTACGGTCGGAGGTCTTAATTGCTGGGAAAATTGGATGCCCCTTCCAAGGGCAGCACTTTACGGTTTGGGAGAGAACCTCCACATAGCAGTATGGCCTGGAAGCGACCATAACACAAAGGATATTACCCGATTCATAGCCAGGGAATCCCGTAGTTATGTGGTTTCGGTCTCCTCAATGATGAAAAAAGCCGATTTTCCCGAGGACACCCCACATTTGGACAAAATTTTGGAAAAAGCCCCCAGTGTTTTAGCCAATGGGGGTTCCTGTATTGCCGGTCCCGATGGGGAATGGGTAGTCGAACCCATAGTGGACAAAGAGGGAATTTTTTACCAAACCATCGATTTTAAAAGGGTATTGGAAGAGCATCAGAATTTTGATCCGGTTGGGCATTATTCCAGACCGGATGTGACCCAACTCATCGTAAATCGAGAGCGGCAATCAACGGTCCATTTCAAGGATTAGTCCTTGTCCGTATCCCCCAAAAGCTCGTATCCCTGTTGTATCCCCTTTTCCAATGGAGGCACTCCCCGTTCCATCCAGGAAGGCTTGCCCTCATCTTTTAGGTAATGGTCAAAGAACTGTGCCATACGAATACTAAAATCCGTACGATTCTGTAGTTTCAAAGGCCAATGCGGTTCCCCATTGTAATTCAGGAACCAGGATGGTTTCCCCAAACGTCGTAAACTCACAAAAAATTCGATTCCCTGGTACCATGGCACGTGACCATCGGCATCATTATGCATGATCAGTAAAGGGGTATTGATTTTGTCCACATTGAATATGGGGGAATTTTCAACGTAACGCGCTGGATATTCCCATGGTGTGCCACCTATCCTACTTTGGGTATGTTCATATTGAAATTGTCTGCTCAGTCCCGTCCACCAACGAATTCCCCCATATGCACTGATCATATTGGGTACTGGGGCACCGGACTCAGCCGCCTTAAAAATATCGGTTTTGGTCACCAAATAGGCAATTTGGTACCCACCCCAGCTATGGCCCTGAACACCAATATTGTCCTTATCAATATACCCTTTTTCAGCCAATGAGGTCACTCCAGGGATAACACAATTATAGGCGCTTTCCCCAGGATAGCCTATCCGGTATTCCACGTCTGGATTGAATATTACATACCCCCTGCTCGTATAAAAGCTATAGTTGAGGCTGGAGCGTTCAGCCCTGGGATGTCTGTGCCTGTGGATCCTATCCGAACTCTTCTCGTAAAAATTGACGAGCAGGGGATACTTCTTGGCAGGGTCAAAATTTTCCGGTTTTACCAACAATCCCTGCAGTTTTTTACCGTCCAGGGAGATCCAATCCATAAGTTCAATGGTGCCCCAATTATAGTCCTTTTGTTGCGGGTTGGCATTACTGAGCTTGATGGGTTTTTTAAAATTCAGGTCGGAAATCCGTAAATCCGGGAATTCCCCAAAGGATTGCCTAGTAAAAATCAATGTATTGGCCAGCAGGGCCTTTTGGGGTTCGGAATAACTGTAAGGGCCAGAAATCAAAGGAGTTACCCGATTTGCTTTTGGATTGTAAGTGGCATAACCCCCATCCTTGGTCAACTCATTAAAGGTGCTTAACAATAAAGGTTGCGTAAAATCAATCGCCTCCTCTTCTTCATCCAGATCCAAATAGCGATAAACCGTTTTGGAAGTTCTGCCATTGGTCAATTTTACTTTTGCACCTGTTTCTGGGTGAATTTTCCAAATGTCATAACGGTCATAGATCAAAAGGTGTTTGTCCTCTTTTGTCCAACCGGCCATGCCATAGGGAAAGGGATAATTGGGATAATCGTTTTCCTCACTGTAGAAAACCTGGTCCTTGGTCAAAAGTGTATGTTTTCCAGAACTCAGGTTGTACGTGAACCAAGTGCTGTCCACACGGCTATATCCATAACCATAATTGGCTTTGGGGCTCAACTCCATTCGGGGTACTTTCTTGAATTCCTGTTGTGTTTTCCCCGTAGCCGTATTTACTACTTTGTAGTCATAATAACGTCTGGCCGTCCACTGACTTGCCAACTCATAGGGCATGCTGGTGCGCACAAGGGCCCTATTGGCATTGCCCTTGTCCCCAAGTTCGGTATCCATATGGGTCTCGTCGGCAATAGGAACCATTTTTTTTGTATTTAAATCAAAAGCCGTGACAAAGGATCGTATGGAATCATTTTTTAGTTGTAATTCCTGAACGGTATATAACTTGGGCTCATCATAGGTCCATACTTCCACATTCACTATTTCCTCATCCAGTAAAGAGGTGTCTTTTGCTATAGGAGGTCTTGCCAATCCAAAATACAGTTTGGATTCGTCCTCGGAAAAGTGCACCTTTCCATATTTGGAAACTACATAATTACTGGGTGTTCTGGTATTGTCCATTAACTTTTGGGCCACTTGGTTCCCTTCTTGCCATAGGTATAACTCGTTTGGTCTCACTTGAACTTTTGTGGTATCGGCATCCACAATAAATCCAAGGTTCTTACCGGATTCGCTGAATCCCAGCTTAAAGTATTTGGCTTTGGGGGACTGATGCAATGTTTTGGTTTCCCCAGTTTTCAGATTATGCACAAAAACGCCGGCATCACTATCTTTTGTTGCCCCTGTGGAAGCATACGCCAACCATTTCCCCTTTTTTGCAAATAGGTAGTCCGTCACAAATTTCACGGTGTCCTTTTGCTGGGTTTCCAGATTTAGGACCACCAAATGATATCCATTTTTTTTGCCCACTTTTTTGGGCTTGTCCTTCTTTTTTTTGGGTTCGGTTACGGAATCCTTCCCTTCTTCCTTTTCCTCTTTTTTAATATCCTCCAATTGGTAGGCCACGGTTCCTGACCATTTATCAGGAATTTTATAGGATTTTATGGGTCCAATTTTAACCAGACTTTTGGTCTTTAGGTTGAAAATTCCCAAGGAGTCCTTGGGCAATTTGTCTTTTTTGACCTTTCTTTTTTTCATGGCCATGACGCTGTCCTTCCAGGCTTTGATGGTAAAAACGGCATACTTGGAATCGTACATAAATTGGCCTTTTTGTCCACGGTCATATTCCAGGATAAAGTTGCCCTTGGCATCTTGAACCTTAAAAAAATGATCCTTTTCCCCCCTTTCCAAGCTGTAAAGGGTATGGGAACCATCCGGGGCTATAGCTTCATTTTTTATGGTGTTCCAAATCTTATAATCGTTATGGTCCAACGTTTTTTTCTGGGCATGGAAAAGGGTCTGGACGAAAACCATTAGGAGTAAGGAAATTCTTTTGAGCATATTGAATTTGATTAGTCCCATAAATATAGAACATAACCAACATTTTAGGTGGATTCCCGACGCATAAGAACCTTTAATTTTGAAGTGGGGTCAAAGGCCCTGATAACCGTTTAAAAAGGCAACTTTTCCATTTGGATTACCTACATTTGCCAAAATTTTGGACTGATGGCGAAATCAGGCAACGAACGCAATCGTAACTCAAGTGACCGCAAGAGCGGTGGTAACCCACGAAAAAGCTTTTCCAAAAAACCTTCGGAAAAACGAAATTCAAGACAGGACAGACCTTCAAATCCGGATTTGATCCGTTTGAACAAGTATATCGCCAATGCGGGCATTTGTTCACGAAGGGAAGCCGATACCCTAATTGCCGCGGGAAATGTGACCGTAAATGGAAAGGTGGTCACCGAAATGGGGTATAAGGTCAAAAAGACGGATGATGTCCGTTTTGATGGGAGAAAGCTCAATCCAGAGAAAAAGGAATATGTGCTACTTAACAAACCCAAGAACTTTATTACCACTACCCGGGATGAACGGGGCAGGCGGACGGTAATGGAACTGGTAAGCAGTGCTTCCAATAATCGCTTGTATCCCGTAGGCCGTTTGGACCGCAATACCACCGGACTTTTGTTGTTTACCAACGATGGTGATCTCGCTAAAAAACTGACCCATCCCAGACATGGTGTACGTAAGATCTACCATGTCTTTTTGGAAAAAAATGTGACCATTGCCGATCTTCGAAGGATTAGGGAAGGATTGGAACTTGAAGATGGCAAGATTGAGGTCGATGAGGTGGACTATGTCTCCGGTGCGAGTAAAAAGGAGGTTGGAATTGAAATCCATTCCGGTAAGAACCGTATTGTCCGTCGTATTTTTGAGCATTTGGGCTATGAAGTTTCCAAACTGGACCGCGTCGTTTTTGCCGGACTCACCAAAAAAGACCTCCCTAGGGGCCATTGGCGCTATTTGACCCAACAAGAGGTCATTAATTTGGGTATGATTCAATGATGTATTGAACGATTAAGCCTATTGATTGAAGTATTCTTCCCTTAAGTGGGGTCATTATTGCATTAGTCGTTAACTTTACGAATTAACCAATTCATAGACCACATGGAACTTAGACTGTATTCCAGACCCTTCTTTTGCTTGTTTTTGCTGTTAAGTACAACTTTGATTTCACAGGATTTTGAAGCTTTGCAATACCGTACGGTGGGCCCGGAAAGGGGCGGGCGTGTAACTACGATTACCGGTACCGCCATGGTGCCGGGCACCTTTTATCTTGGTGCCTCTGGTGGTGGTGTTTGGAAATCTGAAGATTATGGTACTTCCTGGACCAATGTCTCGGATGGCTTTTTCAGTACGCCCTCCATCGGTGCCATTCAAGTGGCGACCAATGACCCCAATATTGTTTATGTGGGTACGGGCTCGGATGGCCTCCGCAGTAATGTCATCAGTGGAAAAGGAATATACAAATCCATTGATGGCGGTAAAACTTGGAACGCCATTGGTCTTGAAAAAGTAGGTCAGATAGGGGCAGTTGAGATTGACCCAACCAACCACAATATTGTTTGGGTGGCGGCCATAGGAAATGCTTTTAAGGCCAACCCGGAAAGGGGAATCTACAAGACCGTGGACGGAGGAAAAAATTGGGAAAAAATACTGTTCATATCGGAAAAAGTAGGATTTTCAGATTTGGAATTGCTCCCTGGTAATCCCAATATCGTCTATGCCGCCGCTTGGAAAGCCGAAAGAAAACCATGGACCATTATCTCCGGTGGCACCAAGGAAGAGGGAGGCATCTATAAATCCATTAATGGTGGCAAGGATTGGATAAAACTTGAAAAGGGCCTCCCCAAAGGAACCATTGGAAAAATTGATTTGGCAGTATCACCGGTTAACTCGAGTATTGTATATGCGGTTATAGAGGCCCCGGAAAAGGAAAGGGGGTTGTATAAATCCGTAGATCAGGGGGAATCGTTCGAGCAGGTATCGGATGACATAAGATTGGTGAATCGTCCTTTTTATTATACCAATATCGAGTTGCATCCCACCAATCCAGATATCATCTACTCCAATGCGAATCCACTTATAAAATCTGTCGATGGTGGAAAAACTTGGAAACGAATGCGTGTTCCCCATGGTGACAACCATGATATTTGGATTAACCCCAATAACCCCGAATTGTTGATTCAAGCGAATGATGGCGGGGCAAATGTTAGTTTTAATGGGGGTAAGACCTGGTCAACACAATTCAATCAACCCACGGCGGAATTGTACCAGGTCGAAGTTGATGATCAGTATCCCTATTGGCTATATGCGGGTCAGCAAGACAATTATTCCACGATTGCGGTACCAAGTTTTCCTCCATATGCCATTCAGGATCCAGGTAGGGGTTGGATTATCAATACAGGGGGTTGTGAGACAGGCCCGGCTGTTCCAAAACCCGGTGATCACAATACCGTTTATGCCAATTGCAAAGGTAGATTTGGAGTGTTCAATAAGCTTACGGGTGTCGAAAAAAGTTATTATGTAGGCGCCTCGAATATCTACGGACATAACCCTAAGGACCTCAAATACCGTTTTCAACGTGTAGCTCCTGTTCATGTATCCCCCCATAATCCGGATGTGGTCTATCATGGCTCGCAATACCTGCATAAAACGGACTCCGATGGTGTGGAATGGGAAACCATTTCCCCCGACCTGACCGCTTTTGAAGCGGACAAACAGGTTATTTCAGGAAGCCCGATCACCCGTGATATCACGGGAGAGGAATATTACAGCACTTTATATTCCATCCGTGAATCCAAGTTAAAGGAAGGGCTTATATGGACGGGCTCCAATGATGGTGTGGTCTCGGTCACAAAAGATGGTGGCAAGACCTGGGAAAACGTAACCCCTAAAAAACTGCCCAAAGGCGGTAGGGTAGAATCCGTGGAGCCGTCCCAGCATGATATGGCCACGGCCTATATTGCGGTGGACAGGCATTTGTTGGGCGATGGGAAACCTTATTTTTATAAGACCGAGGATTATGGCCGTAGTTGGAGGTTGTTGAGTACGGAGTCCAATGGAATACCGGCAGATCATAACGCAAGGGTATTGCGGGAAGATCCCATAAAAAAAGGCCTTTTGTATGCCGGAACGGAATTTGGAATGTTCGTTTCCTTTGATGATGGCCTATCATGGAAATCCTTTCAGCAAAATCTTCCGGTTACCCCCATAACCGATCTTAAAATATTTCGCGGCGATTTGATTATCAGTACCATGGGACGGGGGTTTTGGATTCTGGACAATATTACTTCCTTACGACAGGATGCTTTCGTGAATTTGAAAGGGGAACCCCATTTATTTCAACCGGATAGGACCATTAGGTATCGCTATCCCAAAATCAGGGATAATGGGGCATTTCCCAAATACCCCAGAACCAGCGTATATGTGGATTACTATTTGCCCAAAAAGGCAAAAGAAGGGTTGAAGTTGGAAATCCTAAACTCCAAAAACGAATCGGTGGTCACCATTTTCAGTGATAGTACCTCCTTAAAATCCAAAGTGGAAGAAGTGGAAGACATGAATCTAAGCCAAACCTTCCGTTATGTTACCAAAAAATTGGAAAATAAAAAGGGGCTTAACCGTTTTGCCTGGGATTTGCGTCAGAAAGGGGCTTGGCACAAAGAGGGGGAAAAACGGTATAAAAATGGACCAATGGTACCTCCAGGGAAGTATACGGTGAACCTAAGTATTGGTGGACAAAAGTTGCAACAGTCTTTCGATATTGTGATGGACCCACGTGTTAAAGAAGAAGGAATATCCCAGGCAACAATTGAAAAACAATTGGCCATGCAAATTCAAGTAATGGATTTATTGTCCAAAGCGCGAAAGCTACAGGAGTCATTGGAAAAGGAACATAAATCCTTAAAGGAAAAAAAAGGTCAAAAAAAGCGTTTGGATCAAATTGATGCTGTCTTAACGAAATTGAAAAATAATGAGGGGGCCTACCCGCAACCCATGTTAGCGGCCCAAATTTCCTATTTGTACAATATGATAAGCCAAGCAGACCAGGTTTTGGGAAAGGATGCCACCGATCGTTATAATGAATTGGTACTGCTTTTTGAAACCATTAACAAAGAAGCTGGGATGTAGCCAATGGAACCGGATACGGCAATGGATCATTGAGAAAATAGAGCGGTTTTATATGGATTCAGCTTGTCTGGTATCCTCGGCCGTCACGTTTGTATTCTTTCCCTGCCAAATAGTGGCCAGCGATGAACCGGAAATGTTCATTAGGGGGCCAAAAACGGCCGGTGCCAAACCCATGGTGGCGAGTCGCCCCATCTCCAGGGCAATACCTGAAGCCAGCCCTGAATTTTGCATGCCAACTTCAAAGGCCACCGTCCGGGAGGATTTCTCATCAAGGCCAACCAATTTGCTTCCATAATAACCCAAGAGGTAACCGGAAAAATTATGGACCAATACGACCATGATCAGTATCATGCCAATGGACAAGAGGGAATCCCTTCCAGAAGCGGTAATAATGGTAACAATAATTGCAATGGCTGCCATTGAGATTTTTGGCATCGCGCTATCCAACCATTTAAACTTGCCGTGGGCGAAGTGATTGAATATAAGACCGGCCAATATGGGAAGGATCACAATTTTGATGATGCTCCAGAACATTTCCAGAAAGTCGATTGGAACAAGTTCGTTTGCCAGAAGTTTCATGAAAAAAGGGGTTAGGAGTGGGGACAATAAGGTGGATACCGCGGTCAGGGTCAGGGAAAGGGCCAAATTGGCCCCAGAAATATAGGCCATTACATTGGAAGCCAGACCACCTGGGGAGCAACCCACAAGAATAATACCTGCGGCAATTTCCGGAGGGAGTCCGGAGAGTCTTGCCAATCCAAACCCGATAAAGGGCATAACGGTAAATTGGGCAATGAGGCCTACGATTACCCCCTTGGGCATTTTGATTACCCCCACAAAATCAGTAATGCCCATGGAAGTGCCCATGCCGAACATAATGATGATGAGCAGGGGGACAATCAACCGACTTAATTTGAAGGAACCTATTTCCAAAAAGAATTGGGGATAGAACATAGCGGCGGCAACGGCGGCAAAAATCAGTAAGGTGAAGGAGAACCCCTTCAATTTTTTGGTTCCATTAACGGCCAATGCCAAAGCGGAAAAAAAAGTGATTACGGCCGGTGCCAAATAATCATACATTCCCAGATACCAAAACAGTAGAATGCCAAGTGCCGAGAATGCAGCTACTGTCGCTGCCCATTTTCCGATTAAGTTCATTTTAAGTTTTTATGATTGGATACTATTTGTATTTCAAGTTGGCTTTAAAAGCTTATCTCTTAATTGCTCCGGAGGTGTCCCCATGCATTAAACTTACCACATTTTCCAAAGACACCATATTTACATCACCGGGAACGGTATGCTTTAGCGCACAAGCGGCCGAAGCAAAATTCAACGCCTGGATGTCATCATCATAATGCAATAATCCGTAGATCAGGCCTGAGGCAAAAGCATCCCCGGTGCCAACGCGATCAATGACATGGGTAATATTCAGCATTTCGGTCTTGATATACTCCTGACCGTTCCACATTTTTCCCTGTATTTGTTGATGGGAGGCACTTATGGATTTCCTGGTTTTCCCAACCACTTTCTTAATTTTGGGAAAGGTTTCCATGAGGAGCTTAGCGGAATTCCGAAATTTTCCCCCCGATTCACCAAGGCCAAACATTTCTTGGATACCACGGCGACTGGTAATTACAATATCACAGTTTTGTACCAGTTCTGGCATCACCTCTTGCATGGTTTCCCCATATTTCCACATGTTGCTACGGGAATTAATATCCCCCGAAACAGGTATTCCCATGTGATTTGCCGTTTTAATGGCATCCAAGCAGCACATTTTGGCCCCTTCTGAAATGGCTGGGGTAATGCCCGTCCAATGGAACCAATCGGCGTCTTTGAGTACATGTGCCCAATTGACCATTGACGGTTCTATTAAGGAAAAGGAAGAGCCTTCCCGTTCATAAATAACCTCACTGGGCCTGTGTACGGCACCTTTTTCCAAAAAATACTTGCCCAACATATTCCCACCGTAAAAAACATGCTCGGTGCTTAACCAGTGCTGACGTAAAAATTGGGTAGCCGCCCTACCCAGGGCATTATCGGGAAAACGTGTTACGTGGGCTGCTTTAATACCCAAGTAGGCCAATGAAATGGCGACGTTTGCTTCGCCACCCCCATAAACCAGTTCAAAAGAAGTAGCCTGTGAAAATTTGGAATAGCCGGGTGGGGACAGACGCATCATTACCTCACCAAATGTGATTACTTTTTTAGCCATACTGTGTCTTTCATAAAATTTAGGGGACTTTCGTTGTATTGTTCTTTTCCCATGCCTCGAATTCCTTTAAAATTTGTGGATCGGTGGGTGGATAGAGACCAAGGATTGATTGTCCTTCATTGATTTTTTCCAGTACAAATTCTTCAAACAAGGTCATTTGAAGGCATTCGTCCGCAACCTCATCTGCAATAGATGCCGGAATCACCACTACACCATCCGCATCACCAACAATGTAATCCCCGGGAAAAACGGCCACATCACCACAGCCTATGGGTTCATTGATCGCAATGGCCTGGTGCAGTGTCAGGTTTGTTGGAGCGGACGGCCTTTGGTGGAAGGAAGGGAAGTCAAGCGCTGCGATTTCCCCGGAGTCCCGAAATCCACCATCGGTTACTACACCAGCTGCCCCCCTTTTCATCAGTCTGGTAATAAGAATGGACCCTGCCGAAGCTGCTCGGGCGTCTTTTCTACTATCGATGACCAGTACCCCATTTTTGGGGCATTGCTCAATGGCCACCCGCTGTGGGTGTTCGGGATCTTTAAATACCGCAATGGGATTAAGGTCTTCCCTGGCAGGAATGTACCGTAAGGTAAAAGCCTCCCCAACCATTTTTTTTGATGTCAATGGACGCACATTTTGCATGCATTGATTGCGTAACCCTTTTTTAAAAAGACAGGTGGCGATTGTGGCTGTGCTGATGTGCTTAAACTTTTCTGGAGTGGATAAGGTGTTTGCCATGTATTTTGAACTTGTAAAATGGAATGCAGGTAATTTTGGTGTTAAATTTTTGCCAAGTATACAAATATACATATATTTGGTAAACCAATCTGGTAAACCAATTTAAATGAACAATTTTTTCTCTTCACAACCATATGGCCTTCATTCACCAATTCTAAAATGGAAGGGCAAATCAATTTTCGTCCATTGCATAGTAATGATAAGTACATTTTTTTTGTTGAATGGCTGTGCTGAAAGCAAAAACAAGAATGGCGTAAACAGTGCCGAAACAACGGCTGTAGTAAACAATGCCAATGATATCATACCATTTTTCCAACATTGGAATTTGATTTTAGGGGATGGTTCCAATGTAGGTCAGGCAACAGACTATGAGAACAAGGATTTCTTTTATACCGCCAAGGATGGGAACAGCAATTGGGTAGTATTTAAGACACCTAATGCAGGGAATACCCATGGCACTTCAAATAATACAAGAACTGAATTGGCACAATTGAAAAAGTGGTCGCCAATGAGTGAAGCTAAAATGAATGCTACACTTAAAGTGATGAATGTTGCAAACACGGGCGATGCCCGAGTTGCGGCCACTTACGCTGTGGTTGTGGGTCAAATTCATAGTGCCGATGGACATGAAAATGAACCATTAAAAGTATTTTATAAGAAGTTTCCGGGCCATGAAAAAGGATCGGTCTTTTGGAATTA
Source organism: Muricauda sp. SCSIO 64092 (assembly GCF_023016285.1). Taxonomy (GTDB): domain Bacteria; phylum Bacteroidota; class Bacteroidia; order Flavobacteriales; family Flavobacteriaceae; genus Croceivirga. The sequence continues at coordinate 3,040,613 of NZ_CP095413.1, forward strand.
TGAAATCAATACCGCAGGTGATGACAATTCACGTAGATGGGATTATTCCTATCCCATTTGGGGCTATGACTTTTCGGTTGTCGGAACAGATGAAAACACGTATCCACCAGAACCGAAAGATGGAATTGCTTTGGGGGAAGAGTTCAGTTATGAAGTGGAAGTCAAAGAAGGAATTATGTATCTCACATTTACCAGTGAAGGGCATGAAACCAAAACATTTACTAAAAACCTTGTTTCTTCCGAATATGTGGAACAGTCAAGCATACCAGAACAAGTCAAGGGATTATTTGTACCCATGGGTCAAGATGGCCTGGAACGTGAAAATGCGTATGCACCCGAAGGACTCTTTTTTAAATTGGGGTCGTATAACCAAACAAACGGAAAGGACCCTAAGGTAAATAAAGTCTGGTGTTCCGGTGCTGAAACCCATGGCGGTGATATTCAACAACAATATGCGGATGGCAATTATGCCGAAGTTTGGTTTAAAACGGCAAGTATTGCGGTCAGTGATGATGCCATTTCGAATGCAGGGTATTTCGAGGCAAATGATGGTTTAAGTGGGAAAACGGTTTACCCCCATGAGGTCATTCCTTTTATGGATAAGTTTAAAATATTAATGGGGGACGGAACCAATGTGGATGACCTTACCAAGTTCGAACATAAAGACTTTTTTTATACGGTAATTGACGGTACCAGACGTTGGGTTGTATACAAAACACCAAATTCTGGAGTGACCTCAAAAAACTCCAGCAATACCAGAACAGAGCTACAGGAAAAAAGGGAATGGACGCCCGAGCAAGGGGGTAAACTAACGGGAACCTGTAAAGTTATGCAAGTCTCCATCTCCGGTGATGCCAGGGTTGCCGCTTCTTATTCGACCGTGGTTGGGCAGATCCATAGTGGTGAAGGTCATGAAAATGAACCGCTAAAAATATTTTATAAGAAGTTCCCTGGCCATACAAAAGGCTCTGTATTTTGGAATTATGAAATCAATACCGAAGGCGATGATAACTCTGGAAGATGGGATTATTCAACTGCTGTATGGGGACATGATATGTCCATCACCGGAACCGGCAAAAATGAGTATCCTGCAGAGCCGGTGGATGGAATAGAACTAGGAGAGGAATTCAGCTACGAAGTAAATGTTTATCAGGGGATTATGTATCTCACCTTCAAAAATGACAATCACGAAACCAAGACATTTACCAAAAACCTCATCTCATCCGAATACACGAAAAAGACGGACTTGCCATCACAGGTGAAGCGGTTATTTGTGCCCATAGGGCAAGACGGTACGGAACGGGCCAAGGCCTATGCGGGGGAATTAAATTATTTCAAGCAGGGAGCCTACAATCAAACCAACGGAAAGAATCCTGAAATCAATATGGTTTGGTGCACCGGGGCAGATACCTATAACGGTGATATCGCCAAACAATATGAAAATGGCTGTTACACGGAAGTGTGGTTTAGAGCAGGAACAGTGGGCCCTGGTACGCCACCCAAGTCAATCAAATAAAGTAATTAAGAGATATATTTTGTAACTACTAAGAACAATAGGATATGAAAACATTTGGATCAAGCAAAGAATTTTTAATGGGGGATGACATTGAGTGGGAAGTTATCGGAGAAGGTGTCAAAAGAAAAATAATGGGCTATGACGATAAGATAATGTTGGTCAAAGTACATTTTGATGAAGGCGGGGTTGGCCCAATGCACGAGCATTACCATTCCCAGGTTACTTACGTGGAAAGTGGGGAATTTGAACTTACCATTGGGGACGAAACCAAAATGATGAAGGGTGGGGATGCATTTTATATTCCACCGCACATCCTTCATGGTGCAATTTGTAAAAAGCCCGGGGTTTTAATAGATGTTTTTAGTCCGATCCGGGAAGATTTCATGCAATCGTAGCACTGGACCATAGCGTTCTGTTTAGAGCCCTTAAAACTTCGTTAAACAAAGGGCAGAATACCCAAAATTTTAACATTTAAATGACAAAATCATTTTTTTTTAACGCTAGCATAACATATATTTGGTAAACCAAATTGGTTAACCAATTTGGTTTTGCAAACCAATAACAAACTAAACAATTTTAAGAATGCTTTTCTAACAGAAAAAAAAAAGGATAGGTGCACGCCTATCCTTTTATCAAATTACTTCTTTCGGAGGGAAGTAAAATCAACAAATACACATATAGTATGCACATTTGAAGAACCCAAAAATAATCAAATTCTTCCAGATATTATAAAGGCTATTTGTTGCAAACGGAATGATTCGTCAGTTCCCTTATGCGGAATTGGAATTAACTCGAGACGTAAATTAACTATTTAACAAATGAGCTTAAGAACTAAATTTTTTTTAGTTGGATTGGTACTTGGTACTATCCAACTATTTGCGCAACAAACTTTTACCGTTTCGGGAACGGTGACTGATGTAAACAGCGCGCCCATTCCTGGGGTTAACATTGTCATTTTGAACACTACCCGAGGTACACAAACCGATTTTGATGGAAATTTTTCCCTTACCGTATCCGAAGGAGAGGTGGTACAGTTCTCCTATATCGGTTTTGCAGCGCAGACCGTTGTCATGACCGGCCAAACAACAATCAATATTATTCTTGAAGAAGATTTGAATAAATTGGACGAGGTTGTGGTCATTGGTTACGGTGAGCAAAAGCAAAAAAATGTTACGAGCGCCCTAACAAAGATTGGAGGTGAGGAACTTGAAAATTTTGCTGTGGCCCGTGTTGAAAATGCATTGCAAGGTAAAGTTGCAGGGCTTCGAATTCAAACAACGGCTTCGGAAGCAGGGGGTGACCCTCAAATTACCTTAAGGGGTCCAGGGTCCATTACAGGATTTTCCTCTCCCCTCATTGTGGTGGATGGTATCGTTTTGGGGAATGACCCGGATATTTTGGGTACCATAGATAACAACAATATTGCTTCATTAAGTGTTTTAAAAGATGCTTCTTCCGTCGCAATATATGGTTCTCGGGGTGCAAATGGGGTCATATTGGTCACACTCAAAGAAGGGATTGCAGGCAAAACATCATTTTCTTACAATACGTTCACAGGAATCAAATACTCCAGAAGAAACAACAATTTCAATACGACAATTGCAGATGAGCGAGCAAGACTGGACGGTCTGCAAGGTGAGGTCGATGCCATTTCTCCCAATAGTCCAAACTTCGATAGAATTACAAACGATTACAACGTTGCTTATGCCGAGCTCGAAGCCATGGAGTTTATCGCTTCATTGGGCGATGGTGAGCAAAATTGGCAAGATGAAATTTTCCCCGGCGGTACCATAACCAGTCATTCTTTTTCAGCCAGAGGGGGAACGGAATTAACAAAATACAACGCTTCCTTGACGTATCTGCATGATGAGGGCATTAATCTGATTGATGACTTTAAACGATACAATGCCAGAATAAAGGTAGATAGTAAAACAAAAAACGGTAAAATCAAGTTTGGCACCAATTTACGGGCAAACTTTAATGATCAAGAACGATTGCCGGCCCGATTTACCGATCCTTTAAGACAGTATGGACATTTGCCCCTATTTCTGAATGAAGATCATCTAAACTACGTGACCAACTTTTCCAGGGATATTGGTGTTTCTACGGATGCAGGAGCACAATTTGAAAACCTTGGGGTAGGCAGTTATGGTTTTTCCAGGGCGTTTGACCATGTGTTTACCGTTGATCCCAACAATCCAAGGGCAATTGCAAGGGATCCAAGTACAGGATTGCCATTGGTCAGTGATTTGACCTCTGGGGGATTGACTTTGTCCACCACAAGAAACGTACATCCTCTGGCCCATTTTTTTGAGCGATCGAGCACAAAAAACCAGTTTAACTTTAATGGAGCGGCCTATATTGATTTTGAGTTGGCGGATGGACTCAATTTTAGACAAGCAATTTCAGGTATTTTTAGGCACACCCGAACCAATCGACAAGACAATGTGTTGGGCCAGGAAAATAGAGATCAGGAATCGTTTCGATTTGTGAGAAAAGACGAGGTCTATCAATATGCGTTTGAATCGCTATTGCGATACAGAAAAAGTGTTGGGAAACACAACTTCAATCCAGTGGTCGGTTTTGAATATACCGTGAGGGATTTTTTCAGACAGGATTCTGAGGCAGTAGGTTTCACCAATGACTTTAATGTTAACATTGCGCTTGCCGACAATGGAACCACCGCTACCCTTAATGGACAGGACAAACTGGTCTCCTATTTTGGTCGACTGGACTATGATTACGATGGTAAATACCTGTTTCAGGTCTCTGCCCGTGCCGATGGTAGTACGAGATTCGGACCCGATACCAGATTTGGTTTCTTCCCAGCGGCTTCTTTTGGTTGGAATGTGTCAAGTGAAGACTTCCTGGCCTCCAGTGATTTCATTACGTTCCTAAAGTTAAGGGCCAGTTACGGTGTTTCGGGCTTGAACGAAATATCCAATAATGTCTTTGATTCGTTATATCGTTTTGAAGAGACATTCAGTACCGTTGGCTATAATAATGGTGTAGGGGTAAAAGGAACAACCTTGCCCAATTCAAATTTAGGTTGGGAAAAGTTGATAGAATTTAACCCAGGTATTGATATTACGTTTGGAAGGGGTGTTTTAAGTATAACGGCGGACTACTATACCAGAACAAGTGAAGACTTAATTCTTTTTGCTCCGGTATCCGCGACCTATGGTGCGGATGCATGGTTACAGAACATTGGAAAAGTCAAGAACGAAGGTGTTGAAATTGTGGCAAGTTCCCGGCTGTTGAGTACTCCAAAATTCAGATGGAATGTTGCAGGTCAATTTTCCTTGAACAGAAATACGGTAGAAAGTCTGGGGAACAATGAGCAGATCATCTCAAGGATCGATCAAGATACCCGGCCAACGGAATTCATTGCCCGCGTGGGGCAACCGATAACTTCTTTTTATGGCTTTGTCTATGATAGGGAGATCCCATTGGAATGGGTAGATAATCCATTTAACCGGTTCAACAATGATTTTGCTGATGTATATGTGAAGGATTTGAACAATGATGGGATCATAGATGATGAGGATAGAACCGAGTTGGGGAATCCATATCCTGATTTTGAATGGGGTTTTAATTCTGAATTCACTTATAAGAATATTGACTTTTCATTCCAATGGCAAGGATCCCACGGGGCTGAGGTCAGGGTTGCCGATTTGGATCAGTTGTACTATGCCAGTGAATCGGCCGTAAATGAAGTGGCCAGTTTTCCTGATGCTGATTTAACGGTACACCGGAGGTTTACGGACGATCACATTCAAGACGCATCGTTTATTGCCTTGAGGAACTGCACGTTGGGATATACCGTGCCCAGTGAACTGGGCGAAAAATACGGGTTTGATAGATTACGCTTTTATCTAACGGGAGAAAACCTATTGTACTTCTTTGCCGAAGGTTATGAAGGCTTCAATCCTGAAGCGGTAGGACAAACCTCAAATAATGCAAACACCCCATTGACCTTTGGCTATCAAAGAGGTGATGGGCCAATAGTGAGATCGGTATCATTTGGGATTAACTTTCAATTTTAATCAGTTATGAAAAGAATATATATAAGAATACTAATTTGTTTTTCCTTGATCGGTTTTTTGGCGAGCTGTGAAGAGGAACTTGACCTGAGCAACCCCACAGCACTCTCATTGGAAGAGTTGCTTCAAACCGACGATGGCTTTCTATTGTTGGCCAATGGAGTTTTGGACGCTTACCAAAAGATTCCGGCAAATGAGTTTTTATTGACTGAACTTCGTTCGGATAACGTTAGGGCCAATACGGAAAATGGAAATTTCCCTTTAATAGCGTCATATAACGTTGATGTCAATAATGGGGATGTGGCCACCTACTATTCCAATAATATGGCCACCATAAAACATGCGAATACAGTTATCGATAATCGGTTTTTAGCTCCGGAGACCCAACAGTTCACCGTTGGGGAAGCCTATTTTATGAGGGCTTTGTGCCATTTTAATCTGGTCAGGGCCTATCAAAATGTTCCTTACGTGGATAAAGTGTTGGACGTAAATGAAGAAGAAGCGTTGGAGTATCCCCAATTGCCCGAAGCCGAAGTTTATGAGAGAATTATCGATGATTTTAAAACCTCAATTGCCTTCCTCAATGGTGTTGAACAAAATAGGTATCGACCTACGGAGGGTGCGGCCATTTGTTTGGCGGCAAAAGCGTATCTCAGTCAGCCAAATCCTGATTATGTTGAAGCCGAGTTACTATTGGCCTCTGTGGTAGAAAACAATGACTTTTTCAATTATGATCTGTTGTTTGTTGAAAGGGAAGATGCCGAGAATTTTGTTTTCAATGCAGACCCCTTGGATCCTTCCATCGATATCTTAACGGATGCCGAATACCATGCCAATTTGGCGATACTGTACGGGAATGTATTTGGAAATGAGTTTTCCGGCGGTTTCTCGGAATCTGAGATAGTCCTCGATGGAAGTTGGTCCAACAATCCGGGATTGGAAATCAATGACGAGATCATATTCTCAATCGCCTACGACCTTTTTAGTAGCGATAACTATGTGACCAGTGACAGTGGCTTGGACGATCAGGTTCAAACAGATTCGGAATCCCATAGTTTTGCCATGACCTTACAAGGACCTTCCAATGGCGTCAATATCGCAACGTTGGACTTTTTGGAAGTGATGACACCGGAACTTCAACCGGTGAGATTCCCCGCGAGTATTCAAGTGTTGTCCTATAATCCGGATGTTATTACCAACGATACGTTTAATGATAAATTTCCAACGGATGGTGAAATTGGGGATAACGACTGGATCGTTTTGAGGTATGCAGATGTCCTGTTGCTCTATGCCGAGGCCATTTTGGCCGGTGGTGAAAGTACTACAGATACCAGGGCTGTTGGTGCATTCAACCAGGTTAGGGCTAGGGCAGGTCTGGAAGAGGTGGTCAACTTAACCAAAGACGCTTTACTGGAGGAACGGAGGGTGGAGTTCGTTTATGAAAATCAGCGGTTATATGATTTGATACGTTTTGGTGAAGCAGATAACATTTTACAGCGATTTTCAGATGAAAACAATCTGTTCTACACCAGTGAAAGGAAATACCTCCCCTTTCCACAGCGCGAGATAGACAATCTGCCCAATTTTTACGAACAAAATCCCGGATATTAAAATTCAATTACTATGAAAAATGTTTTTTTAAACCTGAGATGGGGTGTTCTGGGAATATTGGTTTCCTTGGCCTCCTGCGTTAGTGATGATTTAGCGGATGTTGGGGACCTGGAAGATTTTACGGGCCCTACCCCTTTCTATAGTTTTACCGACATTTCCACTTCGGAATTCGATTGCAACGACATTGAATTATCAGCAAATTATGAGGTTAATTTTCAAGCCGGCTCCAATCTTGCCGTAAATGGAACGCAATACCTATGGTCCGTTGAACCTGGAGAAGGAATCACCTTGATACATAAGGATTTACCTATTCTTAGGCAATTGATTGAGGCCGAACTGGCCACAGTGGTTGCCCTGGAAGAGGAAATAGCAAAACTCGAATTCAGGATTCCCTGTGAATCGGATATGGATAGAGTGGCCGTACTGGAAGCGGAAATTGCTGCCTTGGAAGGGCAATTGGCGAGCGCCGAAGCTGCCATTTCAGAGGAGACTCGACAAAACGTAGCAGATTTTGAGAGCCAAATTGCGGCTTTGCCCGCGGCAACCTTGGAGGATAGGGAGCTTATTTTTTCATTTCCAGGTCCCGGGGATTACAATGTGAGTCTAATGGTGACCGATAACCTTGGCAAATCGGAAACCACACTACGGACGGTTACCATTAATCAAGCCGTTCCAACCATACCGGTCCCGGAAATAGGGGAACCCAGTTTTGAGGACAATAGTTTGTTTGATGGTACGGGAGATGGTCGGGATTCCTGGAGGGCCCCAAATAATACCGATTGGAGTCCCCTTGGTGGTGGCACTACGGTGATACAGATCAATTCAACGTCTGTGGAAGGGAGGTTGCCCGACGGTTTTCAAGCGGCCAAATTTCCTGCCGATGGAGCCAGGGTGGCCTATCAAGAAATAGAGGTAACTCCGGGTGCAGAATATGTGCTGACCTATTTTAGTGAGTTCGATGACAGTAGCTTTGGTGATATTACGGTATCCATATTAAATCCTGATACTGCTGGTTACACAGAATCGCTACTGGATGAAAATATCGTTGCATCAAGAACGGATAGCAATGTTGGTCGAGTGAGCGATGTTTTTAAGCAACATGCCATTACATTCCAATCAGGCGAAAATGAGAGTGTAATCATTTACGTAACAAATACCGGTGTTGAAAGTAGACTGGATTCATTCGCCATAACAGTTAAACAATGAGGATCATGTGTAAGAAAATTAAATATTCCGTTAGTAGTGCTTTGGCACTATCATTTGTATTGGTAAGCTTTTTGTCCTGTTACGATTCAACATTCGAGGAATTTGTACCGCCAACAGGTAATATCAACAACATACAGCCCAATACACTGTTCACTACAAGTACCAACGCAGATGATAACCTGTCCGTAGTGTTTAGGAGTTATTCCACGGATGCAGTTTCTTATTTTTGGGATTTTGGTGATGGTGGGACATCAACGGAAGCAAACCCAAACTATACTTATGCCATCGGCGGTCTATACAAGGTGAAATTAACAACGACCAGTTCGGATGGTCTAACGGCAGTTGATTCCACCGAAGTATCCCCCATGTTTGTCAACTTTGATTTTAGTACGGTGGATTCCGAGGTGACTTTTGAAAACCTGACTACCGGGGCCCTTGAATTGGTGTGGGATTTTGGGGATGGACAAACTGTGGAGTGGAGTTCTGAAGAGGATACCGAGGAAGATCCCAATTTTAGTCCAACCTATATTTATTCCTCTGCCGATATTTTTGAAGTAACGCTTACGGCAACCAACTTTTTGGGTGTTGAGGTAGCCACAAGTAAAATTATCCAAGGTCTGGTATTGTCCACAGTGCCTAATTTTACGTTCACTACTTCATCTTTGACCGCTGAGTTTACGGACAGTTCACTTTTGGCCGTATCGCACAGCTGGGATTTTGGGGATGGCAATACGTCCACAGAGGTTAACCCAACCCATACCTATGCTGCTGATGGCACCTATGATGTTACTTTGACCACCACCAATGAAGCCGGTGTTTCAAAAAGCATTACCCAGGCTGTTGCCGTGGGAGGAATTGAAGCTACGTTTGCCGCGGTTATCCAAAATGCGGATTTCCAGACCTATCCTACTTCGCAAAACAACAACAATGATCTTGTTGATGCCTGGACCGTAGATCCGGACGATACCTTTAACGATGGGACGGACACTCCTTTTAACTTCTGGAGAAATGATGATTTAGAAGCTTGGGTTTCTGATATTGCCAACACAGGAGGAACAACGGACAAAGCAAGTTCATCTAGTACGGATGCAACATCGGCAGGAGGTACTTCCGATAGATCGCTCAAGTTTGATAGCCCTGGGGAAAGGGCCTATCAACCCTTTGAGGTGGAAACGGGAGTGGAATATTCGATCTCTGCCTTTATAAGAACGGAAAGTACGCCCGTAGGTGATTTGGAAGGAACATTCTACATTTTATCCGATCAACCGGCTGCCGATACGGAACTGGCTTCGTTGGCACTCGTTACCCAACCCGTAATTTCAGATGCTGTGGATGGTTGGCAACAAGTTACCTTTAGCTTTACGGCGGATGCCACATTTAGCTTTCCCCAAAGTAGGGTAGATGAGAATGCAGATGATATTTTGACATCAACGGACCAGAAATTTGTCATCTTCTATTTTGTTCCAACCACTACGGTTGCTGGAGACAATGAGGTATTCTTAACGGATGTCGTTATTAATACCCCGGGATTTTAAGTCTGGAATGGAATCGGAAAGATAAATGATAAGGCAAATGAGACACCTCCGAAAAGAAACGGTAAGTTTTATACTAATCACATTTCTATCTGTTAACGCTATTTGTCAGGAAAAGGCAAATAGCGTTGCAGAATCGGATATAAAAGTTGAGAAGCGTAAGAAGAAAAAAAAGAAGTATCGCCTGCCAAAAGTTGATTTAAGGCATTGGAGCGTCACCATTCCGGAAGGTAATGGAAAAGGGAAGGCCTTAACCGTTCAACCACCCGCTATATTGGACTATGCCACCAATGAGGCCCTTAAGCCCTATATGTATAATGATTCTGTGGCGGGAGCCCTTGTTTTTCATGCATATCCGTCAAATTCAACAACCGCGAATACAAAGTATTCGAGATCGGAACTTAGGGAACAAATGGTTTCCGGTGACAACAACACAAACTGGACATTTGCCCAGGGAGGCCATTTAAAAGCCAAGATGGCCATGGGGGAGGTTTCCAAAGGGAAAGATGGAAAATATCATAAAGTGATCATTGCCCAAATCCATGGAAGGCTTACTAACGAACAACGGGAGTTGATCGGACAAAAAGACAATAATGCGCCACCCATCCTTAAGATTTATTGGCAGGAGGGTAAGATACGCGTGAAGACCAAAGTGCTAAAATATGCAGGTGTCGACCAAGTCGGAATATTGCACAAAGAAGCTTGGGTGGATGATGAGGGGAGAACCTTTGAGGAGGAAGTTGGTTTTAGAAAGTTTCTGATAGGGGTAAACGTTACGGACGGCAAAATGGTGGTCTCTTTAAATAAAAATGAGTTTTTTGTTTATGATGACATCAGTATAAGAAAGTGGGGCATTTTTGAGAATTACTTTAAGGCCGGCAATTATCTTCAGACTAGGGACGAAGGTGCTTTTGCCAAAGTAAGGATTTATGAACTGGATGTTGAACATTAACCGTATGCTATGAAATCCATTTTTTGGTTTATGGGCTTGCTGGTCACTTTGGCCTCTTGTCAAAGTTGTGATTCCCAAGAAGAGGTTCACGAGGAAATCCATGAAGAAATAGGTGCTGAAGAAGGGACACCCACCGGTACTGAGGAGGAGACCAGCGAACCTACATACGTACTGCCGGAAATCGATTTAAACCATTGGAAGGTGACACTTCCCATAGGAAGGGATGGTAGACCCATTGAGGTGGAACCACCAGAAATATTGGCGTACGCCACAAACGAAACCTTGAAACCGTTCATGTACAATGATTCCATAGCGGGGGCGTTGGTGTTCCATACCTATCCAGGAGCCACCACCCCAAACTCCTCCAGGTCCAGAACGGAACTTAGGGAACAGATGGAACCGGGCAGCAACTCGGTCAATTGGACCTTTTCCCAAGGCGGTAGACTTAAAGGAAGATTGGAAATGGAGGCCATTTCACAGGATTTGGATAATGACTACCATAGGACCATTATTATGCAGATTCATGGACGTTTGACCAACGCCCAACGGGATCTGATCGGGCAGAAGGACAACAATGCCCCACCCATGCTCAAAATATACTGGCAGGATGGGAAGGTTAGGGTAAAGGCCAAGGTTCTTAAAAATCCCAATGTTTCGGATACGGAAGTATTGTATACGGATGCATGGACAGATGATGATGGCTTTAATTTCAATGAAGAAGTGGGTTTTAATCCATTTTCATTGGAAGTGCTGGTTTCTGACGGTAGAATGGAGGTGATATTGAATGATTCTGAAGCAGTGGTCTATGAGGATGACAATATAAAGAAGTGGGGCATTTTTGAAAACTACTTTAAAGCGGGGAATTATTTGCAAACCAGTGATGCAGGAGCCTATGCAACGGTCAAATTTTATGAACTTGAGGTTTCCCATTGAAACGGACAAGAATATCAAGGGCCAATAAAGAAGCGTTTTCCACAAGGGAAGGCATTATTGATTACCGAATCGCTTAGCAGAATTATCTCCATACCATTGATGATGTTTTATTTCTTTTGAATCTTATGTTAACGGTAGTGACCCTGTAGTTAAAGGACATGCTCAATGGCTGTTTTTAGTCCAACTCCAAGGATTTTATGCCATTGCGATATAGGGTAACAACATTCTGTTTAGAGCTCTTAAAACTTTCCTAAACAAAGGAAGGGAACACCCAAAATTTTAACATTTAAATGACAAAATCATTTTTTTTTAACGCGAGTATAACATATATTTGGTAAACCAAATTGGTTAACCAGTTTGGTTGAGCAAACCGAAATCAATAAAACCCATTGCGAATGACGTTTTAGTTGACCATAAAAAAAGGACAGGTGCACGCCTGTCCTTTTGATACGTTACTTCTTTCGGAGGGAAGTAAAATCAACAAATACACATATGGTATGTACATTTGAAGAACTCAAAAATAATCAAATTCTTCCAGATACTATAAAGGCTATTTGTTGCAATTAGGATGATTCGTCGGTTCCCTTAGGGAATTGGAATTAACTCAAGATGTAAATTAACTATTTAACAAATGAGCTTAAGAACTAAACTTTTTTTAGTTGGATTGGTACTTAGTACTATCCAGCTATTTGCACAACAAACCTTTACCGTTTCGGGAACGGTAACGGACGTAAACAACACCCCTGTCCCAGGGGTCAATGTTATTGTGGTGAACACCACTCGCGGTGTTCAGACCGACTTTGATGGAAATTATACGGTTGAAGTAGCTTCTGGAGAAGCCCTGCGCTTTTCATATATAGGCTATACTACACAAACCGTGGAAATCACAGATCAACAAACCTTGGACATTGTGCTGCAAGAAGATTCGCAAAAATTGGACGAGGTAGTGGTCATTGGTTATGGTACCCTAAAAAAATCCTCTTTAACGGGTGCTGTTGCCAAAGTAGAAGGTGGTGAAATTGCAGCAATCCAGGCGAGCCGTGTGGATGAGGCATTGGGCGGTAAGTTGTCCGGGGTATTAATCCAAAATCAAGATGGGGCACCAGGTGCCGATCCCAAGATCCAAATCAGGGCGGCATCGTCGGTTAATGGCAATGCAGATCCCCTGATTGTTGTGGATGGATATCCCATTTCAGGAAGTTTGGCAACGGTCAACCCCAATGATATCGAAAGTTTGGAGGTATTAAAGGATGCTGCCTCGGCCGCTATTTATGGATCCAGGGGGGCAAATGGGGTTATTTTGGTGACGACTAAAAAAGGAAGACAAGGTAAAGCCAGTTTTAGTTACAATACTTACTTCAGCACTTCCAGTAGATACCTCAGGGACAATATAAGGACGACCGCTGGTGATTATGCGGAAATTGCACGAGCAAATATTGCAGATGGTACATTTAATGTGTCGGATTTGGATCCTGCAATTGTGGAATATAGACTTAATGGGTTTGCAAATTCACCTGATGTTGTAGGGGTTGAGGATTGGTTTTTCCGAAATGGCTATAGTATGAACCATGATTTTAGTATGAGTGGTGGCACCGAGGACGTGAATTATTTTGCCTCTGTGGGTTATTTAAATACGGAAGGGGTTGCAATTACCCAAGGTTTTGAAAGGGCAAATGCACGTTTGAATATTGATGCAAAACTGGGGGACAAGTTCAAAACAGGAATAAGTTTCAATGGGTTTGTGTCCAATAGGGATATCGTAGGGCATGACATGCGGGATCTCTTAAGAGCGTATAGTGTACACCCTATCTACCATACAGAAGCATCCATTGCATTCGTACAGGAACTGAATGCTCAAGCAGTGGCATTGGGATTGGCCCCATTTGACAATGGGTATAGGGCTGGTGAAGATGCACCCTTCAACAATAGTATCTTTACATTGGAACCAGGGATGACGGCCCAAGACTGGCATTACGGAAGAGTTGGTAACGGTATTGGAGGGTCTGGCGATGCCGGTCCTGCAACAAAACTTGACAATACGGATCGATATCAAAAAACCTATTTTGGAAACCTCTCTTCATATTTGCAATACAGCATTTTTGATGGCCTTAACATTAAAACTGTTTTCGGTGCTGATATG